>NZ_MPPI01000030.1 GCF_001895925.1 Phormidesmis priestleyi ULC007 | reverse complement strand
AGTTTGAGAGCGTTAGTCTTAACCTCAACCCGTTGGGATCAATTCTGGAACAAGCTGAATCAATATGGCTTTTCCATTGCGCTCTAAGGGTATCAAATAAAGGTCGCACCCGTTTAGGATTACCTCAAGCAATTGCGGCTTACTTTCCGAATGCCCACCAACAACGCTGTATTACACACAAGTTAGAGGCATCGCACGGCATTTAAACTATGAGCAATTACCGCAACTAGACGCACAAAAACAATCGCTCAAACTGACTGATGCCAAGCAACAACGACGGTTTGAAATCACGAGTGATGCGGATGATATTTTCGAGGCAACCGATGTCAATCAAGCACAGAAACCGTTGCAAGACTTTGCTCAAAAGTGGCAATTGCTCGAACCAGATGCGGTGCGTACCTTCCTCAAAGATAGTGAATTAACGCTGACGTTCTATCAATTCCCTCACGACCTACACTGCCATATTCGGACTACGAATCATCTTGAGCGATGGTTCCGTGAGTTTCGGGCGAAGTCCGATGAGATTGGTGCGTTTCCAAATGAAACGAGTTGTCTGACTGTGTTTTGTATGGTGCTGGAGCGCGATCATGCCAAACACAACCGAAAAGCCTCCGCGAATAATTCGTGACACTAACTCCGTTAAACTCAAGATCATAATCAAACGTCACGCCGTAATATGAAGCGATCGCACTGGTTGCAATCACCTCTGACGGCCCCATCAGCGTTAGCCCAGTCCCATAGTCAGATTCAAAGGTCGCCAATCTCTAGAGGGAATGAAGGATGCCCAGTAGTAGGGATGGCGATACTGAGAATCATTAAGGAACTCTCGCTGGGTGAGGAGGAGGGCATCGCTGCGTCCGGTGCCGTTGAGCAGACGATCGTAGTACTTTACCATCAGGTCTTTGGTGCCGTCGTCGCTGACTTTCCAGAGGCTAATGAGTTGGGTTTCGGCTCCGGCGAGGGTGAGGGCGCGGCGCAACCCATAAACGCTTTCACCGTTGGCAATGTCACCAAGTCCGGTTTCGCAGGCAGACAAAACGACCAGTTGAGTCCCGCGCAAATTGAGATTGCTGACTTCGAGAGCAGTGAGTATGCCGTCTTCGGTGCCACTTTTGCGGGGGTTGAATCCAGCGAGGGCAAGTCCGGCGCGCAGCAGGGGATTTTCGCCCAGTCCGATCGCGGGAGCGGTGGAGGTTCCTTCAAAGAGGGGGAGTGCGCTGGCGCGGGTTTTGTTGGGGGTAAGTGAAGGGAAATCTTGCAGGAAGAAGCCGTGGGTGGCGATGTGGAGGATGCGGGGAGATTGGATTTGTTGGAGCGCGTTTTCGGTAGCTTGAGAGCCTGTGAGAACGATCGCGTCAGGGAGTTTGGGAGAGATCGCTTTGGCTTCTGCGGCAGTGCCGGGAAGGGAATCAAATTTGAGGGTCGCGAGGTCGGTTGATCGCTGGCCCGATCTACGCTGTGAGGGGGAGATTGGCTGAATGGATTTTTGAGCAACGATGGGAGAATTGCTGCTGCGAAGCTGTGCGGTGGAATTGGGATCACCGGGACGATCGTAGTCGGGATTGGCAACGATTATGGGTGGCTGACGGCTGGGTGAATGGGTTTGCAAACGCAATAGATCACGTCCAGTTGTGAGATAGGTGATGGCGTAGGATTCGACGAGGTAGCGGTTTTGTTCGTCTACGAGGGCGGCGAAGGGGATGAGGTTGAGTTGGCTGTCGGGGGAGATCAGGAGTTGGCGGGTGTTGCCTAGTTTGGTGCGGATGGGCTGCATCAGGAGGGCATCGAGTTGACGGGCGACGGGTTTGGGGTCGATGTTGGATGATTGCAGAAGGCGACGGAATTTGGCGACGAGTTGGTCGATCGCGTCAGCTTCTCCTAAATCGATGGCTTGGATGGTGCCCTGGGGAGTGAGGGTGTAGGCGGCGTAGCGAGGTTTGCCCCATTGCTCAGATTGTTTGGCTTTAGGGTTGAAGGGTTGGTAGCGGATCAGGTCTACTAGAGCGGTATCGGCGGGGATTTGTTTTTGAATGGCTTCGAGGGTGATGGGCTGGCTTTGGGTGCGAAATTCGGCGCTGCGGTTGTTGAGGTCGGCTTCGAGTTGGGTGGCTTGTTGTTGGAGTTGGGTGATGCGGTCTTTGTATTGTTCAGGGGTGAGTTTGCCGAGTCCGCTGTAGTAGAGGGTGGCGAGTTGGGTGCGGACGGCTGCAAGGTCGTCAAAACGCTTTTGATCGGCGGGGGTGAGGTTTTGGCGCAGGCGTTGCGTTCCATCGGTGAGGGCATTGAGGATGCGACCTTTGCGGCGCAGGAGGGTGGTGAGGGCGAGACGGGCGGCGTTGGGGTTGTTGTTAGCAGATTGCAGGTGCAGGGAAATAGTAGCATCAGTGGTTCCGGCAATAGTAGCGAGATATGATTTCTTTTGTGCCTCTGCACCCACAGTGAGACTGATGTCCAGGTTACGTTCTTCGATTTGCAGCCCTTGAGTGAAGAGGTCGGTCGCATCTCCAGCATTTCCCTGACTCCAGTACAGCAATGCCATACTGTTGAGGCTGGTAGAAACCAGGGAATGGTTCTCACCCAGGAGGCGTTTTCTCAACTTCAGCGATTGTTTGTAGAGGAGTTCTGCCTCACCGTAGCGTCCCTGATTCTGGTACAGTCCTGCTAGATTGTTGAGGCCGGTGGCAACATCGGGATGATTCTCACCTAGGAGGCGTTTGTTCAACTCCAGCGATTGTTTGAAAAGGGGTTCTGCCTCAGCGTAGCGTCCCTGATTCTGGTACAGTCCTGCTAGATTGTTGAGGCCGGTGGCAACATCGGGATGATTCTCACCTAGGAGGCGTTTGTTCAACTCCAGCGATTGTTTGAAAAGGGGTTCTGCCTCAGCGTAGCGTCCCTGATTCTGGTACAGCAATGCTAGATTGTTGAGACTGGCGGCAACATCGGGATGGTTCTCACCCAGAATTCGTTTATGGATACTTAATGCTTGTTCTGCCAGGGGAATTGCCTCATTAAACTTGCCCTGCTGGTAAAGCTGCCCTACCTGTTGATTGAGCCGTGCTGCTTCCTTAAGTGCAGTTTCCTTCTCGGCAGAAAACGATCGACCCTCCTGACCCAAAACAGGCAGCACAACACTCGCAGAAACGCCAATGCTGGCAGCAAACAGACCCAGCGAAAGCAAAGTCGAAGCCATTTTTGACACGATCGGGCAACGTTGAGAAGTCATAGCACCAGGTAAAAACGTCTGTAGTGAGTTATCGCTCTCGATCGCCAAAACATATGCAAATCTCAAGCTCAGTAACTCCGATTCACAAAGTATTTGATCGAACACGCTCACAAAATTATTGATGCATAGAGATTATTTGTCCACGATCGCACCTCTAATCTTCAGCATTCGAGTTTGGAAGAGGAACGCACCCTACGGGAAGTGAAGCTACCGCACTTCAAACGACAAATTTCCAGCTTGAAAAAGGAGCGATCGTGTTTCAGACAAAAATTTTTGAGCTTTAAAGAGGAACGCACCCTACGGGAAGCGAAGCTATCGCTTTCCTAACAATAAATTTCGAGTTCTGAACGGGGACGAACACGCGGTGAATTGAAGCTACCGTGCTTCAAACGACAGACCTTGAGTTCCGAAGGGGAACGATCGTAGTTTGTTATGTTCAATCGCGGCATAGTTGCAAATATTCCGGCGAGTCCGCGGGCTAGAAAGACTCCGAAGCGGGGACGTAAGCCGATCTTCAACCCGGCAATCTTTCAGGAACGCTTTCGCCCCATCGAGCGAGTGTTCGCGTGGGAGGGTAAACTCCGGCGCTTATGGCTACGTTTTGAGCGCTTCAGCCAGTTGCACTACGGCTTGAAACCCTTGACATACAGTCTGATCAATCTCTGGCATTTCTGCCAGGGCTAATTCCTTTGTGATTCATCCCTTTTGAGGTTTCAGTGGCAGAACCCCAAACTAGTCCTGCCTTGAAATCGGGACTATGAGCAAAAGCAGCAAAGAAACGACTAAAAACGATCGTGCTGTTGCTTTACAAGCTCAATTTGACCTTGTTATTCAAGATTTCACAGCAGCTTTCAAACAAAACCCGCAACCAGTTGAATGCCAGTCGATCGCAGCAATTCTCATTATGGAAAATAGGGTCTCTAGAACCCTTACAGAAAAGAGGTTTGACAATTGTTCACAAACTCGTAAATCGCTGAAGCCCAATAGACTCGTTTCATAATGAGAATTGCTGAGTCGATCGAGTTGCTGTGGCTTATGTGGAAAGCCTGGAAAACCAGCGAAACGGTGAGGTGATCGAGGCTCGATCGTTTACTGCTTAATGGCTGGAGAACGGCAGTTTTATCGCAGATAATGAAGGTCGAGGCTTCTAATGCGCTTTCCTGCTGAAACTCATACCCGCTAAAGGACGGCAACCTGTGAAGCTGATCGAATCTTCATCCAGAAATCCTGCGATCGCCATCTCAATCACCGCTTCGATGGGCTGCTCGATTTGAGCCGCATAGGTCTGGAGTCCCAGCCTGATCTTGTCTGGAAGCATATTTAGGAAAGTCTGAGCTGCTTCAGGTGTGAGATGGTCTGTAGTGGTTTGCATCGATTCCTCCTACTTCATACGAGTGTTATAGCCTGGTCGAGCACTTTGGATCATCCGTGTTTCGAGATATTCAACCTCTAGAGGGGTTCGCCGTCCCATCTCTACGATAGCAATCCTGACATCATCCGAATCAAGTCGATCCACAAATGCCCAACTTAATGCTTTATGCCCATTCCGAAACCGTCGCCTGAGATTGTTGCCAATTCCAATATATAAGATTCCCTTCCTACGATGACGGAAGGCGTAAAACCCTGGATTAGAGGGCACTGTTTCAAAATCGCGACTGAGTGGATAACAACTTTCAAATGAGGTTAGCGAAAGAGTTTCAAGAATCTCCCGTGCTTCTTCTTTGAGCGCTTCACTCATCTTGCGACTCCAAAGAAGAATCAGTCGGAAACTCGTATCCTCTCGCTTTCAATGCTTCCTCAATGAGTAAAGCAACCATCTGTGATCGAGAACGCCGTTCCTTGGCTGCTTCACGATCAATCGCTTTGTCCACCCCTTCTTCCACGTATGCCGTTAACTTTGGCTTTTTCGTTGCCACAGACTCATTTTCTGATACCGCCATTGATCGTACCCTCCTAGCGTTAATTCACTGCATTTGTTTACAGAGTACTTCACTATGCGTGAGAGTGCGTTACTGTCTAGATGCACAAAAACTAGGGGTCTGACTCACAATCTTCCCCCTAGCTACATTCGTAAAGGCATTCTCATCATGGCAAACAAATGCCTGGGTTTGGGCTTAATTTCGATTGCCCTCCCATTATTTGATTCCCTTACCCGTATTTGCTTGTGGCAAGGCGGAACACTGGTAACAATACAGGGTAGACCACAACAGGCTACACGCACTCCATCCAAAAATGGAACGTTCAAATTTGTCCGTAGACTCAGGAGTGAAACCCAATGAACCGTGCAACTTCTCAAATCTAGGAAATGCCGTTAACGCTAAAGCCAGGAGAAATTATGCTTTATCTGGACTTGCACCGGATCAAGAATATATCGTCGATCGACGCGATCAAATTAGTTAGCAGAGAGCCTTGGCTTTGAGCCACAGCTACGTTACCGAACTTGGCATGGTGACAGTACGCAGGTTGGCATCTACGCGCTACTGCATTACGAACAGCGAGACTATAACTCTAAGTTAGAAGCTAACTATGCGACTGATGAGCAGTTTGAAGCGTTAGCAGCCCAAATCGTGCCCGATACCGCAGTTCACTTCACTTATCGGCTTAAGGAAGGTCGGGCAGTGGCGTAGATTGTGAGAGATCACCAAACAGATTTTGTGGAGACCCGATCTCTGTCGAGTCTTTTTTGTGGGATTTATTTTTAGCGCTATCATTGCCACAGGTAGAGCGATCGTTGAAGTGTTGAGCGTTCTGTCTCCAATTCAGAACCGCTTAAAGTGTTAAGCCAGATTCCGAAGTTGCAAGTAAGCCTGTATAATTCGAGCGATCGCGTTGCGCCTCAGAGACAATCGCCAAAGGAAGCTGAATATGTCCTATCAAGATAACGCCAATAAAAAGCGTTCTAGCTTGGCGAAAGCTTCTGTTGAGGAGCAATCGACCCAAAATGCAACTCCCAAAGAATCGCCTTCAAAAAAGAAAGCAGCCACTCGTAAACCTCAAAAGCCTAACCCAGAAGTTGCGAAGTCCTCAAAGACAAAATCCTCCGCTCTTTCAGAACACCCTAAAACGAGTCCTAATCTCTTTGGCGATCGTCAAACGACTCGAATGGCGGCGGCACTACCCATTTGGGAGGCAAGCAGCATTCTCACGCAGCGCAAACATCTCCCCTGGGATAATGACCTCAATGGGAAACTCTATTACGCACGAGATATTGGAGATGGGCAAGGCGCGATTCACTTCTGGGTGACAGAAAATTTAGAGGATGAGCGCCCCGCAACCTTAGCAGGTGCAGCCGCGCTTGCTGTCATCGACACGTTTGATATTCGGGCTGCTTGTATGCACTTGATCTATGCAGCTCAGATGGAGCGCCCTTGGGAGCAAGAGTTGATCATCGACGATCGTCAAATCGAAGCCTATTTGGGACTCAAAAAACGCACCGACAAAAACCGACAAGAAAAGTTAGCCCTGATCGAAGAATTAGCCAAGCAGCCCTGCAAAATTACAACCTTTATCTCTTGGGCAACTCAAGGCAAAATCAAAGGCTTCACCGTCGAAGAGGGGCGGCTGTGGCACTTGTTGGGAACTCACTATCACTATCAAGAAGATTTGTTCGGCAATAAAGAACTCACTAACATTACCTTCATCTTCAAAGCGGGACTGTGGGCAAAGTATTTTCTCAACGAAGAAGGACGAGGCGATCGCAGTGCTTATTGTCAGCAAGGAAATCTGCCCCAGGCTGTGCTAGAAAGCGTGATGAGTTTGTGGCAACACCGCGAAGGTGCAGCCCGTTTAATGGTGTGGCTACTGTTCAAAACGCAGTTTAATCGCCATGAGCCGCTGAATGTACAAGTCGTGATGGAAGTGGCTTACGGAGCCGAAAAAGTTGAGCAAGCAAGAACAAACAGCGAGTATCGTAAAAAACTAGCAAGCACCTGGGATGAAGACTTGTTGGCACTGCACGATCGCGGTTGGTTAATCCAATTTGACCCTAATACCTATCTCCCAGAAATTCAACCACCGGGGTTTGGGCGAGACGATATGCAGCGCCCACGAGGTTTTTTTGACAAGCTACTCGCTGCCTATCTGTGGATCACTCCCTCTGAAGACTGGATCGCAACCTCTCCAGAGTCATCTCAATCATCAGCAACTTTGCACACGCCTCAACCCAATGAAGTCGATTCTAAATTGACTGGGAGCCGAGTTAAAACGCTCCGGCAAGCTAAGGGATGGAGTCAGCGCAAGTTAGCAAAACTGTCAGGTTTGAGTCAAGGTTTGATTTCATTGATTGAAAACGAAGAACGATCGATTAGTTCTGAGAATGAGCAGATTTTAAATCGGATTTTCGAGTAAAAGCTTTTGTTACCAATGGTTTTAGCCTTTAGACAGACCTACAAGGTTAATCGGATTTACTTCAAAACTCAGTCATGATTACAGGTGATTACAGGGTGTGATTACAAAAAGTGATTACAAAAAGTGATTACAGATGATTACAAACTGAGCGATCGTATCTTTTGGCTTTGATGCTTCCCTAAACTGATGTTTCAAGGGATTTCAGCAGTTGTTCATCTAATGACCGCCTTTGAACTTAGTAATCAAGGCTGGCGATTATTAACTCATCACAATTGTTAAAAATCAGACGCTGAAAGGCTTTAGAAACGATTACACGCTTTCTAGAACCCTACCCCCAACCGAGTGATTACACCAGCTTTCTAGAACCTTACCCCACAGCAGCACTGATTACAGTTCATTCTAGAACCCTATCCCCAAAATCTTCTAGACCCCTACCCCTAAACCCCGCTAGAACCCCACTCCCAAAGCTCTAGAACCCTATCCCCATTATCTCTAGAACCCTACCCCCAATAGGCTGAAACCTCCCCTTTAAGTCTTCTAGAACCTCCCACCCAAAAATTCTAGACCCTCATACCCAACTCCTCTAGAACCCTACCCCCGATCGAGTGATTTAATCCTCGTGTTCTCAAGCTTTTAGAGGTGAAGACATTGATTACTGTAATCAAATTGATTACAGAATTGCTTGATTTTAGAGCCTGATCACTACTTGGCGTTTGCTATAACCGATCCCGATCAGACAACGATCGTTCAATAACCAAACGTGATCCGAGCGCGAGCGCAAAGTCATGACGCAATCAAAGCAAATCTTGAGTTGTAATCAGCGTTGGGAAAAGATATGAGCACGATCTCTTTTTCCCCTTCTCGCTATGTTCAGGAATGGAGCGACGAATTTCTTGCGCTCTTTCCGCATCGCTATGACTACATTTGGGCAGAGCATCCTAACCCTAGTACAAAGGTGGAGTGGAAAACTGAGACTCGTCACCCTCTCAGCGATCGAGTCATTCATCAGGGAAGTTATCTCTACGGCGTTCGCTTCGGGGCAGAAACTTGCTACTGCTTGCTCGATATTGACGCGGGCAGCCCTTATCACCCCAATCATGATCCGTTTGCCATTTCTCGCATCATTGCTGCCCTAGAACCGCTAGGACTGGTAGGTTATCTCATTTGTACCTCCAGCTACAGCGGCGGTTTGCATTTATATTTTCCATTTTCTAAAGCGCAGAGTAGCTGGCAGATCGCGATCGCCATTACAACGCTTCTTGAAAACGCTGGCTTCAAACTCAACCCCGGACAACTCGAAGCTTTTCCTAACCCCCGACCCTACATCGTCGAAGGTGCGCCCAGCCTATTCAACGCGCACCGGCTCCCGATGCAAACCGGTTCTTATCTCCTCAACTCAGACTTTCAACCCATCTGGAGTAACCAACAAGTCTTCGTTCAACAATGGAACTTTGCACAGGATCGCAATGATTTAGACGTCAAGCTCCTCAAGCAAATTCTCAAACAAGCCAAACGCAACCTCTTCCGCATTTCTGGGAAAGCCGATAAGTTCGTCAATGACCTCAACGCTGAAATCGAACTCGGTTGGACAGGTTCAGGACAAACTAACCGACTGTTGGGACGCATCACGATGCGATCGTACATCTTCCATCACGTTCTCTCTAGCGGGAAACCCCTCGAAGGAACCGCCTTAATTGAAGACATTATCGAAACGGCAAGAGCACTTCCCGGTTATCAGGAGTGGTGTCAGCATCAGCATGAGATCGAGCATCGCGCAGAAGAATGGGCAAAGTGTATTGAGAGTAGTCACTATTTCCACTACGGCGACCAGAAAGGAAAATTCAAGGCCACCTCTGAAGAGTTGAAGAAAGCGATCGAGCAGGCTCCCACCTGGAATCAACAGAGATCAGAACGAACAAGAGAACGTATTAGAAGTGCGATCGCAAATCTGCTGGAAACGGGATCACTGCCTTCTAATGCTACGGCTCGATTCAAAACACTATTGGGCTACAAGATTGGAGGTGGATCTCTCTATCGCCATCGAGACTTGTGGCATCCCAACTATTTAACTGAGGATAAATTTAGTCTTGGAAACGCTGTAAGAGAAGATGGACAGTCAGATTACGCTGGGGGCGCATCCGACTGTCACAGTCTCACAAGCTTATTACCTAGCCTTGATGGTAATGACTTGCCAGCTAATGGTTCTAGCGATTCTCTAGCCGAAATTCAGCCAGAGTTAGATGGTAATGCTTTATCAGAAGAGGGTTCTGGGTCTTTAGGCGGCGCTCAATTCGTTCAGCAAACCCTTGCAGATATTCAGGCACACCAAGCGGCAAGGCAGGAAGCGTCTCAAATCGCGGGGCAACGTCAGCAACAGATCAAGCGTGAAGCTTCAAATGCAAAACTGATTGCCCGGATGCAACAGTTTCTCGCGTCTGGCGATCCGATCTTGATGGCAGAGGCACTGGCATGGGCAGAAATCAATCCAAGAGTGTTGAACGTTTCGATGCAGTTGCTTCAAAACGATCTCCAAGACTCAACCCCTTTAGAAGACCAAAATCGCAGCTCTCCAAGTGACATGGGATAATGCAGGAGAAACCCACCGTCCAGAACTTGCAATGGCTAACTTTCAGGGCTTTGGCACTCCGCCTTCGGTCAAACCAAAAGCAAACGAAACGAAGAAGCGGGTTGAGTGGCAAGGGATGCCAAACCTTGACCTCGATACGTGCGTTGAGATGTGGCAAGCCGGACTTTTGCGATTGCGATTACCAGAAGGAGTGGAGGCACGATCTCTGATCGCTGCCGAAACAGAGTGGCTCGATCAGGCTGCCGCAGCCGAGTACATTGCGCCAGAAAAACAGGGTCAGGAGGCAATCTTTTACACGTCCCCACCGCCTGATTTTCTCCTCGAAGCCGCTGATTGGTATCTTTGCCCTGATGATCGTTGGAATCAAGATCCCGTTCCGCTTCAACAAATGATTCAGCGATTCCCAAGGGTGCGACCTCCATCCGATACATTGGAAAAAACCGATTACCTTTTGCTCCATAAGGGTTTTGAGTGCCTGTAAAATTGATCAATGAATAATCAAAAAGACTACTGTGAAATCGTTCAAAAACCTTATCAGCAGGAGGCTTGAGTCACTTTAGTATCAGGTAGAGGTCGCACCCATTCCCAACGGAACTTTTTCAGCTTTCTGGGTCGGGTCAACCGCCTGCATTTTATCCAGACCGCACTCCTGAGTACACGGACGCGCAAGAAACGGTGATGAGAGCGATTTTTCGGGAAACGACGCGCATTGGATGGTCGTTGCCTCAGTACAAGTGGTTTGTGATGGAACAGTTGCGGAAGACCACGGCACACGTCACGTATGATGATGCGGTTCAACTGCTGGCACAGTTGCAACAGATGGACAGTGAGCTAGAAGGCTGACCTCTTTCGTTTTCTTGTCGTCTCGTCGATCAACCGACAATAAAAAGTTTGGTTCTAGAACCAGCGGTTACGATCGCGCTTTCTAGGTGACTGCAATTAATCTGAGTTAGGCTATGAGCAGCCCTGACTCGTAGTGTAAAACGATACCTCCTTGAGAGAACGGGCAAACGGTGAAGCGACTGCACTGAAAGAAGCATTGAGGACAAAGCCTGATCATGCTCAACGAGGCGAATACCTGCCGGAAATACGTTCTACCTAAGCTCAAAGACTGGGAAGAAAGCTCTCAGCATCCCCATCTATTTACCGAGCAGTATGCGATCGATGCGGGTCGAATTTTGACAACCGGGGGACGGACGCGACGACGGCGGAAGAAGTTCGCAGATTATTTGCTTTGCTACACTCGTGATTTTCCTTTAGCAGTCGTCGAGGCGAAACGTCAGCACAAATCGCCGCAGGATGGATTGGCACAGGCAAAAACCTACGCCGAACTGTTGGGGCTGAAATTTGCTTATTCGACCAATGGGGCGGGAATCGTTGAGTTTGACTACACGACTGGGTTAATGACGCAGATGAATTCGTTTCCCAGTCCGCAGGAGCTTTGGGCACGGTGGAGACGGTCGGAGGGGTTGAGCGATGAGATTGCTGAAAATCTACTCACGCCGTTTGATCTGACTGGGGGCAAAATTCCTCGCTATTATCAGCGCATTGCGATTAATCGGGCAGTTCAAGCGATTCTGGTCGGACGAGAGCGATCGCTGCTGACAATGGCAACGGGAACCGGAAAAACAACAGTTGCCTTTCAGATTTGCCAGAAGCTTTGGACGATGAGATGGAACACGACGGGAGAGTATCGAAGACCCAAAATTCTATTTTTGGCAGATCGCAATATTTTGGTGGATGATCCGATGCTGAAGGACTTTTCAGCCTTTGACGAGGATGTTCTGCACAAAATTCAGGGCGAAGTGGTGAAGAGCCGCGAGATTTATTTCGCGATTTATCAAGCAATCGCCAAAGATAAGAACCGTCCTGGATTGTATCGGCAATATAGTCCTGGCTTTTTTGATCTGATCGTGGTGGATGAGTGCCACCGAGGAAGCTCCCGCGATGAAAGCAATTGGCGCGAGATTTTGGAGTATTTTCACCCTGCTTATCAACTCGGACTCACTGCAACGCCGTTGAGGGACGATAACGTTGACACCTACCGATATTTTAAGCAGCCGCTTTACACCTATTCGCTGAAGGATGGTATCGGTGACGGGTTTCTCGCGCCCTATAAAGTGCATCGGGTCAGCACGACTTACGATGCATTGGGATGGCGACCTAGCCCTGATGATCTCGATCGCTACGGGCGCACAATTCCTGATGAGGAGTATCAAACGGGAGACTTTGATCGATCGGTGGCGCTAAAAGCGAGGACAAGCGCGATCGCACGTCACATTACGAGTTTTCTCAAGAAGACGAATCGCTTTGCGAAAACAATCGTGTTTTGTGTGGATGAAGAACACGTTTTGGAAATGGTGGAGGCGCTCAACAATCTCAACGCTGATTTGGTGCAGCAGCATCCCGATTATGTTTGCCGGATTACGTCGGCTGCGGGAGATGTGGGGAAAGAACAGCTTTACAAGTTTAAGGACGTTTTGACGCGATCGCCTGTGATTGCGGTGACTTCAAAGCTGTTGAGTACTGGGGTTGATATTCCGACCTGTAAGAATGTGGTGTTGGTGCGGGTGATCAAGTCGATGACGGACTTTAAGCAGATTATCGGGCGTGGGACTCGTGTCTATGAGGATGATGGGAAGCTGTCGTTTACGATTTTGGATTACACAACGAGTACGCGATTATTCGCTGATCCGGCGTTTGATGCGGAGCCGACTCGGATCGAGATTGAGGCGATCGACGATGTAGGAGAGACGGTTGACGGCAGTGAGGAAGTGATTGAGCCGGAGATTGAAGAGATCGATTTTGAAGATGATGCTCCAACTGGCTTTACGGGCATTCCAGAAGAGGAGAATGCGCTGCCGCGTAAATATTACTTCGATGGAGGGCAATGTGAGGTGATTGGGGAGGTCGTTTATGAGCTTGACCCGAATGGCAATCAGCTTCGGACTTTTAAGCTAGTGGACTACACCGGGGAGCAGGTTCGGACGCTGTATCGATCGACGTTTGAAATACAGCAGCGGTGGGCAAATTCTGAACAGCGATCGGAGATTGTGCAGCAGCTTGCCGATCGAGGAATTGATTTTGAGGATCTCAAAGCGGTGACAAATCAGCCGGACGCTGACCCGTTTGATCTGCTGTGTCACATTGCGTTTGATGCACCTGTGATGACCTGTAAGCAACGAGCAGAACGATTGCGCCGTCAGCGGAAGGACTTTTTTGAGCAGTACGGCGACGACGCGAGAGACATTTTAGAGATTTTGGTCGAGAGCTATGCTCTGGGCGGTGTCGAGCAGCTTGCGCTCCCAGATGCGCTGAAGGTGAAAGCAGTAGAGGAGAAATATGGTAACGTTCGTGAGGTTGCCGAATGCTTTGGGGGAATCGACCAACTGAAGCAGGCAGTAGACCAGTTACAAATTCTGTTGTATTCCGCGTAGATTGATTCATGGCAAAGCGCACGACAAGCAGCAATAGTAAGCCTCAGACGACTGCCCAGCGTTTGGGGAGCGTGATTAAGTCAGCGCGGGACATCATGCGAAAGGATAAGGGGCTGAACGGGGAGCTTGACCGCTTGCCGCAGTTGACGTGGATTCTGTTTCTCAAGCTGCTCGATGATGTGGAGAGGATTCGAGAGGAAGAGGCGGTTTTGGCGGGAACGATCGCGAAATATAAACCAACGATCGAGCCGCCTTATCGCTGGCGAGATTGGGCGAGTCATGATGAAGGCATTAGCGGGGAGGAGTTGCAGCGATTCATCAGTAACGATGAGGCGACGCTGCGGGATGGGACGAAGTGTTTGGGGTTGTTTCCCTATTTGCGGGGTCTTCAGAGTAAAACGGGGCGCGATCGCCAAGACATTATTCGCGAAGTGTTTAGGGGCATTAGCAACCGGATGGAGAGCGGGGCGTTGCTGCGAGATGTGGTGAACAAGGTGAATGAGATTCACTTTGATAAGTCTGAGGAAGTGAGTATTCTCAGCGATTTTTATGAGTCGATGCTCAAGGAAATGCGCGATGCGGCGGGAGATTCGGGAGAGTTTTATACGCCGCGTGCGGTGGTGGCGTTTATGGTGAAGGCGATCGCGCCGCAAGTGGGCGAAACGATTCACGACCCAGCTTGTGGGACGGCTGGCTTTTTGGTGGCGGCTTATAAATATCTGAGAGAGAAGTGTCAGCCGAAGGACTGGAAGATTTTGCAGTCGAGCTTGTCTGGCATTGAGGCGAAGTCGTTGCCGCTGATGCTGGCTCAGATGAATTTGCTGCTGAATGGGGTGGAGTATCCAGACGTGGAGCGGAAAAACTCGCTGGGGACTCCGATTAACCAGATTGGGGTGAAGGATCAGGTGGATGTCATTTTGACGAATCCGCCGTTTGGGGGTGAGGAAGAGGCGAAGATTAAGGACAATTTTGACCCCAAAATGCAGACGGCAGAGACGGCGCTGCTGTTTCTTCAGTTGATTATGCGGTTGCTGAAGTCGCGATCAGGGCGGGCGGGAATTGTGGTGCCGAATGGGACGCTGTTTGGCGATGGGGTTTCTGCCAAGATCAAGGAGAAGCTGCTGACTGAATATAATTTGCATACGATCGTGCGGTTGCCGAATGGGGTGTTTGCGCCTTACACGTCGATTCCGACGAATTTGCTATTTTTTGATGCGTCGGGGGCGACTGAGGAGATTTGGTATTACGAAGTGCCGTTACCAGAGGGGCGCAAGAGTTTTAGCAAAACGAAGCCGATGCAGGAAAGCGATTTTGATGGCTGCTTTGCCTGGTGGAATGACAGAACAGAAAATACTCAGGCTTGGAAGTATGACTTTAAGGCGGCTTACGACAAAGCAAAATCGGAGGCACAACCGCATTGGGATGCCGCGAGGAAAGCAGAAGCGAATGCGAATCGAAACGCTAAGAGAGTTAAGGAATTAGAGACGCAGATTCAGAATATTAACGCTTCTCTACTCGATTTTGCATCTGTTAAACAGCAAGCCAAGGTTAAGCAGGAGATTCAAGATCTGAAAGAAGAGCAGAAACAAACTCAGGTAGAGGAACGACAAGAACGGGAGATTGCTAAACAAAAGCAAACAAAAGGGGATTCGCTTTACTGGTGGCTAGAGGGTTAGGAGGACGGAGAGAACGCACACGCCCAGAACTATTTTTGAAAATGGAAATACCGATGCCAACTGTTAAACAACAAAAATATGCTCTTTCAACTTTCAGTCAGCTAGACGCACTCAAGCAACTGCAATCTCAAACAGAAGTCGAGCTTAACGCCTTACTACCCTCAGTTCTCAACAAAGTCTTTGGGGGATTGTAGATCAATTTAATTCTTGTCGGTAAAAAGCTCGATCAACAAGAAAATCTATTTGTATTCTTGTCTGTACAAATTCCAGCCGACAAGAAACCGTGAGTGAATACCTTCTTGCAGAACGAGAACGCCTTCTGACCCTCATCACCGAGATCAGAAACTCTGGTGCGATCGCTCCTGCAAACGTCTGGATCAGCCCCAACTTCCAAACGCTAATCCGCTTAAAGCAAGGACGATGAATCTTTTCATAGTTTGACCGGAACTTTACTGCTTCAGCGTTCCCCAAACGCAAAAGCGATCTCCTGTTCTGAAGGTATGCGATCTCTTTACTTGCCCATCATTCCGGTTACTTCGATCTTAGTCATCATTCCTACTCAGTGAGGGCGATCTGGCAAAGTCAAGGTAGTTAGAGACTTTGCCAGCCCTCGATACAATTGATCTAACGTCCTGATTTTGCATTCGCTTATGACTGCTTCCATTTCTCAGGTCACTCAGTCGAAAACGCCGCAAATTCATCTGTGGAAACCTGCCACTTGGGAAGACTATTTGCTTTACCGCGATCGAGAAACTCCTCCAGATTTGCAACGGCGGCTGTTTTTCGATCGCGGCTATCTTCATAATCGACGATATGACCGGAGAAGGAATTAATCATGCGACGATCGCTCGTCTGATTGCAATGCTGTTCTTGCAAGTTTAGCGTCACAATCGGACAATCAAGACGCTGAACGTTAACGAACCAAAATTTTATGAATGCCTTTCGAGTCGGAATCGCGGGCCCAGTTGGGTCAGGTAAAACCGCGTTAGTCGATGCCCTCTGCAAAGCGATGCGACAAACCTTCAACATTGCTGTTGTGACAAACGATATTTACACCCAAGAAGATGCTCAGTTTCTGGTGAAAAGTCAGGCATTAGAGCGCGATCGTATCCTCGGTGTCGAGACAGGGGGCTGTCCGCACACGGCAATTCGTGAAGATGCCTCGATGAATTTGGCGGCGATCGAAACCCTCGAAAATCGCTTTCTCACCTTAAATCTGATTTTTGTCGAAAGTGGTGGGGACAATTTAGCCGCAACCTTTAGCCCCGAACTGGTTGACCTGAATATTTATGTAATTGATGTGGCAGGAGGCGACAAGATTCCTCGCAAAGGTGGGCCGGGCATCACAAAATCTGACCTGCTAGTGATTAATAAAACTGACCTCGCCCCGTATGTCGGTGCGGACTTGGGCGTGATGGAGCGCGATGCTCGAAAGATGCGCGGTGACAGACCTTTTGTGTTTACAAATCTCAAAATTCAGGAGGGTTTAGGAGCGATCGTAGACTTTATTAAATCCCGCGCAGGGCTGAACATGGAAACAAAGGTAACAACTTAGTCAAAATTTTGTAATCTACTATACAATTACCCCGCGAGGCCAAGTTCTAATATCACAAAGCTATGGCTAAGTTAGTCTTTGAGTGAGTTTTTAGAAATCAACACTGTTCTAAACACCTGCTGGCTCAAGGTGATTTTTTTGGACTTAGTTTAGCGCAATTGTTTCGATAGCTCGTGGGGAGCAAGATCTTATAATTATGACAAAGCGATTTCGTCGGCGTGAATTCCTGATTTTTGGCTCTGCTGCAACAGGCAGTATTCTTCTCAAGGCGTGTGCCCCGTCTGCACCTCCGATCGCAGGCAGTTCAGCTTCTCCGGCAGCAACCACGGCTGCGACCACCGCTTCGGGCAATGGGATCAAAGTGGGAATTTTGCACTCGCTGAGTGGCACTATGGCTATTTCTGAAAAGAGCGTCGTGGATGCCGAGCAACTGGCGATCGAAGAAATTAACAAAGCGGGCGGTGTGTTAGGCAAGCAGATCGAAGCGATCGTCGAAGATGGCAACTCTGACTGGCCTACCTTTGCTGAGAAAGCTAAGAAGCTGATCGACCAGGATAAAGTTGCAACCGTCTTTGGCTGCTGGACATCCGCCAGCCGTAAAGCGGTGTTGCCCGTGTTTGAGGCTAAAAAACACTTGCTCTGGTATCCCGTGCAATATGAAGGGCAAGAGTGTTCTAACAACATCTTCTACACCGGAGCCGCGCCTAACCAGCAAATCGAGCCTTCTGTGCAGTGGTTGCTTGACAACAAAGGCAAAGAATTCTTCCTCGTTGGGTCAGACTATGTGTTCCCTCGCACGGCAAACACCATCATCAAAGCCCAACTCGAAGCCAAAGGCGGCAAAACGGTTGGGGAAGACTACATTCCTCTGGGCAACACCGAAGTCAAAGCGGTGATCGCCAAAATCAAACAAGCGCTTCCCAACGGTGGCGTGATTTACAACAGCTTGAATGGGGATACCAACGTGGCGTTCTTTAAAGAACTGCAAGCCTCTGGCATGGGCCCTGATAAATATCCTTCCATGTCGGTCAGCATTGCCGAAGAAGAAGTCAAAGCGATCGGGGTGGAATATCTCAAGGGTCACTACGCCGCGTGGAACTACTTCCAAACCGTCAACACTCCGGCGAGTAAGAAGTTTGTGGAAGCATTCAAAGCAAAATATGGGGCCGAGCGAGTTGTCAATGACCCGATGGAAGCGGCATACATCATGGTGTATCTGTGGAAGCAATCGGTCGAAAAAGCCAAGACTGCGGACGATCTCGACAAGGTGAAAGCGGCAGCTTATGGGCAAACCTTTGATGCCCCTGAAGGATTGGTGACGATGAACGCAAACCATCACTTGTCTAAATATGTGCGGATTGGTGAAGTCGCCGATGACGGTCTGTTTAAGATTGTTAGTGAAACCAAGGATGCGGTGAAGCCCATACCTTGGAACCAGTTTGTGACCGACACCAAAGGCTTTTCCTGCGATTGGTCTGACCCGGCTAAGGGTGGTAAGTTCAAAACCACTTAAGGTTTAACCGATCGTGAATTAAATAAGCCGGAATAATCTGCGTACGGGCATGGCACTGCCGTGCCCATTATCTCTGCAAGTAACCGATATTATTTAATCTGCGATCGTAAGTTTGAGCTTTAAGTGGTGTCATTTGATTTAAAGCTCAAACCTTAACGTTCTTCGCGATCGTATCTCTGTTTAGAGCTTCACAGAAGCGCAAGACTCTCATTTAGAAGCAAAGCCGATCGTCTAAAACGCAAGTTAAGCAATATCTTCTCTAAAACGTAGCTAATCGGATTGACACGATCGTCCTGCCTCAATAATTTTGCATCTTAGCGCACACTTTTTGACTGAGTGCCATGAGACTCTATGGTTCATTCGCGTAGTCCTTCACCCGAAACATGAATGCTATCAGGATTACTAGACGGTATCTTTAGCGGAATCAGTATTGGTTCTGTTTTGTTGTTGGCGGCGCTAGGGTTAGCGATCGTCTTCGGACTCATGGGTGTGATCAATATGGCACACGGTGAGTTGATGATGTTGGGAGCGTATACCACGTTCATGGTGCAAAACGTTTTCAAATCATTCGGCGGTGCGTGGTTTGAGCTTTATATTTTCTTTGCGCTGATCGCTGCGTTTGTGGTGACAGCACTATTCGGTTTAGTGTTAGAGCGGGGTGTGATTCGCTATCTCTATGGCAGACCGCTCGAAACTTTGCTGGCAACTTGGGGCGTGAGCTTAATTTTGCAGCAGTTTGTTCGCAGCGTTAGCTGGGTCTTAGTGATTGGAATTGTGCTGTTTTGCTTATTATTTTTTGG
The DNA here is from genome assembly GCF_001895925.1 of Phormidesmis priestleyi ULC007. Taxonomy (GTDB): domain Bacteria; phylum Cyanobacteriota; class Cyanobacteriia; order Leptolyngbyales; family Leptolyngbyaceae; genus Phormidesmis_A; species Phormidesmis_A priestleyi_A. Next base: position 37,043 of record NZ_MPPI01000030.1, on the reverse strand, counting down.
GGCGTTAAAGCTGCTGTCTCGTCGCCCTGATTTTGATCGCATCCGCAACTGGGTGATCGCGATTATGCTGCCATTATCAGCCGCGATCGCGCTCGTAACCGGAATTGTGGTCGGGCAGGTTTATAAGCTCACCGTAACCAAGCCCTGGTTTGGCGCTCAAAACGTCGATGTGACTGCGCCTAAATGGTTGCGCGGTGGACTCCCAATCGGAGGGTTTCAACTTTCTTACGTCCGCATCTTTATTATGGTGCTGACGATCGCCTGCGTCGTTGCAATTTATCTATTCTTGAATCGATCGACGTGGGGCTTACGGATGCGATCGGTGACGCAAAATCGCAGTATGAGCGCCTGTCTCGGCATCCCTACCCAGAAAGTAGACGCGCTCACATTTGCGATCGGTTCAGGGTTAGCAGGCATCGCAGGCTGTGCGGTCAGTCTCCTCGGTTCGGTGGGCCCTAACACAGGACAAAACTACATCGTAGACACGTTCATGGTGGTAGTCGTGGGCGGCGTGGGCAAACTGGTCGGCAGCATTGTGGCGGCGTTGGTGATTGGCACGACGACCTACCTGATAGGTTCTGGCGTTCTGGCAAATTTACTAGCGCCGATTCAGCCACTTGCAGATTTCTTTACCTTTTTTGCAACCACTAGCATGGCAAAAGTGCTGGTCTTCGCATTGATTATCGTATTCCTGCAATTCCGTCCAGCCGGGCTATTCCCGCAGAAAGGACGAACGGTTGATGCCTGATGAATTATGAATCGCGACAGTTCATAATTTTCCATTTCTTACGTGAAGGGAGCTACCAGTGGACATAACCGCTACAAAACCGAGGTTTGATTGGCAGAAACGGCGCTTCTTGCTGATCGAAGGCGCGATCGTGCTCGTGTTCGTTCTACTGTTGATTTTCGTGATTCCCCAGTTTCTCGTCAGCATTGGCCAGGCGTTTCGCGTCAACTTGCTAGGGCGTTATCTGGCACTGGCGATCGTCGCTTTAGGCATCGATATTATTTGGGGCTACACAGGCATTCTCAGCCTGGGACACGGGCTTTTCTTTGCCCTGGGCGGCTATGCCCTGGCAATGTATCTGCAATTGCAGCCAAACGGACAGTTGCCTGACTTTTTCTCGCTCTATGGCGTGACAGAATTACCTGCGTTTTGGCAGCCCTTTAGCTCATTGCCCTTTACGATTTTTGCGGCGGTTGCAATTCCGACGATCGTGGCTGCCGTGTTGGGATATTTGGTGTTTCGCAATCGCATCCGAGGCGTTTATTTCGCGATCTTGACGCAAGCGGCATTGATTGTCTTTTTCAACCTTTTTAACGGTCAACAAAAACTAATTAACGGCACCAACGGTTTAAAGACCGATACCGCGACGATTTTTGGTCAACCCGCTGGCTCGGCTGCGGTGCAATGGTCGTTCTATGTGCTGACGGTCGTGCTGTTGGCGGGGGCCTATGCCCTTTGTCGTTGGCTCACCAGTGGTCGCTTGGGGCGGTTGCTGATTGCGATTCGAGATGACGAACCGCGCGTTCGATTTACGGGTTATAACCCAACTGCATTTAAAGTGCTAGTATTTGCCGCGTCAGCCGGGTTAGCAGGTGTTGCAGGGGCGCTTTACACCGTGCAGTCTGGCATCATCACACCTAAAGTGATGGATATCGCGTTCTCGATCGAGATGGTGATTTGGGTAGCAGTGGGCGGACGTGCCAGCCTCGTCGGTGCGATTTTAGGAACGCTGGTTGTCAACTTCGCCAAAAGCTTTCTCAGTGAGAAGTTTCCAGAAGTTTGGCTGTTTTTCCAGGGGGCGTTGTTCTTGATTGTGGTCATGGTCTTGCCGGGTGGCTTGATCGGTTGGCTCCGAACGCATGGACTCGATTATTCACGCACCCTCCTCAGAGGCAAGCAGCGAGTCACAACTTACCCCAGCCTTGAAGAAGACCCGGATGTGGAATATGAGCGACAAGATCTTACAAATCGAAAATCTGACGGTTAGTTTTGACGGCTTTAAGGCGATTAAAAACCTTAATTTCAGTCTCGACCCAGGTGAATTGCGGGTGGTCATCGGCCCGAATGGCGCGGGCAAAACCACTTTTTTAGATACGATCACTGGCAAAACGCAGCCCACGATCGGACGGGTGATCTTCAAAGATCGTGACCTGCGCGGATTGAAAGAACATCAGATCGCGCGGATGGGCATTGGTCGCAAGTTTCAAACGCCGCGTGTGTATTTAAACTTGACCCCCCGCGAGGGTTTAGAACTCTCGTGCAATCGACGCAAAAACATTATTGGAGCCGTGTTTGGCAAACCCACCACCGCTGAACGACGCACCGTCAGCGGATTGCTAGACACGATCGGGCTAACCAACAAAGCCGACATTCAAGCCGCGCTTTTATCTCATGGCGAAAAGCAGCGTCTAGAGATTGGCATGCTCGTGGCTCAGTCTCCCGATCTGCTGCTAGTTGATGAACCTGTAGCAGGTTTAACCGATGAAGAAACCGAGAAAGTCGGCGATCTGCTGATGGCACTGGCAGAAAGCCACTCGATTATCGTCATCGAACACGACATGGAATTTGTGCGTCAAATCGCTCGTCAAGTCACCGTCCTACACGAGGGCACTGTCCTCTGTGAAGGCACAATGGACGAAGTGCAAACCGATCCCCACGTGATCGAAGTCTATCTAGGACACCAAGACGAAGCCGAAGCCGCCTAATTCAGGCCTTGGGTAATCTGAAATCTGCCCAAAATCTAAACCATAAAATCCAAAAAATAATATGAGTCAAACAAGCGGTGCAACTGCACAACCAATCAATCCGACAACCGGAACCCCAATGCTAAAGGTATCGGATCTGAATGTTTATTACGGCGAAAGTCACATTCTGCGAAACGTCGATATGACCGTCCATCCCGGCAAAATGGTTTGCTTAATTGGGCGCAACGGAGTCGGCAAAACTACCTTGCTCAAAAGCATTATGGGATTGCTCAAACCCCGTAGTGGCTCGATCGAGCTAACAGGCATCCCAATTTTAGGTAAGTCTCCCGATCAACGCGCCCGCATGGGCATTGGCTATGTGCCGCAAGGACGAGAAGTGATTCCGCGATTGACGGTCAAAGAAAACTTGATTTTAGGCATGGAAGCGCTGCCAGACCGTAAGTCTAAAACTCAAGACATTCCCGATGAGATTTTCGACCTCTTCCCCGTGCTGAAGACGATGTTGTGGCGATTAGGCGGCGACCTGAGCGGCGGACAGCAGCAGCAACTCGCGATCGCTCGTGCGTTGATGGGTCGTCCCCGTTTGCTCGTACTTGACGAACCGACCGAAGGCATTCAACCCTCGATTATTCTCGAAATCGAGGCGGCAGTCCGGCGCATTGTTGCCACCACCGGAGTCTCTGTTCTGCTCGTCGAACAACATTTGCACTTCGTTCGTCAAGCAGATTGGTATTACGCCATGCAAAAAGGCGGCATTGTGGCATCGGGTTCCACCCGCGAGTTGAGCAACGAGGTAGTTCAGCGCTTCTTAGCGGTCTAGCGCCTCATTAGCCGCAGATTTTAAGACGGCATCTAGCAAGCCAGGGAAGCGATCGTCTAATTCTTGCCGTCGCAGCGAGTTGATATGCTGCGTCCCTTCTTTGCGGCAGTGGAGAACCCCAGCATCGCGCAAAATTTTGAAGTGGTGCGATAGGGTAGATTTCGCGATCGGAATGCACAGCGCCGCACAGGGCAGTTCTGCTTGTTCTGCCAGCCGCTGGACAATTTCTAGCCGCACAGGGTCGCCCAGGGCATATAAAACCCCTGCTAAAGAAATCTTTTTAATCTCTGGGTGATAAAATAATCTCATATCTGTATTATGCCATACACCAAGGGTTCGTTCAGTTGTTCGAGATTGTTGAACTATTAGAAGACAAGGCTGATAATATTACCTCTAAAGGCGTAAAAACCTCCAAACTAAAAAACATAGGATTTAAGGGAACTTCGTATGATCTTTGAAATTCTTCATACTTATTGTTGCTGTGCTAGTATCTGGATGTTTGAGGAGACGTTACGGCTGTTTATCAGCATAATTTCGGTGGTGGAGGAGTAACACGAGTGAAAGGTAGTATACCGATCGGGTATTCGAGTCTATGTTTACAGCGAAATCAACCCGGGCCCATTCGCATCGGGGTCATCGGGGTTGGCAACATGGGTCAGCACCACACCAGAGTCTTGAGTATGCTCAAGGATGTGGAGCTAGTAGGAGTTTCGGACATTAATGTAGAACGCGGATTGGACACGGCTAGTAAATATCGTGTCCGATTTTTTGAGGATTACCATGATTTGATTAGTCATGTCGATGCTGTCTGTATTGCGGTGCCAACTCGACTGCATCACGCAGTCGGCATGGCAGCCCTGAGAGCCGGAGTGCATGTGCTGATCGAGAAACCGATCGCGGCTAGCATTGCCGAAGCCGAATCGCTGGTCAACGCTGCTGCTGAATGTAGATGCATTTTGCAGGTCGGGCATATTGAGCGATTTAACCCTGCCTTTCAAGAACTCAGCAAAGTCTTGAAGACAGAGGAATTGCTGGCGATCGAAGCTCATCGCATGAGTCCTTATTCCGATCGGGCCAATGATGTTTCGGTCGTTTTAGATCTGATGATTCATGACATCGACTTGATGTTAGAGCTGGCAGGATCGCAAGTCGTCAAGCTCACCGCCAGCGGCAGTCGTGCCTCCGATTCAGGATACTTAGACTATGTGACGGCAACGCTGGGCTTTGCTAACGGCATTGTGGCAACGCTGACTTCTAGCAAAGTCACCCATCGCAAAATCCGGCGGATTGCGGCTCACTGCAAAAACTCTCTAACCGAAGCTGATTTTCTCAACAACGAGATTTTGATTCACCGTCAGACCACAGCGAATTATAGGACTGACTACGGTCAAGTTTTATATCGTCAAGACGGGTTGATCGAAAAAGTCTACACCAGCAATATCGAGCCACTGCACGCAGAGTTAGAACACTTTGTGGGCTGTGTGCGCGGTGGAAACCAGCCCTCAGTTGGCGGAGAGCAGGCTTTAAAGGCGCTACGTCTGGCGAGTCTGATTGAGCAGATGGCGCTCGATGGAAAAGCCTGGAACACGCAAAAAGAAAGCAAGGTCGTTGAGCTAGACACTCCAGCGATGGCAGTTTAACGTCAGTTCGATGAGTTCTTTCGCTTCGTTCTTCAGGGCTTCAGCCCCCTAAATCCCCCAATTCTGGGGGACTTTGAACTCCGATTCCCCCAGAATTGGGGGGCTAGGGGGGCGTTCCCGGATTGGCAATCGCCACGAGAAACTTACATCGAATTCACGTCAGTTTAGATTCTTCTAAATCAGTTTTTTCATTCCACAAGGCGGGCAGTTTGTCCGCTTTTTTTGTGGGCAATTCTGATAGAAGATGAACGCTCATCTCTGAAGGTCGCTTGCTAATTTGTAACAAATCATTTACATTACTTTACATAAAGAGACTAAATCAAAAGAAAATTCGCTGATTCCAGCTTTTTAAGTTCGTTCACTTTACACTTCTTTAAGTTTAATCTTTTGAAAAATGTTATGAATGCCGATCAACTTCTAGAACGCTATGCATCGGGGGAGCGCGAATTCTTTCAAGCCAACCTGCATACCGCGAGCCTGAGCGAGGTTTGTCTAGCAGACATCAACCTGACTCGATCGGATCTTGCTAACGCCCTTTTGTCTCAGACTATTCTGCGGCAAGCCAATTTAAGCGAAGCCAATCTCACCGCCGCCACCCTGTGGAGAACCGATCTTCGGGGCGCAAAACTAACCTGGGCAACCCTGAACCGATCGAGCCTAATTCGAGCGAGAGTCAGCAAAGCAAAACTTCTGCAAGCGTCTCTGATTAAAACTGATTTGCGATTAGCCGACCTCCGCTATGCCGACCTCACAGGCGCAAACTTGACCGGAGCCGATTTGCGCTACGCGAACTTGTTTGGTGCAAACCTGACCGGGGCAATCCTCAGCAAAGCAAACTTGACTGGGGCAAACTTGAGCAAGGCAAACTTAACAAGAGCCTCTCTTGATCAAGCGATATTGACTAGAACCAAGCTTCTTTCAGCCAATTTGACGGGAGTTGGTTTAACTCGCGTTGATCTGCGGCGGGCAACTTTAACAGAGGCCACCCTGCCGACCGCCGAGCTGACCCTGCAAAGATAACTGAACGATCGCCCCTTTCTAACTGCAAACGTCATTGGTGATGAGGACTCAAAATTCTTTATTGCAAGATTTGCGCCAAGCTTTACCCCAGCTACGATCGCAAATTTATTTCAAAGCTTCATTAACAGCCCTCTCTCATGCGATGGAAGACCTCGTGCTATCTGGGACTGATCAGCCGTTAGTGATTGCCAACTTTCAACAAGAGCGCTTTTATCGTCAAGAAGCCCCACGCTATCAAAAGATTGGTGAAATAACCGATCAAGTCTATGTGTTGGCTGCGCCAGAAACCGCCTTTAACGAGGGTGCAGTCTCCTACACAACGATTGCCCTTTCACCCGATGATCACCTCGCTCAGGAGTGGCATCTGGTCATCGTAGGTCACCATTATTCTGCCTGTCTAGTGTGCCGAGAACACGCCGCACCGATCGGCACACCTTCGTTAGATGAGGTCAGACAGTTTCAAGGGTTTTGGACGTTTGATCCGTCCATTACAATTCAGGCGGCTCGATTGCTGCTAGAGCGCATTGTCGTCTATCGACCAGAGTTGACTCCAAAAGTGCGGATTGCAGAACGAGAATATGGATTGATAGAGCAAGATTCTTTAGCTCAGATTCAGACAGAGATTGACCCAAATCTATTTGTCGATCGCATGGTCAATTATCTGCAAGCGAGCCAATATCGCTTGCTCAACGCCTATCGGACGATCGCCAGCCAAGAACAGAAAGAGCGACTGATTAACTCGATCGCCACGGCAATTCGTCGGTCATTAAACCCCGAACAGATTCTCAATGTCACCGTGACTGAGTTAGGGCGCGTCTTTGGTGCAAGTCGATGTCTACTGCATCGCGACCAATCCGACTATCCGCTGGTCGAATATGAGTCGATCGCCCCTGGGTTGGTATCTCTGCGCGGGCAAGTTTGGTCATTAGCGGCTCATCCTTTGTTTCAGGCGGCATCGGGGCAAACCCAAAATGGCACCCTGGATTCAGAACGCACGATTACGATCGCCGATGTCAGCCAAGATCTAGGCATTCAGTCTGATCTCGCACTCCAGGCTCAACTTCAGAGCTATCAGATCGCAGCGTGTTTGATGGTGCCGATTCGTTACCGAGGCACCTCACTGGGGTTGTTAGAACTGCACCAACCCGAAGCCCATATCTGGAAAGCCGATGAAGTGGCACTCGTCGAGACGATTTCGACTCAGGTGGCGGTCGCCTTAATGCAAGCTCAAGCCTATAGCCGACTTGAAACTCTCAATCATCAACTTGCAGACTTAGAGAAAACTCAAAGTAACTTAATCGCGATCGTCGGGCACGAATTGCGAACGCCTCTATCCACGATTCGGGTTTGCTTAGAGAGTTTGGCAACCGAGCCAGATATGCCGATCGAGTTTCAGCAAGTCATGCTCGAAACGGCGTTAGAAGACTCAGAGCGATTGCGAAAGCTGGTGCAAGATTTTCTCACGTTATCCCGGCTAGAAAGTGGAACCGTGCGCTGGCTAGTCGAGCCAATCTCTTGTCAAGAATGTCTAGAGTTAGTCTTGAGTCGTTACACATCTGGTCGCGATCATCCTCAAATTGTGTTGGATATAGACGATCCACTACCTCTAGTGTTGGTGGATGGGGACGGCTTGATCGAAGTGTTGAACAAACTTCTCGATAACGCCTGCAAGTTTACGCCTGCTGATGGAAAAATAACGATTCGCACGCAACTCGCAGAGAAGACTGACTGCGATCGAGCCAATGTTCAGTTAGAAATCGTGATTGCAGATACGGGGCGGGGCATTGAGCCAAATCGATTAGAAGCCGTCTTCGAGCGCTTCTCACAAGAAGAGGGATTTTTGCAGCGAACTGTAGGCGGAACGGGTTTAGGATTAGCAATTTGTCAACGCACGATCGAGTCGATGGGCGGCACCATTTGGGCAGAATCGCGGGGCAAAAACCAGGGCAGTGAATTCCATTTCACCGTCAAAGTCGCGTAGGGGCATGGCATGCCGCGCCTTGATCTATCAGAATTAACTGACGTTAATCGAGTATGCGACGATGGATGAAACACGATCGTCTCTTTTCAGTGCCACAATGCTCGATTTGCTGCTTATCACAACCCTGGGGTTTCTCGGAAGCTTTGGGCACTGCCTGGGGATGTGTGGCCCGTTGACCGCTGCCTTTTCTCTGTCGGGGCAGGCTGCATCCTCAACGTGGCAACGCCAATTAACGTTTAATCTGCTGCTCAATTTAGGGCGAGTGTTGAGCTATGCGCTGGTCGGGGCAGCGATCGGGGCACTCGGCTCTGTCTTAATCGCAGGTGGACAATTGGCGGGCATCGATAGCGCTCTGCGTCGAGGCTTGGCGATTTTTACAGGACTGCTGCTAATCTGGTTCGGACTCTCGAATATCAATCCCAAATTTTTGCCGCATGTGCCTGTGTTGCATCCATTTGCAGGGAAGCTGCACGATCGCCTCAGCCGTACCATGATGCACCTCTCTCAAGCCAAACAGTGGTGGACTCCGGCTTTGTTAGGAATGGTTTGGGGCTTGGTTCCCTGCGGGTTTCTCTATGCAGCTCAAATTAAAGCCGCCGAGACTGGCAGTCTGTGGATGGGTGCGGCGACAATGCTGGCATTTGGCTTAGGAACCACACCGATGATGTTGGGGGTTGGCGTTTCGACTGCTTTGGTGAGTGCCGATCGCCGCAGTCAATTATTTCGACTCGGAGGCTGGGTAAGTTTGACGATCGGTCTTTTGCTGCTGCTGCGAAGCGGTGATATGGTCGATTACACCGGACACGCCGCCCTGTCGCTGCTGCTGCTGGCACTGATTGCTCGACCCATTAGCCGTTTATGGTCGGCTCCCTTGCGCTATCGTCGAGCGTTGGGAGTTGGCGCATTTGTGCTGTCGCTGGCGCACGTTTCTCACTTTGTCGATCACGCTTTCAACTGGAATCTTCAGGCAATTTTCTTTATGCTGCCCCAGCAACAGTGGGGGATGTGGGCAGGAATTTTAGCATTGGGATTGATGATCCCGGCGGCGCTCACTAGCTTTGATGTGATGATGACAAAACTGGGTCAAACCTGGCGAAAAATTCACTGGTTGAGTCTTCCTGCGCTGCTTTTGGTCGCGATCCACACAGGGTTAGTCGGCTCTAGCTATTTGGGCGAACTGCAACTCACAGCGGCTCACTGGCTACGGGTGATTTTGTTAGGCGTGTCAGTTGTTGGCGTGTTGTTAATCCGATCGCGCTTCGTTTGGTCACTCCTATCTCTCGAAAAATTCTATGTCGCACCGTCCCGCAAATAAAAGAACTATCGGCTATGGCGCTCTAGTGTCGATCGCTGCTCTCTTGCCCATCCTTTCCGCTCAGGCGCACAACGTTAAAACCTCTAGTGACGTGGCTGCGCTTTTTCATATCGAGCCAGACCACAATCCCAAAGCGGGTCAGTCTTCTCGCGCCTGGTTCGTCCTGACTAGGAAGGGCGGAGAGCTAATTGCGTTAGAAAAATGCAACTGCAAGTTAGAAGTTCATCAAGAACCGCACAAAGAAAGCTCTGAACCGCTCTTAGAACCGCCGCTAAAAGCCATCTCTGCTGAACAATACCAAGGGGTTCCAGGTGCAGAAATCGTCTTTCCGAAGGCGGGAATCTATGAGCTAGAGTTAAGCGGCACGGCTAGAGATGGACAAAGCTTTCAGCCGTTTGAATTGTCTTATAGTGTCACCGTTCAGTCAGGTGAAGCGGCACAACCCTCGATCGCGCCCTCCCCGATCGCCCAAGTTCCCACTGAGACGGCTGGCTCTCGAAATGGATGGCTATTGCCTGGAGTTGCGATCGCTGCCCTTCTAGGAGTCGGTGTTTGGCTGATAAACCGGAAGTAAAGTGAGGCGAATCCCAGTCCTAAAGGACTGGGATTCGCCGGATAAATCAGGTTTACCCAGTCTCGCCACAGCCACCACCAGTTCGTCTGAGTCAACGGGTTTAGACAAATGCCATTGAAACCCAACCGATAAGGCTTGTTGCTGGTTGATGTCTCCAGCGTAGGCAGTCACCGCGATCGCCGGAATCTCTCCCCCTTGTTGAGGCGGCAAAGTTCGCACTTGTCGCATTAGCTCATAGCCATCCATCTCTGGCATTCCGACATCGCTCACCAACACTTGGTGAGGAGTCTGCGCCAACGTTTGCAACACTTCTTCAGCCGAAGTGACGGAGGTCACGCTGGCGCCTGACTGCTCTAGCACAAAGGTGATTAAGTCACGAGAGTCTGTGTCATCATCGACGATTAAGACATTCATTCCTTGCAGGCTCAGAGAAGCGGTGGGTTGCAACCCCTCAACCGAGGATGCAGAGTTTTCGGTGAGCGGCAAACAGATTGTAAAGGTCGCCCCTTGCCCGTCACCGCGGCTATCTGCCTCGACTGTGCCGCCGTGTAGATCAACAATTTGACGCACGATCGCCAGTCCTAACCCCAGTCCGCCAAAGGTGCGAGTTGTCGAGCCATCTTCCTGTCGAAAATAGTCAAACACGCTGGGCAAAAAGTCTGCGCCAATGCCCTTGCCCGTATCCATCACCTGAATTTGGGCATGAGTATCGGTGCGCCTGAGCCGAACCTCAATTCGTCCCCCTTCAGGCGTGAATTTGACCGCATTGGACAGCAGATTCCAGATAACCTGCTGCAAGCGCGTGGGATCTCCCATCACTTCCACCGTGGGGTCAAACACGGTTTGAATGTCAACCTCTTTTGCTTGCGCGGCTAATCGAACTGTGTCTAGCGCTGCCAAGATGCAGTATTCCAAATTAATCGGAGTCAGCTTGAGTGTGAGTTTATCGCGCAAAATTCGCGAGACATCTAGCAGATCTTCAATGAGCTTTGCTTGTAGTTGGGCATTGCGCTCGATCGTGGCGAGTGCCTCGGTGGTTTTTGCCTGATCAAATTTGCGGGTTTGCAGCAGCTTAACCCAGCCCAAAATCGGGTTGAGGGGTGAGCGTAACTCGTGAGATAGCACCGCCAAGAATTCATCTTTGAGACGATTGGCGTTCTCAGCTTCTCGTGCCGCTCGCTCTTGCTCTAGAAGTTGTGCTTCTGTTTGTTTGCGATCGCGAATGTCGCGAATCAGCCAGCGCAAACCCTCGATCGTTCCAAAAGCGCTGCGAATGCAAGTCACCGTCACCTCAACTGGAATCGCGTCACCCTGTCGAGGCTGCACTTGCAACTCCCAGTTTTGGATCTGCTCAAGCGCTGGCAATCGATTGAGTTGCTGATAAAAAGCTCGCCGATCTGAGTGAGCAATAAAAACATTCAGGGGTTTGCCGATTAAAAACTTTAAGTCTACAGAGAGCAAGGTGACGATCGCGTGGTTAGCTTCTTGAATGACCCCAACCTGATCTGTCACCAAATAACCGTCGGGCGCAAAGTTAAACAGATCTTGATAACGCTGCCTTTCGGCTACCAATGATTGATTTCGCTCGTGCAGTTCTTCTTCCGCAGCCTTCAGTTCCTCAAAGGTGAGCTGCAACTCCTCATTGATGACGGCTAGCGATCGGTTACGTTCCTCTAACTGAGCAATACTATCAGCGTTCTCTTGCGTTAGGGACTGATGATCGGCCATAGCACTAGCTTCTTCTTCAGGAGACATATTGTCTTTTGCAAAATCAGTTAAAACTGCAAAGCAGAGTTTGAGAAACTGACGAATAAGAGCAGAGTAATGTGAATGGCTATGCTTCTCTATCTACTTTAAGAAAGAGAGTTTTCAACGTGGGTCGTTAGGAGCATGCTGTGCCGTATAGGGCGATCGCTACATGAGATATAAGATTCTGCAAGACTGGACTAAAAGAATCTGAACCAACTTTGTTTAAATTAAGGGTAGATTTAGAATCTAACGCGATGTACGACTTTCCTAAAACCGCCCAAAAGCATGCCTCACCCTAGCCCTCTCCCCAAAGAGAGGGAACCAGAGATTGATTGAAAGCCCCCTCTCCCGTAGGAGAGGGGTTGGGGGTGAGGGTTCTTCGCACATCGCGTAATCTACCTCCAGGATATTCGACTTTTAGCGTTTCACTTTTTACCCTTCATCATGATCGATCACGACGTAATCATCGTTGGCGGCGGATTAGCAGGTTCTCGTGCTGCTTTAGAAATTGTTCGCACAAACCCCAGTCTCAGCGTCGGCTTAGTCGCAAAAACTCACCCGATTCGATCGCACTCGGTTGCAGCACAGGGCGGCATGGCAGCAACCCTCAAGAATGTGGATGCAACTGACACATGGGAAGCTCACGCCTTCGATACGGTCAAGGGTTCAGATTATCTTGCTGATCAAGATGCGGTTGCCATTCTGACTCAAGAAGCGGCAGATGTTGTGATCGACTTAGAACACATGGGAGTCTTGTTCTCTCGCCTCCCTGATGGCAGAATCGCTCAACGCGCGTTTGGCGGACACTCCCACAACCGCACCTGTTATGCCGCCGACAAAACCGGACACGCCATTTTGCACGAGCTAATCTGCAACTTGATGAAACACGGCGTTAAAGTCTACGAAGAATGGTATGTCACCCGCCTGATTCTCGAAGAAGGACAGGCAAAAGGCATCGTCATGCGAAACATCCAAGACGGAACGCTGGAAGTTGTCAGAGCAAAAGCCGTGATGTTTGCCACAGGCGGCTATGGTCGCGTTTATAACACCACCTCTAACGATTACGCCTCGACGGGTGACGGGTTAGCCATGACCGCTATGGCAGGTTTGCCCCTCGAAGACATGGAGTTTGTGCAGTTTCACCCGACCGGATTGCCCGTCGGCGTTTTGATCTCCGAAGCCGTGCGCGGAGAAGGAGCTTATTTGATTAACAGCGAGGGCGATCGCTTCATGGCAACCTACGCCCCTTCTCGCATGGAGCTTGCCCCCCGCGATATCACCTCCCGCGCCATCACCTACGAAGTTCGCGCAGGTCGAGGAGTCAATCTCGACGGCACAAAGGGCGGTTCGTTTGTCTATTTAGACTTGCGCCACATGGGGAAAGAAAAGATCATGAGCCGCCTGCCCTTCTGCTGGGAAGAAGCCCATCGTTTTTTAGGCATTGATGCGGTGACGCAGCCGATGGCGATTCGTCCCACAGTTCACTACTCAATGGGCGGCATTCCGGTCAACACTGACGGGCGGGTGAGAAGCAGTGCGAATGATCTAGTCGAAGGATTCTTCGCAGCAGGAGAAGCGGCGTGTGTGTCAGTGCATGGAGCAAATCGGCTGGGCAGCAATTCGCTTTTAGAGTGCGTGGTTTATGGGCGCAGAACGGGTGCGGCGATCGCGCAATATATCCAAACCCGTAAATTGCCAGAGGTGGATGGCGATCGCTACATCACCGAAACTGAAACTCAAATTCAGACCCTCCTCGACCAGCCCGGACAGTATCGCATCGCCGAAATTCGCCAAGCCTATCAAGACTGCATGACTGACCACTGCGGCGTTTTTAGAACGGAAGAAGTGATGCGAACCGGACTGGCGAAGCTCAAAGAAATCCAGCAGAAATACACGCAAATTCGGCTCGACGACAAAGGCACACTCTGGAACACTGAAATCACAGAAGCCTTGGAGCTAAGAAGTCTGCTCGTTGTGGGTGACATGATCCTCACGTCTGCCCTCAGCCGACAAGAGAGCCGAGGCTCACACTTCCGCGAAGACTTCTCACAGCGAGACGATCGAAACTTTCTCAAGCACACACTCGCCTACTACTCTCCGGCTGGCATCGATCTCGACTATGTGCCCGTTGTTGTTAACATGTTTGAGCCACAAGAACGCAAATATTAAAGGAAAAACGGTTCGTATTAACGCGATCGAATACTACATCCGAGAAGTCAACCAGATTTTAGGAATTTTGATGGGTGCGATCGCCGCCGTCTCAACACTAGGATGCGCCGCTTAGGAAAAACTTTAATCGGTCGGCTCCAATGCATCATGGGGAGGCTGCTGACTCCTGCCGCTTTTAGCCGCTTCTAGCTTTTGCCGAATCGCCGTTTGAACTTTTTCATCGAAATCAGGGTCATCGGGACTCGCAATAATCCTGCGCGGACGCTGATTAATTCTGTCTAAATAGGCTTGAAAAGCGGCTTTATCTCCCCGATGCTTGAGAAAATACTGTTTCAATTCAGCGTCAGACATTGCATCATAATCAGTCTGGCTCATCAGATAACGCTCCGTTGGGCAAAATTTGGAACTCAAGCTCTTCGTCAGATCCAGCGAGGACGTACACATTGCGAGTTCGCATATCAACGCAAATTAGATGTACGGGTTGAAGCATCGTAAACGTCAATTGATATCCGATCCGATACAGACTCGCCAGTTGAGAAGCAGTGGGCATTTTGATTAGTCACACCATCTGCTGCTCATTTTAGCAATTGTTTCTAGTTAACCCTGCGATCGAAGACTACATCCGAGAAGTCAACCAGATTTCGGGAATTAACGATCTAACGTTAGTGATCATCGGCGGTAAGCAACCTCGAACTCAGCGCCAAGATCTTCCCTACTGTCCGTTGCCCCACGGTTGTTATACGGCGCTAATCTCCCACCTCCACAGATTTCCAACATCAGGATCGATAGTCTCTGATCCTTTGGTCATCCCGCACTTCTTCAATACTCTAGTCGATGCATTATGTTCTGCCAGTGTGTGAGCGCAAACACAGTCCACTAACTTTGACCCAAACGCTATCTCAATCAGCTGACGTGCCGCAGAAGTTGCAAACCCTCTGCCCTGATAATTTGGGGCGACAGAGTAACCAATCTCAATGGTGCGCTTAGAATCTGGAACTGATTTGAAGCCTCCAAGCCCAACCAACGCCTGGTCAGGACGAAAAAGAAACAGATACGGTAGCCAAGGATGCCAAATTTGCGAACCTTGCATCTGGTTCAAAATGTATTGAAGTGCCCCTTCAAAAGGCATATACCCATCGACCACTTGAAGCCCGTAAGCTTTTAGAAAAGCATCTGCGCCCTCAATCAACTTTTCAAGGTGTTCAACGGAGCAAGGAACAATTTCTACATCCATGATTCAGGCTTCCTCAACAGATAAGCTTCAAATGCTGCCCCAACTAAAACGCCAGCAGTATAACTGTTGTTGGGCTGAACGTTTCTGCCTATTATTCTAAAACCGATCGATAGACGGAAGGCTTCCACAGATCCCCCCAGATTTGCATAGATCGCTCTAAAAAAGCGGAACTTCGATCGCGCATCTCCCCAAAGACAAGTATAATTACATCAGTTTGAAGGGGAGTAGCTGCTGGTCAACAAACACCAGCCCACTTGAATCAACATACTGGTGATGAGCCTGGTTCAAGTGACAAATATGGGTCAGAGATTAGGGATCAAAGAATTGAGCAGACAAGCTCACTCTTCCCGAACCTGAAACCCAGTTTGCAAGCGAGACCTTCACTGAGTTCACATCTGATGTGAGCTTGGTGGAGTCGTTGCACCCTCATCAAGCCCACTCAGAAAATCTCTACACTGTTGATTCTGGGGAGCTTGAGAGCGTGTTAACTGCCTTTACTGCGGGTTTATTACTCATTACCGTCTCTGAGTTGGGCGACAAGACGTTTTTTATCGCCATGTGTTTAGCGATGCGTCACCGTCGCCGCTATGTGTTTGCCGGGGCTGTACTTGCGCTTGCTGCAATGACCATCTTGTCTGTTAGTTTAGGACGGGTCGTGTCACTGCTGCCCAGAGACTTGACTCATTACGCTGCGATCGTGCTGTTTGTCGCGTTTGGCATCAAGCTGCTCTACGACGCTCATCAAATGCGGCCTGAATGCAGCGATCGCACCCTAGCCGCCGATGACGACTATCTTGAGTGTGCTTCTGATGCAGAGCGAGACGCGATCGCCGCCATCTCTCAAGCCGAAGTCAAGCTCAAAAAGAAAACGCCCTTTGCGATTTGTTTAGAAGCGTTTGGGCTGGTTTTTGTGGGTGAGTGGGGCGATCGCACTCAGTTCGCTACGATCGCGCTGGCTGCTGCTCACAATCCCGTTGGGGTGACGTTGGGCGCGATTGCTGGACACACGATTTGTGCCGCGATCGCCGTGATCGGTGGCAAACTTATTGCTGGTCGCATCTCAGAACGAACTGTCACCCAATTAGGAGGCATTTTGTTTTTATTGTTTGCGGGGGTCGCTTGGTTTGAGGGCACTTAAAGACGCTCTAATGACGGATCTTTTTAGAGTGATTCATCTAATCTTCGACGCGACTCTCTGACGCTCGTTTCGATTTGGTTTGAGGGTTTTTGATCGCGCGACCGAGTCCCATCTGAGGGTTCAATCCGCCGCACTTGAATTTGATGCAATCGCGGCCCTTCAGCAGAAATCACCGTCAACTCACAGTTGCCATATTGCAGCGTTTCTCCCGGCCCCGGAATCTTTTGCCATTGATAAAATAAAAAACCGCCGATCGTCTGATACTCTTCCGCCAGGGGAAAGTCTAGATTCAGTTCTTCATTCACTTCTTCTAAATTCGTCTGCGCCTGAATTAGGAAGGTGTTTTCGTCTAAAATCTGAATCGAAAGTTCTCCATCACCCTGCGGTTCAGGGCTGTCTCCAATAATTTGACTGATAATGTCTTGAATCGTGACTAACCCCGCAGTGCCACCAAACTCATCGACCACGACAACCATGTGCATTCGCGATCGCTGCATCAAAGTCAGCAGTTCTCCTAAGGGCGTATATTCAGGCACAAATCGAGCCGGATGAATCCACGACTTAATCGGGCTGTCTAAGGTCAATGTTCCCTGCACTAACGGTTCTGCAAGCTCCTTAAAGTGAATCATGCCGCAGACATCATCCAGCGAGTCGCCAATGACTGGGTAGCGAGAATGCCCAGAGTGAGCCACTTCTTCTAGCAAATCTCGAACTGTGGCATCCACCCACAGCGTCGTCATACTCGGACGCTGGATCATGACATCAGTTGCCGGAACATCTCCAAACTCAAAGACATTACTCAAAATCTCGCGTTCTTCAGCTTCTAACCCCGTCGATTCGCTAGAAGTCGAGATAATAAGCTGCAACTCTTCAGGAGTCACCTGGTTATACCACTCCTGCCCGGTATATTGGATGCCGATCAGCCGCAGCAGCAAGCGCGTAGACTGATTGAGAACCCAGATAAATGGGTTAAAAAATCGAGCGATCGCCAAACTAAACGGGCCCAAAAATCGAGCGATCTCCTCCGCGTAGAGCATCGCCACCGCCTTGGGGCACAGTTCACCCAACACGATTTGCAAATAGGCAATCAGCAAAAACGCGAGGGGAATCGCCAGCGAGTGCGAGAGCGTTTGCACGACCGCGGGCGAAAACGGCAACTGAGCAATCCAGCTTGCGACGATGACTGCCATCGTGCTTTCGCCGATCCAGCCCAGCGCCAAACTCGACAGTGTGATGCCTAGCTGAGTCGTAGACAGTACCCGATCGATACTGCGCTGCAAATTCTGCACGGTTCGAGCTTGAACGTCTCCCGCGTCAACCAGTTGATTGATCCGCGATCGCCGCACGGAGACGATCGCAAATTCTGCTGTCACAAAAAACGCATTAATCGTGATTAGCAGCAAAACCGACAAAAACCTTAGCGCCACCTCAGTCCAACTCAGACTTTGAGGAACACTCGACACCAAACCGACCGCAAAAGGGGCAATCATTTGCGAAGAAAACCAATAAACAATGCACCGCGAGGGCAATCAGAAAAATTAGATGGCGTTCCGAATCTTGCTAGTTTGCGCTTACTTGACTGGGATGTCAGCCATCCGCAGTTGGAGCTTTTGATCAGGGTAGTCGGTTAGCTGGATCGAGATTTTTTGGGCTTTGTCAAGCAAGGCGGTCGAAAGCGAAACCGTTCCAGTAAATTTCTGATTATTGGGCGGCAACTCGGTTGGCAAACCATCGGTGTCGGCACTGAGCACTCGTCCCTGTTCATCCGTGATGTTTAAAAAGCTGTAGAGAAATTTAACCGATTGGCTGCCCTCGTTTTTCATCGAGACATCAAACACCACTGAGTCTCCCCGCCGCCGCACGCCGCTCACTTCTACGGTCACACCCTTGTCTTGACTGACGATCGGAAACTTGGCAGAATTAGTCACCTGTTTCTCTGGCTCTGGTTTGGGCGGGGCAATGCTGGCAGTTGCCGACTTTGCATTTCCATTCAAGCGCGTCTTCACCTTCTTGATAATGTCATCTTCTTGCAAAACCACTAGCGCGTCTGAGGTTCGGGTCGAGCCATTTTTCTTGCCCACTTTGTTAGTGGGGCGGGCATCGGGCTGCGTAATTCCCTTCAGGGCTTCTCGTCCGATCGCAAACCCCCAAGCCCCTGTCACAATGCCTGCACCAAACATCAAGGTCAGCAAAATAAAGGTGAGGGCAACTGTAGAATTAATTCGCATCGATCGTGATCAAGATAAGTGAATGCGGTTTGACCTGAATTGTATTCGCTAAACACGATCGAGAACACCCGCTATTAAAAAAAAATATCGCGGCTGAGAGACAACCGCGAAACTCAAGCTAAAATGTTACACAAACCCGTCTGCGCCGTTGACCGATTGGGGAGGTAGCGAACTCATAATTCGCCTTCAGGCTGGTTCGATTCCAGCACGGCGCATTGGTGAGATTTACCGCTCAAACACTCACTCAGAGCCGATCACGCGGTTGCTGACATTGGTTTTAGGAAGGGTCAAAATTGATGTGTTGTAAGGGTTTGGCAAATCTACCGTGCGAATAATCGGGCCGCTAGAGACTTGCTGATATAGCAGATCTCGATAGATCCGATGAACGTGAGCGGCATCACGAGCGATCGCATTCTCTGGAAATTTAGGCACCCCAATCAGCGCTCCGGTCTGTCGTCCGACATCCTGAAAACTTTCAGCCGACCCAAAAAACGCCCGATCGACCGCATCGGGAATGCTTACAAGAGGCTTAAACGTCGCTACAGGTTTTTCTTGAGCCATGGCTGCCGTAGAAACTGTAGAAGCAGCCGCTAGAGCCATTAGGCTCAACACACTCTTTGACCTCACATCCATAGAATTTGTCTCCACTATTCCGCTAAAGTTTAACTTTGGATTGATGTTTAAAACCAGAGTCTTGACCTGGTTCGCAACGCTATCTTCTCAATAATTAATAACTCTAGTTTGCCCTACCTATGACAAATCTGTCCCAATCTTCTGCAAACTTTCCTTGGGCGATCGCAGAGTTGCCTGCTCTTCGTCAAGCGTTATTGGATCTATTTTGTGAAGTCGCCTATCGAGAAGGCGATTTTTTGCTCTCTTCGGGTCAGAAAAGCACCTATTACATCAATGGCAAACAGGTGACGCTGCACCCTCAAGGCGGTTTGGCAGTCGGACGAATTTTGTTGCCCTACATTTCACCTGAAACCGTGGCGGTGGCTGGCTTGACCTTGGGCGCAGACCCGATCGTGACTGCTGCTAGTGTGGTCGCAGCTTATGAGGGGCGATCGCTGGCAGCGTTGATCGTTCGCAAAGAAGTTAAAGGGCATGGCACTCAGGCTTATATTGAGGGTCTGACTTTGCCAGAGGGTAGCCCGGTTGTGGTGTTAGAAGATGTAGTGACGACGGGGCAATCGGCGATGAAAGCGGTCGATCGGCTGCGAGAAGCAGGCTATCAGGTTGAAGAAGTGATTACGCTGGTTGATCGCCAGCAAGGCGGCGCAGAATTCTACGAGAAAGTAGGTGTAAAGTTTCAAGCCGTTTTCACGATTCAAGATCTGCAAAAACGCTGGCAGGAACTCCACGCCTAGCTTGAATGTGACAAAATCCATTCTTGTAAAATCGGGTTAACGAGTTCTGGCGCTTCGTCTTGGGGACAATGACCCACCCCTTCTAACGGAATAAATTTCTCGACTTGAGGATAGTTTGCAAAGGCTTTACCAAGCTCGATCGGTTCCCACGGGTCTTTTGCTCCCCACAAAATAATTGCTGGGCAAGGCAACTTTGGGAATAAATCTTCTGGCAACGGCCCTTGAGAATAGCCTGTGAATGCGACAAAAACGGCTGCTGCACCCTGATCGCGGGCGGCTCCCATCAATAACTCGACTAGCTCATCGGTGACGGCTTCCGATCGTCCATAAGCTTTCAGCAAAATATTACGCACCGTCTTGGGCTGTGCAAGTTGCTTAAAAAACAGATCGCCCACCCATTTTCGCTTGAGAATTCCTTGCAAGACGGGCGCACCCACCCGTTTGAACCAGGGTTGCCCAATGCGCTTACGATCGTGCAGCAATCTCAACGAACAGTTGATTAACGCCAATCCTCGTGCGATTTCTGGGTGATCGACGGCAGCCTGCATCACGGCAATACACCCGATCGAGTTTCCGACCAAAAACGCTGATTCACCCACAACTTCACGACAAAAATCTGCAATCTGCTGTCCCCACGTTTCAAACGTATAGTCAACTTGCTCGATCGGCACAGGCTTTTCTGATTTACCAAACCCAATTAAATCAAGCGCATAGACTCGGCAAGTTTTTGCTAACTCTGGCGTATTTTTGCGCCAGTGATAAAACGAGGCCCCAAAACCATGAATCAGAACGACGGCAGGCCCTTCGCTGCCTTGAGCCTGGTAAGCAATCTTAAAGCCTTTCCATATCCAGGTTTTATTGTCGATCGCGGGAGAAGCAGAAGTCACCATAGGACTCGATCAGAAAATTATGAACTTTTATGTAGTCTAGCTTAACGGTTAAGCGCTAAGTTCGATGCCCTTTAAACCTTGAACCTTTTTGTGTCACGATCGGATGCGATTACTATATAAAGTTTCACTCTTTCACCCTGTAAGTTGAGTTTATGGACACGATCGGAACTCAGATTGGCGGTTACGCTCCGGATTTTGAACTCCCCGGAAT
This sequence comes from Phormidesmis priestleyi ULC007, assembly GCF_001895925.1. Lineage (GTDB taxonomy): Bacteria > Cyanobacteriota > Cyanobacteriia > Leptolyngbyales > Leptolyngbyaceae > Phormidesmis_A > Phormidesmis_A priestleyi_A. Next base: position 15,995 of record NZ_MPPI01000030.1, on the reverse strand, counting down.
CGACGGCTCGGTGCATCATCTCGCTCGATATCTCGAACAGTCTCACGCCGTTGTAGTGGTGTTTATGTGCAACCACTGCCCTTACGTGAAGATGTATGTCGATCGTCTGAAGCAGATTCAAAGCGATTTTGAGGGGCAAGGCTTGACGCTGATTGGCATTAACCCCAACGATGCGGAGCAGTTTCCTGAAGACAGCTTTGAGAAAATGAAACCCTTTGCGGCAGGCAACCAAATCAATTTTCCCTACATTCGAGATGTCACTCAAGAAGTCGCGAATGCGTTTGGGGCAAAGAAAACGCCTCATGTGTTTCTGCTCAATCAGCAAGGTGTGCTTTGCTATAACGGCGCGATCGATGACAACCCAGAAGATTCAAAACCCGTCAAAACGAACTATTTGAGAGACGCGATCGCCAGAGTTTTGGCTGGAGAGGCGATCGCTCCCACCTCAACTGACCCGATCGGCTGTTCTATTAAATGGCGTAATAGTTAGGAATCAGAGACGCGATCGCTCGACATGAAGATTGTGTGGGTCGGGCATTGCTCTCGCAGGCAGAAATGATAAAAGCGTCTAATCTACTGCTATCTTTAGGTGAAAGCAATTGAAGTCACGCAAGTCATCGTTAAATGGGAATAACTTATCGGCGGATTCTGCTGAAGCTCAGTGGTGAAGCCCTGATGGGCGACCTATCCTACGGGATTGATCCTGCCGTAGTCAATGGGATTGCCGAAGAAGTGTCAGAAATCGCGGCCACTGGAGTGCAAATCGCGATCGTCGTCGGAGGCGGTAATATTTTTCGAGGAGTCAAAGGTGCGGCAGCAGGCATGGATCGAGCCACCGCAGACTACATTGGCATGATTGCCACCGTCATGAATGCAATGACCCTGCAAGATGCCTTAGAGCACCTTGGAGTGCCCACACGAGTGCAAACGGCGATCGCGATGCAAGAAGTCGCCGAACCCTACATTCGTCGCCGCGCCATTCGTCACCTCGAAAAAGGTCGGGTCGTGATCTTTGGGGCGGGGTCTGGCAATCCCTTCTTCACCACCGATACAACGGCTGCGCTGAGAGCGGCCGAAATTAGCGCAGATGTGCTGTTCAAAGCGACGAAAGTAGATGGGGTATATGATGCCGACCCAGCCCACAACCCCAATGCGCGGCGTTTTCAAAGTCTCACTTATTCGCATGTGTTGACCCACGATTTGAAAGTGATGGACAGCACTGCCATCGCGTTGTGTAAAGATAACAATATTCCCATCGTTGTCTTTGATTTGTCGGTGACAGGAAATGTGCGCCGCGCTGTGATGGGAGAATCTATCGGAACGATTGTCGGAGGTTTGTGTGAAGTTTGCTGATGTCGAAGACCATATGAAGAAGGCGATCGAAGCCACTCAACGGTCTTTTAATACCATTCGGACGGGTCGAGCCAGCACCAGTCTTTTAGATAAGGTGTCGGTCGAATATTATGGGACTCCTACGTCTCTCAAGGCTCTCGCTAATATCAGTACGCCTGATTCGAGCACGATTCAGATTCAGCCTTACGATCGAAGCAGCATGGCGCTCATTGAGAAAGCGATCTCAATGTCTGGTTTGGGGTTAATGCCCAACAATGACGGGTCAACGATTCGGTTAAATATTCCGCCCTTGACGAGCGATCGGCGCAAAGAACTCGTAAAACTGGCAACTAAATATTCTGAAGAGGGCAAAGTCTCGGTTCGGAATATTCGCCGTGATGCGGTTGATGCGGTGAAAAAGCAAGAGAAAGCCAAGGAAGTATCTGAAGACGAATCAAAAGATATTCAAGACAAAATTCAAAAGCTAACCGACAAATATGTCGCTGAAGTGGAAAGAGTTTTGGCAGAAAAAGAAAAAGACATTACAACGGTCTAATCTGCAAAGATTGAAGCCTCAATTTACGAGCGGTCAGGTGATGAATAATCAACTGCCGCTTTTTAATTTCCAGGTTTTTTGGGCTTCTCTTGAGGTTTTGTAGCGCGTTTGTCGATCGTATCTCGAATCGTTCCCTGGGCTGATTCATGCTCACCTAACGTACGGCTAAACACATGAGTGCCATCATATTTCGCGACAAAGTAGAGATAGTCAGTGACTTCGGGTGCTAACGTCGCTTTCAGACTCGCGAGACCTGGACTCGCGATCGGAGCAGGCGGCAGCCCAGCATTGATATAAGTATTGTAGGGAGACTCCACTTTCACTTGCTCTAGCGTCAGCGGCTGCTCTTTAGTCTGCTGAACGCCTAGCGCATATTCAACCGTTGGATCAGATCCTAACGGAATGTTTTGTTTTAACCGATTGGTAAACACCCCGGCGATCCGAGGTCGTTCGGCGGCGACTACTGCTTCTTTTTCGACAATGCTAGCCAAGGTTACCCACTGCGCCAGCGAGAACTGGGTGCGATCGCGCTCTTGATTATAGAGAGGTAATGCGACCTGCTCAAAGCGATCGAGCATTTGGGTAATCACCTCAGTCGGCGTAACTTGCGCCCCAGCAGAAATTTGGTAAGTATCGGGGTAAAGAAAGCCCTCTAAGCTCGCAACACCCGTCGGCAGCCAGGGATATTTGCCCGTTGGAAGTTGGCTGGCAGCGGTCAGAAAGTCTTGCGCCTTGAAGAACCCCTGTTGCTCAAAATAACTGGCCATTTGTCTGAGCGACCAGCCTTCAGGAATGGTGAAACTGCGTTGAGCGACTTCACCCGTCCAGATTTTTTGCGCGATCGCTTGCAGAGGTTCGGCGGTCGATAGCTCATAGTTCCCTGCCTGAAAGCCTCCATCTGGCTGCTTCCACATCAACCATCGGGCCCACAGTTCCCAGGCTTTTGCCGATTTAATTAGCCCTGCGGTCTCTAGTTCTTGGCCGATCTGCTGTGCTGAGGTTCCCTGCGGGATTTGAATTATGACTCGTTTGCCCTGCTGAGAAGCAGACTCGATCGCAGGCGCACTTGCCCAGCTCCACCAAGCCTGTACCCGCCATGCTGATAGACCTAGCACCGAGCAGATGATCAGCAGATAAAATGACCCTTTTGCAATGCGCTGGACAGCTTTCATGGTGATTGTCTGAATTGAACAAGTGAGAGATCGCCCTCGTCAGAACAAATAATCGATGCTCTGTCACCACTAGTCAAGACTGATTAGAAGTTCTAATGATTAAAATTGCCAGACTGCCCTTTATTAAGAACATAAGGACGCTCTGTAGAACGTCCCTACAAGCTCTCGATCGAGCCTCGACAGAAGACTACTCCATTGCATCAAAGAGTTGATCTTCAATCATCGGCAGCATCGGCTCGATTTTTTTCAGTTCTTCTGGAGAAAGTAAGTGAGGTTGCCCGTCTTCGTCCATTCTTGCCAGAATGAAGAAGGGATCAAGCGGGGCATAGATGGCATATTCTTGCTCCTCGTGATAAAAACTAGACAGAAGTTGAAGTTCTTCTTGCTCGTCTTCTGAGTCAGACTCAACGCCCGCCCATTCGTCTTCATCTTCGATAAAATCGGGCAAATCGCCTTCAACAGTCAGCACCACAGCCGTGCGCTTTAACGTGAGGTTTTGCTCTTCTAAAACCGCTCTAGCCGTCGGAAAGACTCGATTCAATTCTTCCTCATCTTCGACTAAGACGGCTTCATCTTCCTCACCATCTTCTTGCCAAGCAAAAACTTCTACAGGAGAGTCTACTGGAAGCAGCAAGACATACTCCTGCTCTTCGACCTCTAGGGAATGCTCGACGTAGCAGATCAGGGTTAGCCCTGCCTCATCGGTCAGGGTGACGGTGGGAGCATCCATATCAATGCTATCTTCATCCATTGGACTCTCTCTATCTCGATTCGACTTGGGCATTATGATCCTTGGCGCGATCGCACTTAGCTCTCAGAAAAGTATCCCTCAGAATGGCACCTTCTCTAAAGGGTGGAGCCTAAAGGTTAAAGGTTTGTTTACGCTTTGGCTCCGAGCCGCTCTTTGAGTTTCCGTTCATCTAACCATTGTTGCAAAATAATGGACGCTGCTTTGCGATCGATCAGACCTTTATTACGGGAAGGTGAAATGTTTTCGGCGTGAAGGAGCTGTTCTGCTTGGTAGCTGGTCAACCGTTCGTCTACATATTCGATCGGGAGGTTAAGGGCGTGAGAGATGGCTCTCGCAAATTTTTGCACTTGCTTTGCCTGGAATCCCAATGATCCATCCATCGTGTAGGGCAAACCAATAATTAAGATTTGAACTTGACGATCGTGGATCATCGCCTGCAATTCAGCAATGACTTGTTGAAAAGATTTGCGCTCGATCGTCGTTAGCCCGGTCGCGATCAGTCCTGTGCCATCACAGCCCGCGACCCCGATCCGCTTTTGACCGACATCTAGCCCCAAGGCAGAGACAAACTCCATACTCATACCTTGATCCCAGGAGGACGGCTCAACAGCAAGGATCTTCACCACGAGGTTCGGTTTTAGACGCTCGATTGACAAGATCTTGAACGCTGCTGCCAGATTCGGGAGATGCGGGTGGTTTTGCAGGGTGGGTGGAATCTGGCTTAGACTCTTCTCGCTTGATTGACTTGAGCAGTGAGATCCGTCCAGGAACGGGCTTGCGAGAGGGTTGAAGCCCTTGCAGCACGTCAGAAAGCTGTAACCCCTCTACGGCAGAAGGTTTTGCTTCTCGGAGCTTATGCCACACCGATCGGGACATTACCAGCGTGTGGGCGATGCGATCGGCTCCGACGCGTTCTAAATATTCTTCTCGCTCAGGCTGATAGTCTGATGATGACAGGTGCAACGCTTGTGCCGGGACTTCTTGCGTCACTCGCGCCATTTGAGCCATTAGCTCAGGATAGAGCCAGGTGTAGGCAGGGTTGACGGTCAGTTGAGCAACGTGAGGTTGAGAACCATCGCGGCACAACTGCACCTGAAAATATCCGATCGCCGCTTTGCGCTGTGGCTCAAACACATAGCCACTTACAAACTCAGTGCGGCTAAACAACTGTCTGACCCCTTCGGCGACTGAGCTAAACAAGCTGGTCTTAAAGTCTTGAATGTGCCGATCGAAGACTTGACGCACGAGCGGCGGCATTGCCATCGTGTCGAGTTGGTAGAGCAACTGAGCATCGGCGTTGCTGACGGGCAACAGATTGGGTAAATCTGGCTCTCGGTGCGACAACTCTTGCAAAAGCTCAGGAGAGATGCCCCAATAGGTCATGTGGGCCAGACGCTGAAACCCATTTTTGCGATAGAGCGCCAGCGCAGAATTATCGTGGATATCGATTTCTAAGATCCAAGTGCGGGCTTGCCAAACTTTTTCTAAACAATAGCGCAGCAGCAGAGAGCCAATATCGCTAGAAGTCACCAACGAGGTGGTCGGCACTTCTGATTCGGATGCTGCCTCATTTTGCAGAATAACGGGATCAACGGCAACGCGATCGACGCGCCAAGTCGTCCCCGTCCGGTTAAAGGGCGACACTTGAATCAATCCTTGAATTTGCTGGTTGAACTCTGCGACGTGGATGCAGAAAGAATCTTGAAAAGGATTGGGAAACAGACTGAGAACCTTGAGAATTCCATACCAGCGCCGAATCGCTAATGGCTTTTCTCTCACCATTGAGCAATTGGGGCTTTCTGCTTCTGATGCCTCTGCACAAAGCTGCTCGACCGATTCTAAATCGCGATATTGGATTGGTCGAATCACGATATTATTTGTCTGAGGAAAGGCTCGAATCATGGTGTTAAAGCGGCTATTCACCCTCAGGGTAGGAGTTTGGCAGAAAATCTGGGTCAACCCTAAGGGATATTCATTGCCAAATTTAGACAAATCCCTAATGAGTGCCAGCAGACTCAGGCTTGACAGAGGCGCGATCGAGCAGCGACTCAGTGGGACGGATCAGGACGACAGGGGTTTGCTCATCGGCATTCCCAGCCGGGTTTGTGATCAGCGCCTGTTTGAGAAAGTTGATCGATAGATTAGAGGTCGCTGCCAATATCTTAACTGCTTTCAAGTCATTCACGTCTACGATCGCAGCAGATAGCCCAGTTTCGCGCTGAATTTGATCCACAATTCCCTGGGCGTTATCGGGCCCAAGCACGATAAATTTGTCGTAGGGGGGCAGTGTTCCGGTTACGTCATCAATCAGTCGAGCTTGATCGCCTGCTACCCGATAAAAGAAGCCAGGTTGACCAAAAAGTTTCCCGATCGCGCCTGCGACAAAGGCGACAAACACGCGCCCGGGCCCGACGATGTTAATTAAAGTCTGTAAGCCGCAGGCAGTCGCCAAACTCGAAGTCGGCAAAAACAGATAGCACAAGCGAGTCGCCAGCCATCCAGGATGAATTTCGCTGGGGTGAATAAATCGCCCTTGCATAATGGCGAGGGGCGACTCTCCGATCGTCACTACGTCTCCAGCTTGAGCATGGGGCACTACGTAACGACGCACGACTTCAACGGGATCATCTAACTCAGTGAGCAGGTGAGTGCGAATCGGCAAAACGTCCGAATTAGCGGCAGGTCGCCAGCGCTTAGAGTCATCGGTGCTAGGAAACTTGAGCGGCACTACGATATGGCGAGTTTTAGGAATTCGCCCTTGAGGCCCGTAAGTGACGTAATGAATCTGTACCCAGGCCACTTTAAGGTCGCTCAGGTCTTGTCCTTGAACGTCGATCGAGATCTCGATCGGGTCTTCTCCCCCGACTTTGACGATCCGGCTTTCCCAATAGTGATCACTTCTAGCGGTTGCTTCGGTGTGACGAGGAATAATGTGAGTCGTCGTGGTGACTCCTTCTAAGCTGCCAGATGTGAGTAGCGTTACCTCGGCTCGAATCTCTGGCACCATCACTTCGAGGCGACGGGTGCGGTTGCGAAACTCTAGATTGCCTACCAGCAGATATCGCTGCGGCTCATAGAGGTCAAACTCCCACTTGCCAGCAGTTAGTTCTAAATCATTGCCGGGACGCTGCCGATATTGCGCTTCGAGGGCTACCAGGATCAGGATGACTAAGGCGATCGCGCTGCCGATGATGCCAATGAAAACGCTCTCGATGATTCCCACGAGTTCTGACTCTAATTAACGTTGTAACAAAGTCTAGAACAAAAGGGTTCAGATTTCAGGTTTCAATCTCACCCCTGCTAAAATCTCGTCAATGACTTCTTTAACGATTGATGGAGACGTTAGTCCCAAGAATCTGATTTTTGGGCAACGATCGGGAAAGAGTCAAAACAAAAATTGTTTCAGCGGTAGTCAAGTAGTCGAAGCGACAGTCTAGCAAGTCGCCCTACCAGGGCGTGCTATCTAATTAAGTTGCAGTTACGATTTGCGTGGTTAGGGAGCCGTATGACTATGAAGGGTTCAATAATCAACGGTTCCCTAATGCCCAATTTTCTAGAGTTGAATGGTAATTTTGTTGTGCAACTCCTCCACTTGAATCAGTGAACCATTGCCCAAGACGATGTTGAACTTCGCTAACGATCGCTCAACTTGATAGCCCGGCAACACTCGAACAATCTGATATTCAGTCGTCAAGTCACTCGTGCCATCCCATTTGAGCAATGCTAGCTGATTGGATGCAATCTCACTCAGTTGCGAAACAAACTCTTCAATGCTGTCCCTCACATTCACGAGAATGCCAGACGAAAGGAAGATATAACGCTCTTGCAAATCCAAAGTCACACTGACTCGATAACGTTTTTCGGTTGAGCAGCGCAACTCAACGGTGAACGAAATCGAGCCAGGAACGATCGTCCTAACTCCCATATTATTTTGTCCTCTTGGTTAATTCAAAGAGGACAAAAATGCTGATTGATCAGACATTCCATTGGGATGAAAAGAGTATGCAGGATCTTGATTCCAGCCTTTCAAGATCCCATAGCAAAGCCGACGGTGTACAATCATGAACGCCTCCTGAGTTACTGACTCTAACTAGGGATGGAAGTCCTCGGAGTCTGATTTGGTAGATCAGGCTTCGGGGCACAACTTCATCACTGCGATGTATTCTACAGGAGTTTTTTGTTTTTTGGAATCTTTAAAGTCTTAATTTTTGCAGGTGCAGTTAAGCATCCAACGGACTTCTCACGCCGCGCCCACCTCGGTTTAGCACATGCGTATAAATCATGGTTGTCTTCACATCTTTGTGTCCCAACAACTCTTGGACGGTGCGAATATCGTAGTCATTGTGCAGCAAATGTGTGGCAAAACTATGGCGAAACGTATGGCAACTAACGCGCTTTTGAATCTTTGCCAAACCAACTGCTTGTTTGAGGGCTTTCTGCACATTCGATGCATGGAAATGATAACGACCGACTTGATCGCTCTGAGGATCACGATTGCGGCTTTTGGCAGGAAAGACAAATTGCCAAATCCATTGACGATTTGCATTCGGATATTTGCGATCGAGCGCATAAGGCAACACCACCGCCCCATAACCCTGGTGCAAATCCATCTCATGCCAACGTTTGACCGTTTGCAAGTGTTGAGTTAACGGCTCAATTAACCGATCGGGCAACGGCGTGACTCGGCTTTCCCGCCCTTTTGTGTCTCGCACAACGATTTGATGTTGGGCAAAATCCAGGTCTTTGACGCGCAGGTTCAAACTTTCCCGGAGCCGCAACCCGCTGCCATACAGCACTTGGACGATCAGTTTCGGAACTCCACTCATTTGGTTGAGAATCGCGAAGGTTTCCTCTCGCGACAATACGGTCGGCACATAGCGAGTCGTTCTGGCTCTGAGAGCATCTAGATTCCAATCGGTGTCTCTTTGATACACGTCTCGATAGAGAAAGATTAACGCGCTGAAGGCTTGATTTTGAGTGGAAGCAGCCACCCGTTGATTAACTGCCAGATGCGTCAGAAAGGCTTCCACTGCCTCGCGCCCTAGATCTCGTGGGGGAGTCATGTGGTGAAACTGAATAAACTCTTTAATCCAGCGAGTGTAGCTTTTTTCAGTTTCATAGGCGTAATGGCGACGGCGAAACTCTTCATGAAGGCGCTCAAACAGTTTGGGCGAGGTAGACATTCGTATTTGCAATAAGCCATTTGTGTAGTAAATATCACATACTCTTCGCTAAAGATGCTCTGAGAATTCACGGAAAAGTCTTCGATAAGATCCCACAGCGGCAATATCATCCGCAAAAATTCTCGATAATGTCCCTCAGCGGCGATATCACAAGAAAATTTTCTCGATAATGCTTGAATCTAGACATTACTGAGAAAAAATTCGATATAAGTTGTTATGCCGCCTTAAGTTATCTGTGGGGACATACAGGAAGATTGTCTATTGGTGTTTAAGGTCAAGTTAGTGTGAAGTAGTTGATAAGGGGGTGCTTTGAGGCTTTGAGGTTTGTAGTGAGAGAATGACAATAAACTTCGTTAAACTTCGTTTTGAGTAATTACTTCGCATTTTTACAAAAATCATGCCAATTTTTGAAAACGAAAAATTTTCGATCAGTTAAAGGAATTGGCAGATATGGTGTCAATCCGTCAACAAGAATGTGCCGCTCTTGCTGATCTATTATCAAAAGAAGGACAATCGCTTTTAGGAAGAGCAAAACTACCAAAAATTATAATTATTGTTTTAGGAGCTTTGGTAGCAACCAACACGGTTGCAGAATTAGTAATGATAAACTTAAAAAGCCCTGAAACGGTTAAGCAAGTAGTTATGATCATATACACTTGCTTGGGAGTTGTTATTTCAGTGACGGCTGCATTAGATGTCGCATTTCGGTTTGAAGAAAAAGCTTCTAAGCTGATGGCACTATCTTCGTCGTGTCTTGATTACAATCGAAATTTCATGATTGACTTTAAAAGAAATGTTGATAAGCAAAAGCCTGAAGTTACAATTGTAAAGCTTGAGGCACTAATTGATTCTCAAAATCAAAATCTTGCCAATATTCACAGTTCGGCAATTGAATTAGGTGTCAATTCAATTAGAATAGCTAACAAGTACAAAATCTAGTGAAATGGCTTGGGAGTAAGTCATTTAGGATTGTAGAAGTCAATTTAATCTCCACAACTGAATAAACTTGAATGCGGTGTAACAAAGCCCATGTGCCTGATTGGCGAGAGTTGATCGGTTTGATGGAAATGCTGTCTACGGCAGATGACGAACACCGTTATGCACTTGACTCTTCGACACAGTATTCTTGAGGTTTAACAGAGAGGAACCCATAATATGAGTCCCAATTTATGGATTGGTGTGTACAGACGGCTTGATAATAGATTTGAAGGGTTGAGCGACAACTCTCCACGTGCGCTCGAATTGCACAATCGTCGAAAAAAAGCTCTTCATGATGCACTTGAGGATGATCCTAATTGGAGGGTAGAAGTCTGGGGTTACACCGACGATGATGTACCCCATGAGTTTGTCGAGATTGCCATCGCTATCATCGCGAATCCAGCATTTCAGGCATCTGTGACCCTCGCACTTGGTTATATTGGTGGCAAGCTTCTTGATGCGGCAGTCGATGAAGTGTTTATCGAACCTTTAAAGGAAATGATTCGTAGACTTTGTGATAAGCAGAAACAGGAGGAAATTCTAGACTTTCATATCAAACTTCCTGATGGGACTACAATTCGGTGCGATCCGAAGAACAATGATGCTGTGATAACACTTCATTACAGTGGTGGTAAGCTCCTTACAGTTATGTATAATGCATCACAAGAGGAAATCAACAAATTGAAGGACTGATTAAACAATGAGTCATTGTTAAAATGATGGCAAGGAGGAGACAAAATGAACATACCCATCACCGACGAGGTAATTGAGCAGTTAAGAGCTATGCCGCAGCACTTACAATGGCGGGTGTTGGAATTTGCCCAAGCACTGGCGAAATCTCAAGTTCGAGGTACTTCAGGGCAGCAACTGCTGCGTTTCGCAGGTTCCATACCGCCTGAAGATCTCCAGTTAATGTGCGAGGCAATTGAGCAAGGCTGTGAACAGGTAGATGTCAATGAGTGGTAGGTACTTGCTGGATACCAATATTATCATTGCTCTCTTTGCAGATGAAGCAGCAGTCAAAAACAACCTTGCTCAAGCCAACGAAGTTTTTATTCCAAGTATTGCCATTGGTGAGTTATGTTATGGCGCAAGGAAATCGGGGAGATTCCAAGCAAACTTAGCAAGAATTGATGAGCTGGTTGCTAGCAGTACAGTGCTTGGGTGTGATACTGAAACTGCTCGACAGTATGGTGAGGTCAAAAACAAGTTAAGACTCAAAGGTCGTCCGTTACCTGAAAATGATATCTGGATTGCAACCCTTGCATCACAACATAATCTGATTTTGGTGACACGTGATGCTCATTTTCAGGAGGTCGAGAATCTGCAAACAGTAACTTGGTGAGTATCGCCCTGCGGCATAACAATCCTAGTGCAGCGGACGGTATCGTGATCTTGGTGGTAATGCCAAGGTTATCTGCCGCCGCTGACTAGGAACGTTAGATCGACAGCCCTTGACCTGGTAATTGTGTTCACATAACTATATTGAAGGTGCAATTTGATATGCTCTGCTATGGAGCCAGCTTACCCTACATCAGGAGATTGAATGTTCTTTGATACGTGGCAGGGATTAGGGCGCGTCATTGTTGTTGGCGTTTTGGCTTATGCAGCACTCGTGATCTTTCTTCGATTTTCGGGGAAACGCACACTCTCGAAGATGAACGCCTTTGACTTAGTTGTAACTGTTGCTCTCGGTTCAACACTTGCAACAATCCTCCTATCAAAAGATGTAGCACTCGCTGAGGGTTTGCTTGCCCTCTTGTTGCTGATTGCACTCCAATTTACCGTAGCGTGGCTATCTGTGCGTTTTCCCACGATTCAACAGCTAGTCAAGTCGGAGCCAACGCTCTTATTTCACCAGGGACAAATGCTACAGAGTGCGCTCCGCTCACAACGGGTAACTCCTGAAGAAGTACGTGCTGCCATTCGCACCCAAGGTATCAGTCAGATGAGTGAAGTTGAGGCGGTAATCCTGGAAACTGATGGTAGTTTTAGTATTCTTCGTACTACTGCCCAACCAGCAACTACTGCCCTTAATGATGTCAATAATTATCCATCCCCTTCTGCATAAGAGTAGTCCAAGTAATTGCCGTCTAACAACTGTATTGCAACGGACGGTGTTAAAGATCTTGGCAGGGATGCAAGAATACTAGCCGCCGTTGAACACAACCGTTGTGCCGCTTAGTCCTCAATGAATCAACTCTTTGCCTCTTTGTTCACTCTTCAATCTCATCAAGGGTAGATTCCCCGCCCCTTGGGGCGTAAGAAGTACTAAAAAAAGCGGCTGTTTCATACTCCGTCCGCTTGCGGCGGAGTTGTTGATTTGCTGTTAAAAATAAGTTAGCTATGGATGCCGCAATAGCAGGCTTGATTGGGGCTGCAATTGGTGCAGTAGCTGGGATGGCTGGAACACTGATTACAAGTTATCTACAAGCGAAACAAGAACATGCAAAATGGATACGCGATAAGCGTGTAGAAGCATATTCAAATACAATCAGGTATTTGGTCAGGGCACTAAATAAACGATCAAGCCTTGCCATTGAAGGTAGCACTCTTACAAGTGTGATGGGCAAGGATGTAATAAAGGAATGGTTTGATGATTTGAGCGAAATATTGGTTTGGTTATCTGCTGTGTCCATATATTGTTCAAAAAATCAGCAATCAAAAATTGCCCATACCACCCAAGTAGTTAACAAAGCTGTGTGTGATTTTGTGAATTCTGGCTCAGCAACATCTGATCTTCAAAATGTGATTTCGACTGCGTTAGGTATTGTAGAAGAATGTGCGCGGCAAGATGTAGGTAGAGTAGTCAAGTGAGTCGGTGAGATGAGCCAAATTCGAATCTCGATTCGAACAATAGCCCCTAGGTGATTTGAGGATATAATTACAAGCAAAGACTGGCAGTCGTTTGGCTGAATTTGTTATGACATTAACATCCCGAATTGTTCATAGCGACCCCGATATTCTAGGGGGAACTCCTGTTTTTGTAGGAACTCGTGTGCCAATGAGAACCCTGCTTGATTATCTTGAGGCTGGTGATTCATTAGAGGTATTTCTAGACCATTTCCCTAGTGTCAGTCGAGAACAGGTGATCGCAGCCCTTGAATTAGCCAAGGAAATGTTGACAGCCTATGCGAATCCTGCTTGATGAATGTGCCCCACGCCCGTTAAAGCGTGAGCTTGCCAATTACGAGGTACGCACAGTTGTTGAGATGGGATGGTCAGGGAAAAAGAACGGTGAATTGCTGAGGCTTATGAGCCAAGAGGGTTTCACGATTCTCCTCACTACAGATCAAAATTTGCGTTATCAGCAAAATCTACAGCAGGCTGGAGTGGCAGCTGTTGTTCTTGTAGCATCCAGTAACAAACTTTCTGACTTACTTCCCCTGATGCCAAATGCTCGTAGCGTGTTGGATACAGTTGCTCCAGGAGAAGTGATTGAAGTTGGAGGCTCCTGAAAGTTGTGTCAGCGATCGCGGCATAACAACCCGGCTGGAGCGGACTGAAGGGAGATCTCGGTGGAGATACAAAAGTTACTTGCAGCCGCTCAGCCGGAACGTTAGACCGACAGCGCCATTTAGTTCACTTGTACTATATACTAAAATCTTCGTGACGCTACGATCTAACTAGCGTTGGAACCGACAACCGAATTTGCATTCTTCGTAAGTGAGCCGCAACCGCCTGCGGTTGCGGCTCAACTAGGTTATGTGGCTAAGCTCAGATCTTGCACCATTCTCAAGAAGGGGTTGCCAAACGGCTGAAAATCTGAAAGAAAGGGCGTAGAAGTAATTTGGTTTGACGGTTATGGAAACCATCTTTGAGTACGCCCAATCGCTAGTCTATACCTTGCTCGGATTGATGCCTAGTCCTCATCAGCGCAGCAGTCTCGAAGCGCTGCTCGGACTGTTTCTACAAGCCCAAGGACAAGCCATCCCTGCCCACTGCACCAGCAAATCCGCGAGTGCCTTGAGTCGCTTTCTCAATCGCTACGACTGGTCAACGGTAGGAGTGATTCGCGCCACGCGCCGCGCGATGCTCAACCAAGTTTTGCGGCACCTGCCTCCCGGCATGACCACGTTAAAAGTGATCCTTGACCTGACGACGCTGCCCAAGTGTGGCAAGTTTGCTCACCTGGCAACGAGTTTACCATCGGAGGTTGGAGACGACAGTGCAACGGTGCAGACTGACCCCTGGGTGCGGGTACTCAATGGCAAACGGGGGTTGCATCTAGTCATGCTGTATCTGGTCATCGGACAGTGGCGAGTGCCCTGGAGCTTCTGCATCTGGCACGGCAAAGGGCACCTTAGTCCCGTTCAATTAGCCTGCAAGCTGCTCGCCCGCGTCCCCAAAACCCTGACCCACCGCTTCCCCGTCATCGTGCTGGCAGATACTGAGTTTGGCACGATCAAGTTTCTCCAGGCTGTGCAAAAGCGACAGTGGCGAGCGGTTGTCGGAATGCCCGGCAACCGTCAGATGGAGAATGGCAAGTCCCTCAAGCAACTTTACCGCACCGGAAGACGCGGGCAACAAGTCCGCTTGGTGGGGATGTCAACGCCCCTAACGGTCTCCTGGTTTTGGCTCAAGCGCTCAGAGCGCAAACGAGAACTGCGCTTTGTCGTCTCTACTTACCCGTATTCTGGAGTCTACTTGGTGCGACTCGGACGACAACGCTGGGCGATTGAGGGCTTTTTCAAAACCATCAAACATCGCTTTAGTTTGCATCGCTTTGGTCAATCCACCTTGCTGGGACTCTACCGCTGGCTCGTGTTGTCTCTGGTCGCCTTTGTACTAACTTGAGTTGCTAGTTATAAGCGGCAGCAGGAGCAAAACAAATAAAGCCTCTCCAAGGTCTTGTAACTCCTGGAGAGAAAAAATGCTTCCTGAAATTATAGCGATCTATGCCATCACCGATGACCTGCTCAAAGCGATTGGGCATCAGGAGGATGTCCGAGTGCAACTGAGCGATGCGGAAGTAATCACCACCGCACTTGTCTCTGCCCGCTTTTTCGGTGGGAATCATCAGAATGCTCAGGACTATCTCAAAGAACCCGGGTTGATGCCCAAGATGTTGAGTAAGTCGCGGTTTAATCGCCGCTTGCATCGGTTATTTTTGCCATTACTAGACCTGTTCGACTGTCTGGGTATGGTGCTCAAATCGATCCATTCGAGTACGGAATCCTGGCTCGATTCTTTTCCGGTGCCCTTGTGCGACAACATTCGGATTCCTCAAGTTCGTCTGGTTCGATGCGAGGATTACCGAGGCTACATCGCATCCAAAAAGCGCTACTTCTATGGCATTCGGGTACAACTGCTAGCGACCGCTGATGGCATTCCAGTGGAATTTGCCTTTCTGCCCGGCGAAGCTAATGATGTGCGGGGACTCAATGCCTTGCCGTTATCGCTGCCCGCAAACAGTGAAATCTATGCGGATGCTGCCTACACCGATTACAAAATAGAGGATGCCCTTCGCGATACCGAGGCTGTTACCTTACAGGTCGCTCGTAAACGTAATTCCAAACGCCCGGATTCTCCCGCTCTCGCTTACATCAAGCAAACCACTCGCCACTTCATCGAAACTGTTTTCAGTGGCATTCCTGTTCAATTTCCCAAAGCCATTCATGCGGTGACGATGGATGGCTTTTTGCTTAAAGTTTCCACTTTTATCGTTGCTTTCACCCTTAAAGCTGCTTTTATCGACTAGTCCTTTGCTCCCGCTCAATCGGTTACGAACTGCTTTCGCGAGTTCGACTCGTTGACCTGAGTGCGCTTCACACTCATCTCCCATCTCCAACTAACCCGCAACTTGGGTTACTAGCACACTGGACACATTGTTGGGCAAAACCTCAGCGCCTAGATTGGAAAGCCGCAGGGGAACTTGCCCAAGTCATTCTCTTGCCGCAGGTTGTTTGGAAAGACCTCCTACATCAGATTAGGAGTCACTGGGACATTGCGATGCAGCATGGCTTTGAAATCATTCTCAAGCCCATCCGCTGGCACTATTGAGAATAGTGCAAGATCTGAGT
>NZ_MPPI01000028.1 GCF_001895925.1 Phormidesmis priestleyi ULC007 | reverse complement strand
CAGATTGCTGGGATAGGATTTACTCATGTTGCTCTCTCGGTGCTGTAGTTGTTGTATTTACAGCGTATTACCGGAGAGCTTTTTTACGCTTCACCTGACTTTTAAAACACCCTCTAAGGGTGGCAGTCAGCGATACGGTCGAACCTGCGGGCGAGAACTTAATCGCGTTGTTGATCAGATTCGTTAAGGTTTGAATTAAGCGATCGGGGTCAGCATACAATTCGACAGAAACAGGGGTCACGGATAAATGAATGCCTGCTTTTTCTGCCATTGCTCGCATCGCGTCACCGGATTGAGTCATGATGTCAGCAGCGTTGCAGAGTTTTTTCTCTGCTGTCACTTTGCCGAATTTAATCCGTTCGATATCGAGAATATCACTGATTAATCTCACTAATCTGTTCGTATTAGAGAAAGCAATTTCTAGCATTCGCCGACTTTTTTCGGGATAGTGATCGAGCCATCCGCTTGACAGTAAGCCTAGAGTGCTACGAATCGAAGTCAACGGCGTTCTTAACTCGTGACTGACGATCGAGACAAATTCATCTTTCATCTGCTCGATGATTTGGCGATCGGTAATATCTCTAAAAACGATCACGGCTCCCACAATCTGCGCCTGCTCTCGAATTGGGCTGCTGACATATTCTACTGGAAAGGTCGAGCCATCGCATCGCTGAAATAAATCGCCTGTTTTATCTTGCACGGTGCCATCGCGCAGCGTGGCGTAAATAGGGCTTTCCGCCGCTAAATAAGGCGTGCCGTCGGGTTGGGAATAGTTTAAGCGAGTGTGCATCCACTGACCGATTAACTCGTTGACTTCAAACCCTAACATTTTCGCGGCGGCAGCATTCACAAAGCTAATGTTGCCCTGGGAATCTAGCCCATAAATGCCGTCGCCTGCGGCATTAAGAATCAGTTCGTTTTGGTGGCTGAGACGTGCAAGCGAGGCTTCTGCCCGTTGGCGTTCCTGCAAAACACATTCTCGTTGAGCGATTTCTCGCAGCAGGTCAGCATTTGCTTGCTGTAGCTCGCGGGTTCGTTCTGACACGCGCTGCTCTAGCTGGGCATTGAGAGCAGAAATTCTTCGTTCCGCTTGCTGCTGCTTTTGAATGTCGCGCTTGAGGTGAGCATTTAGGTCGCGGACTTGGTGATAGAGTCCGCGCTGATGAATCGCCATTGCAAAATGTCTGCCCAACGTCTGTGCGAGTTCAATATCGGCAGTGGCCCAGGGCTGTGCTTGCTCGTGTTTCAATTCTTGCCAGGTTTCAAACGATCGTCGCGGACGCAGTTGTCGAGGATCGCGATCGTCAAGCCGTCCTGCCCAGATTCGCTCAAGGTCGATCGCGGGGCGGAAAATGCTCAGATATCCCAATGCCTCCTGGCGATATTGCAACGGAATCACCAACAAACTCCGCACGTTTGCCGCGAAAAAGGCGATCGCTAACTCTGAAGGCATCATCGATCGCTGCAAGTCGGCGATTGCCCATCCGCCCGATTCGAGAGCCTCTTCCATTTCCAGCCAAGTTTGCCAATCGGGATCGGTTTCGATGCGTCCGGCTGTTGGATCAAGACTGCCGCCAATTTTAAGGAGTGGCTGCTCTCCGCAGACAAAAAGCTGTTGAGACGCAGTATACAACCGACCGCCAGAGCCTTGTAATGCAGTTACAACCTGTTCTAATGCCTGCTGTAGCTGCATTTCTGGAAACGAATGCAGCAGAGACACGACTTGATTGAGGGTGGTTTCATGGGCAGCCCGTTGACGGCTTTGCTGAAGCGTTTTTGCCTGCGCGATCGCGATCGACACTTGATCGGCAACGACTTGCACGACTTGCAGCGTCTGTTTGCTGAGGAGGCGCGGTTGGTGATGGTGAGACACTAGCAGCCCCCAGAGCGTGTCGCGATCGAGAATCGGCACGACTAAAGACGATTTCACGCCCATCTCAGTTAGATAGTCAATATGACAAGGATCGACGGGGCGAAACTGCAAATCGCTTGCCCAAACCTCACCATTGGCGCGATCTTCGAGAGTGCTAGTTCCGATCTGTCGAGCTTCGACATCTACAATCGATCGCAGTCTGACTTTTAGAAATAATTCTCGCGCTTCGGGTGGGATGTCTTCGGCTGGAAAGTTGTGACCTAACAGCGAGGGCAGTTGGCGATCGTGAATGGCTTCTGCAACAACTTCACCACTGCCATCTTCATAAAATCGGTAGATCTTGACGCGATCGGTCTGCAAAAAGGCTCTGACTTCGGTGACGGTGGCATCTAAAATTTCCGACAATTCTAACGATTGACGAATTCGGTTGATCATGCGATGCAGGATCAACGGAAACACATCTGATAGCGCAGAAGGGGAAGTCGAGGAGTGACCGGGAAACATAAATAACTAATGGAAGGTGATTCTCTCTGCTTCTGACGGCGGATCTGGAGTTCCAGCAGGGATTTTCTGGAACACACTGAAGCCTCGATCTAGTCCTGTAAGTATTATCAATAACTTTGTTGAGAAATTCACATAGCTTAAAATAAGTTTTGATTTATCTATTTTTCTTAACCTTTAGAAGCCCAAAGATTTGGGTAGGCACGGGGGCACTACCCCTACAGGTAACGGAAAATTTACCGAAATTTTGCGGAAAGCCCCGCTCCTTCAGACGGGGATGTAGAGCAACGGCGCGATAGCGCCACTCTCTCAAGGCAATAAACGCAAAAACTCGCGCACAATGTCCGTCTTAGTTCGTCTTGTTTTCTTGGCATAGCGCTCAAGCGTTTTCATCTCTTGTTCTGGGACTCTAACGTGCAATTGTTTTTCAACCATCTTGTGTACCAATGTGATACACTGAGTATAGTGGAAAGGTAATCAACCACTTAAAAAACCTTGTTGTCGAAAGACATTCTGAACCTTGACAATCAAATCTATGCGGTTCTACTGCATTGTTCTAGTTTCCTCCTGGCAGTAGGTAAAAGATTTGTAGGGACTAGACGAATCAGTTTTTTTGAGGCATACGCTTCAGAACTAAACAGGACTTGCGATGGCGCAAATAGGGTAGGGCATACCCGAATTAACGCTTGGGGAGAGTCCCACCTCTGGGCTAGACGACGCAAGGAATCTAGGTTAAGTGGTCTCGGTGAGCCAAGAATCCTCGTACCTTCAGGTCGAGGAGTGTCAAAGCAAGGATTTTCTAAACCGAAACCTTGCGTCGGGTGGCACGATCGCACCAGCTTCTGCCAAAATTACAGAGCCATTTAAGACCGAACCCATTGCTCGATCGCATCTACACTCGTCGGTAATGCTGCCGTCAAAACTTCTGAGCCGCTCTCTGTCACCAGCACATCATCTTCGATCCGAATGCCGCGCACATCGCTGAAGTCTGCCAACCGCTCCCAGTTGACGACATCGCGATATTTTTCACGGCGCTCTGAGTCTTGCAGAATGGCAGGAACCTGATAGAAACCTGGCTCGATCGTCACCACCATGCCAGATTGCAACGGACGATCGAGCCGCAAATAGCCCAAGCCAAAACGCTGACTGCGAGTTCTGCTGGGAGCATAGCCTGCTAGGTCGCCCAAGTCTTCCATATCGTGGACATCTAACCCTAAAATGTGTCCGACTCCATGAGGAAAGAAGAGCGCATGAGCATCTCGTTCGACCAGATCGGCAGGTTGACCGCGCAAAATTCCTAAATCGACCAGCCCAGCGGCGATCGTGTGACCTGCTAGCAAGTGAATCTCTCGATACTCCACACCGGAGCGAATGGCAGCAATACAAGCATCGTGAGCCGCAAGCACGACATTATACAAATCGCGCTGCGTCGGAGAGAATTTACCGGAGGTTGCCCAAGTTCGAGTCACATCAGATGCCCAACCTGTAGCAGTTTCAGCCCCGACATCGGCTAAAAGCAGATCAGTTGAGCGCAAGGGATGATGATAGCGATCGTTGTGCAACACTTCGCCATGAACAGTGACGATGCTGCCATAGGCGCAGGTCATTCCATTCGCCATAATCACGCCCTCCATTGCCGCTCTAACTTCGGCTTCAACGGTGGCGTTTGGCGTGGCTGACATCCCGGCTTGATGGGCTTTGACCGTGACCGCGATCGCTTTGCGAATTTCCGCGATCGCCGCGTCGTCATGAGTCAAGCGCAACGTCACGATCGCGTTAGCCAGCTTTAAATCAATGTCGCTCGGATAGTTAGAAATTGGACGATCGAGCAGTCGAGTCTGTTCCAACCGAGTTTGGCTGTCTTGAACTGCAACCGTTGCCGCGTCAAGCACCTGATCTTTAAGCGCCGACAGTGGATAAGCAGCATCAGCCCCGATCTTCGTCGCGATTTCGTCTCGTGTAGGTGAAGCCCCGTGCCAAAGCGCACTGGCTTGACTTGACTCATCTAAAAACAGCGTCAACTTGCCAGACTCTAATCGAATCGCCGCATTTTCTAACGGCAACCCCGCAAAATAAAGAAAATGACTACTCGCCCGAAATGGAAAAACATTTGCCGGGAAGTTACGCGAAGAACTGCCCCCCGACCAGAGAATCACGGGCACCTCGATCAAATCAGCAAGTTTTTGGCGACGAAGTTTGAGCGTTGCGGGCAACATAGGCGACGAGAATGAGAGATGTAGGGACATGGCACTGCCGTGCCCATTGCCACTGTAAGTAACCCATATTAATATTATCCATGATCCTTAATCTAACGCTCCTCCGCAAGAACTTCCTGCCCCGGCTGTGCAGCCAAAACAGTGACGATCGGTGACAATCTCCCGCTTCGCCAACCAAGTCGGATCAAAGTCTCGCAGGTGCATCGGTTGAGCATCAGACCCCTGACATTCCAACTCCAGCATTTGATTAAAATCGCAATCATACAATCGGCCATCCCACGAGATTGAGATCGTGTTGCGGCACATCAAACCCGCCACCGTCGCTGGATTGAATGAATTCACCAACAGTTCCATATACTGCTGCAAATTGCCTGACTGCTCTAGCCATTCAAGATAGCGAGAAATCGGCATATTGTTGAGGGTAATTAGGCGATCGAAGCTAATCCCATAATTTTTTTGCAGCCCCGCTTTCCACTCGTCTTCCAATTTCGCCTGACCACTCGCCAAAAATGCCCCAACTGGATTGCTCATCAAAGTTAATTGACGGTGAGGATTCCCTTGCCCATAACCCACCGCATTAAGCCGATGCAGTGCCTCGATCGACTTCTCAAACGTCCCGTCACCGCGTTGAGCGTCGGTGTTGCGCTGACGATAGTGAGGCAGAGAGCAGACGATTTCGACTCTTCGATCGGCTAACCACTGGGGCAAATCCTCCATGCGAGGCAGCAGCAAAACGGTGAGGTTGCAGCGATCGATGACGTGCTTTCCTCGTCCCACACACTGATCGACCAAATAGCGAAAATGAGGATTTAACTCTGGTGCGCCTCCCGTAATATCCACCGTGTGGGCTTCGGTCAGATCGAGTGCGTGAAGACACAGATCGATCGTCTCTCGATTCATGTTTTCTTGAGTGCGATCGGGCCCTGCGTCAACGTGGCAGTGACGACAACTCATGTTGCACAATTTGCCAATGTTAATTTGAAAAATTTCTAACTTAGCTGGCGTGAGTTTCTGCCAATGATTTGCCGCGAGTGTCTGGGCAAAATCTCCCTCGTGAGGTGTTTGTGCGAGATCGACAGCCGCTAAAACATCGTGTTGATACTGAGGAAACGATAAGGGCGAGTGCCGTTTGAAAAGAGACGTAGGTTTAGGTGCCATTTGTTGACGACTTGAATCGGAGGGCGCGATCGGATCAGAAAGTTTCATCATTCAAGTGATTGGTTAGTCATCCTATTCTCTGAATGTAAGAAAAACAGCGATTGCTATAAGCCGCCGAAAACTCAGAATCTTTCTGGATCACTTGATGAAAAGTCTCGATCGCATCTCGAAAACGTTCCGTTTGGGCTTGCTCAACTCCCACCTTAAACAAAGCATGGGCATCCACGGACAGCGTTGCATCGGTCGGGGTGACAGGAAGCCAGCAGGCGATCGCAAACACAGTGATCCAGAAAATTCTGAAGAGATTCATCGCTTTACTTTAAAAGAGTTTGACTTACCAACCTTTCTCAGACTGATCGAGCACATATAGCAGTTTTCACTAGAGTGAGGTACGGCATCGCATCTATAATGCCTGTGCAGTAAGGATCTGATGTACTTCATTCATGCGGGAACCGCTATAAGCCGCAACCGACTGAATTTGGTCATCAGTCAAGCGACCTTTAAACTTAGGCATGGCACCTTTGCCATTAGTCACCTGAGTGACGATCGCCTCGCTGCTGTTCATTGCGTACTTGGCCAGTGCTTCCTTTTTGAGCGTTTTGGGAGCGTTTATAACATTTTTGCCACCAATATGACAAGAAGCGCAGTTTGCAGAAAAAACTTTCGCACCTGTCACCAGATCTGCATCTGCCCAAGCAGGTTGAGCAACCATGAAAGTCAGTGATGCAATCATCATCAAAACCGTTGCGAGTAGGGTTCTCATCGACATTAATTTCTTCATAACCGTATCATTTGTAAATTGACTCTAGAAGATATTTCCACACAGAGATATCCCCCAAATTTCCTGCAAGAGAAATCGGGAGGATATGAAACTTGTTGCTGGTCACGCACCTCTCTGAAGATGTGCTGTGATTCAGTTATCAGTATTTTGTCTTGCTCATTTCCTATCGTCAAAAGACAGGCTGTCAAACTTACGAAATACTCAAAGATTAGGAGCGGTGTTGAGTGAACGATCGTCAACAAAAATCCCTTGTGATTCAACCTCCGCAGATCCCCAATCTCAGATATTCTAATAAAGCGTAGTTTGGTGCTGCTGAATAAATAGTAGGGGTAGCGCCCCCGTACCTACCCCAGACTGACGTTGCCTACCTCTGACGGAGGGCAACCACAGGGGGATTGCTCCTACCTCAATCATCTTTACTATTCGACAACGCCCGTAGTTTTACACTTGGGAGATATGGTTTCTCTACCTAATCACCGTCCAAAACAGCTTTCTCTCGGCCCTTTAGAATCAGAGATTTTGCACATTGTTTGGGAACTAAAAGGCGCAACGGTGAAAGAGATTCACGATCGGATTCTTGCCGATCCCGATCGTGAGTTGGCCTATACGTCTGTGACCACAGTCTTAAACCGTCTCACCAAAAAAGGCTGGCTCGTCTGCGATAAACAAGAGCGCAGCTTTTCATGGAAACCCCTAGTCTCCAAAGCCGAAGCCAACGCCCTGCAAGCTTACGAACAACTCAATCAGTTTTTAGCCGTTGGCAACCCCGATGTCGTCGCTGCTTTTGCCGATAGCCTCGATCAAGCCAGCGTCGAACAACTAGAAGCGATCGCTCAACGATTGCAAGCCATCCGCAAATCACGGGAGGAACAATGACGCACTTAATCATGCTCTTATTAGCATTGACATTTGCCTGGGGCATTCGTCAAACCGCAACCATTCCCACAGGCGGCTGGAGCGATCGTTGGCATCGCACCTTGGGCTGGTTCCTCTTCTCCCCATTGTTGTTGTGCAACACCGCTCTCGCCCTCGCCTACATGGGTCCGTGCCTGCACATGGCTCTCTGGTGGGAAGGCTGGGGCAGCTATGCGATCGCGATCTCGTTTCTAGCGGCTGCGATCGTTTTAGGGTTGAGCTTAACGATCGAGGCGCAGCGATCGCTCCATCAAGTTCGACGCTACCCCCAGCTAGAGATGCACGGCAAAACCACTCGACTGATTGAAATTTCGACTCCCTATGTAGCGCAAATTGGCTTCTGGCAACCAGAGCTAGTCGTCAGCCAGGGGTTGTTGCAATCGCTCGACTCTGCCCATCTCGAAGTCGTCTTGGTTCATGAACAAGGGCATCTTCATTACCGCGATACCTTCTGGTTTTTTTGGCTCGGTTGGTTGCGCCGTCTTACCGCCTGGCTCCCTCAAACGGAAGCGCTATGGCAAGAACTACTGATCTTGCGAGAACTGAGAGCCGATCGCTGGGCGGCTCAACACGTCGATAGTTTACTCCTCGCCGAAGCCCTGCTCTCGGTCGTCAGCGCTCCTCAAATTCAGCCTGAAAACTTTTGTGCTTCGTTTAGCAGTGCTGTTGTTAGAAACCGTCTCAATGAGCGAATCAATGCGCTTTTAGAACCAGAGTCATCCAGCTTGGGGGGGCAATCGTGGTGGCTGCTGTTAGTCTTGCTGCCTTTGATCGTGATTCCCTTCCACAGTTAACCGATCATTTAAATCGGCATTGCAGAATGGTGACATGAGTTGCTAGACTCGCCCTTACCCTCACCCTCTCCCAAAGGCGAGGGGACAAGAATTCTAGCCCTTGTATCTTAAGACTAGAGAGAAGGGATGAGGGTCTTCTATTCAGCTACTTAGTGAAATCGAGGATGCAAAAGTGCTGGCACTGGGTTGCCTTGTTTGAGATGTTGCTCGACGATCGCAGCCACGTGTTCAGGCTTGACTCGACAATACCAAACTTCGTCGGGCAACACTCGCACGGTTGCGCCCATATTGCACTGTCCTTGACATTCGCTGCCGATGACAGTCACGTTATCGACCGGGTTCGCCAAGAAATAAGCCAGCACCTCGGCTGATCCATTTGCGAGGCAGCTTTGATACTGGCAAACTAAAACTTCAACTTTATTTTCCAAATCCTTTTCCGCGACTGACAGAGGGGACAGTGAGACAGCTTTCTACCTGCGATCGCAAGGCTTCATGATCTAAACCCTGCCCGATCAGCACCAGTTGATTTTTAGGCGTGCTGACCCACTGATCATCATCGAGCGAGAACCGCTTGCCGCTCAAGTGAAAAATGTGACGCTTGGGGCTTTCATCAAACCAGAGAATGCCTTTAGCGCGAAACACATTCGTCGGCAACTGATTGTCTAAAAAGTGTTGAAACTTGCGAATGTTGAAGGGACGATCGCTCTCAAAAGAAACCGACGTAAAGCCGTCATTCTCTAAGTGATTTGAGTGGTGATGGTGGTCATGATCGTGATCGTGTTCACACTTGCCATGATCGTGATCGCAAGCAGAATGATCCTCATGTTCGGGGGCGTGGGCGTGGGCGTGATCGTGATGATCGGACTTCTCAGCTTCTTCAGCAAAGTATTTATCTGACTCAAACAATCCCACACTCAGAAGGGCTGCCAGAGGTGCTTGTCCCTTGACGGTTCGCAAAATTCTTGCGCCTTCTTTGATATCTCGAATTCGTACTTCTAGCGAGTCAAGATCGGCTTCATCAACGAGATCTGCTTTGTTGAGGAGAATGATATCTCCGTAGGCGATCTGACTATAAGCCGCTTCGCTGTTAAACAAATCTAAGCTGAAGTTTTCTGAGTCAACCACGGTGATGATCGAGTCGAGTCGAGTCATGTCGCGCAGTTCGGTGCCTAAGAACGTCATTGCGACAGGCAACGGATCTGCCAATCCGGTAGTCTCGACGACGAGGTAATCGATCGAGTCTTGCCGCTCTAAGACTTTATAGACGGCTTCTACCAGATCATTATTAATGGTGCAGCAGATACAGCCGTTGCTGAGTTCGACCATGTTGTCGTCATCGGTTTTGATGATCAGTTCATTATCGATGCCAATTTCGCCAAACTCATTCACCAACACGGCAGTTTTCACTCCCTGCTGATTGGTCAAAATGTGATTTAAAAGCGTGGTTTTGCCGCTACCCAAAAAGCCTGTAATGATGGTAACGGGAAGCCCATGTTTAGGGACATCCATTGCTGATGTAGAAGAGGTGGCTGCTGTTTGCATAACGCGCTTGCTAGAAACATCAAAAAATGAAGACGGTCGAGAGCCAGAATGATTTCTGTCAAATTCCCGATCGCTCTTTCCTATTATTGCTGATCTACGATTGTATGATGAGCACTCGCAGACAATCGACCCATTTCAACCCTGACCCCTATGCCCTTAACGCTTTATAACACCCTGACTCGTCGCAAAGAAGTCTTTGACCCGATCGATCCCCATCAGGTGCAGATGTATTATTGCGGCGTAACGGTCTATGACTATTGCCATTTGGGGCACGCCAGGGCTTGCATTGTGTGGGATACGGTGCGTCGCTATCTCAAGTGGCGCGGCTATAACGTGCGCTATGTGCAAAACTTTACCGACATTGATGACAAGATTCTGAATCGAGCGCGGCAAGAAGGCACCTCAATGGAAGCCGTCGCCGAATTTTATATTCAGGCATATTTTGAGGATATGGCGCGGCTAAACGTCATGGAGGCAGATGAATATCCCCGTGCGACGCATACGATCGACGGCATCAAACGCCTCATTCACGAATTAGAGCAAAACGGAAATGCCTACCCCACTGCGGGAGATGTTTACTACTCGGTTCGCAGTTTTCCGGGCTATGGCAAACTGTCTGGGCAAAAGCTAGACGAGATGCAGACCGGGGCGAGTGGACGAGTTGAAGCCACACACGAAGCAAACCAGCCGCAAAAAAGAGATCCGGCTGATTTTGCGCTGTGGAAGTCAGCCAAACCTGATGAACCTGCCTGGGAGTCGCCTTGGGGAGCGGGTCGTCCGGGGTGGCACATTGAATGCTCGGCAATGGTGCGCGAGTGCTTCGCAGATGCCAGTGGCAAACGGCTCGGTGACACGATCGATATTCATGCTGGGGGCAATGATCTGATCTTTCCGCACCACGAAAATGAGATTGCTCAATCAGAAGCGGTGACGGGCAAGCCTCTCTCTCGCTATTGGATGCATAACGGCATGGTGAATGTGGGCGGCGAAAAGATGTCAAAATCGCTTGGCAACTTCACCACGATTCGCGACTTGCTCGATCGTAAAGGCATTGACCCGATGGTGATTCGGCTGTTTGTGCTAGGAGCCAGCTATCGCAAGCCGATCGACTTCACTGACGAGGCGCTGACTGCGGCTCAAAACGGCTGGAACACCCTTAAAGAAGGACTTTTGTTTGGTTATGAATATGGCGATCGTTTGGAGTGGCACGATCGAGAAGACGCGCAAACGTCTATTTTAGAGCAGTTCCAGACCGCAATGGATGACGACTTCAACACCTCTAGTGGGTTGGCGGTCTTATTTGAAATTGCCAAAGCATTGCAGCGCGAAGGCAATCTGCTCGTTCATCAAGGCAAAACTGATGCACCACCCGACACTTTAAAGCAGCAGTGGCAAACGCTAATAGAACTCGCCCAAGTTCTGGGCTTAGAAGCCAAACCAGAAGATCCCACCTCAACAAATGGGTTGTCGGATGCTGCGATCGAAACCGAAATTCAGCGACGACGAGACGCGAAGATCGTCAAAAACTTTGCTGAAGCCGATCGCATTCGCAACGAGCTGCAAGCTCAGGGAATTACGCTAATTGACAAACCGGGGGGTGAAACCCTTTGGCATCGAAGTTAGACTAGAAACTGCGTCAATTGTTCCCCTGTGGTAGAACTCATCCGCAGAGGCAAAATGGGCGTTGCTGGATAGCGGGATGAATCATTGATCGCGCTATCCTCGGAACGCCCCCTAAATCCCCCATTCTGGGGGACTTTGAATGTCCGGTTCCCCTAGAATTGGGGGCTAGGGGGCGAATTCATCCCATCGTTCAGCAAAGCCGAAAAATGTTCATGACTTCTCCGAGCGTTAATCATGATTGTTGAATTGTCAAACTTGCTCTCAGCCCTCAACGTCTCAGCCGACTGGATTGGGCTAAGAGCCACTCAGGAAGCCTCTACCCATCGCACCGTTCGGGATGGCATCCCCGAATATAATCGCACCACGACCACCCAGGGCATTATGGTCGAAGTGTTGGTGAACGGTCAAATTGGCTATGCCGCGACCAATTTGCTGACTTTAGAAAGCGTTCAGGCGGCAGCATTAACGGCTCAACGTCAAGCGATCGCTGCCAGCGAATGGAACATTCACCCAACGCCGCTATCCGCTCGTCCCAAAGTGGTTGAAGACTACACTTCGCCGATTCTCAAGCCGTTTGACGCGCTGACTCCCGGTGAGATTAGCGAAATTCTGACCAAGATTTGTCAAACTCTGAAAGTTTCTGATCAGATCGTTCAAACGAGTGCAACGGCGATCGTCACCGAAACCGAAACCTGGTTTGTCAGCAGCAATGGGTCTGAGGCGCACCAAAAATTTTGGATGATTAGCACCGATTATTCTGCGACAGCTCAAGAAGGCGCGATCGTGCAGCGGCGATCGAACAACGGTGGGTTGGCTCACTGCTATCAAGGCGGTATTGAACATTTGGTTACGCCTGACCTGTGGCAGCGAGTTAAACAGATTGGCGACCAAGCGATCGAGTTGCTGACCGCAGAAGAATGTCCGACCGAAACGACCACATTGGTGTTAGCGCCTGATCAAATGCTGTTGCAAATTCACGAAAGTGTAGGGCATCCGCTAGAGCTAGACCGAATTTTAGGTGATGAGCGCAACTATGCAGGCGGCAGTTTCATCAAGCTAGAAGATTTTGGTAAGCGGGTTTACGGTTCACCGTTGATGAATATCACTTTTGACCCAACTGTGCCGGGAGAGTTTGCCAGCTACCGCTTTGACGACACAGGCACTCCGGCAACTCGTGAATATTTGATCAAAGAAGGCACCTTAATGCGCGGTGTGGGCAGTCTCGAAAGTCAAGCCAGAGCTGGAGTTTTGGGAGTCGCCAGCACCAGAGCCTCGTCGTGGAATCGACCGCCGATCGACCGCATGGGCAATCTGAATCTCGAACCCGGAAGCGGTAGTTTTGAGGAGACGATCACCAGCGTCGATCGCGGCATTTTTATGGAAGCGAATCGCTCTTGGTCGATCGATGATCAGCGTCATAAATTCCAGTTCAGTTGCGAATATGGCAGGTTGATTGAGCAGGGCAAACTGACTAAAACCGTGCGAAATCCCAATTATCGAGGAGTCACGCCAGAGTTTTGGGGCAGCCTGATCAAAGTGGGCGATCGCTCCACCTGGCAGATGTATGGCACGCCGTTTTGCGGCAAAGGCGAACCCAATCAGGCCATTCGAGTCGGGCACGGCTCACCTATAGCGGTGTTTGCCAATGTTGAAGTGTTTGGAGGTGGGGCATGACGAAAACCGTGAGTTTCTTAGAAAGCAGCTTTGATCAATTGGTGGAGACGATCGCCGATCAGCTTAAACCTGACGAACATTTCACCCTCAGCCTGAATAGTGAGCAAAGCCAATTTACGCGATTTAATCACGCCAAAGTTCGCCAAACCGGATCAGTTAACGATGGCAGTTTGTCTCTAACACTGATGCGAGATCAGCGCAGTAGCGATCATCAGTTTCCTTTTACTGGAGACTTGGAGATCGATCGACCCAGAGCCAAAACCGCTTTAGAGGCGCTGCGAAAAGACGTGTCTCAACTTCCGGTCAACCCTTATTTGGTGCTGCCGTCTGGCAATGCGACCAGCCAGGAAATTTATACGGGACAGCTTTTGACGATCGATGAAGTGGTGCCAACCTTGCTGCCTGTGGTTGCTGATTTGGATTTCACAGGCCTTTATGCAGCCGGATTAATGATTCGAGCCTATGCCGATTCGGTTGGGCAAAAACACTGGTTCGCAACGGAGTCTTTTTCGCTAGATTACTCGCTATTTACCCCAGATGGTCAAGCGGTTAAAGGCACGTTTGCGGGCGATCGCTGGGATCAGTCTGCCTACGCGACTAAAATTCAGACCTCAAGACAGCAACTCGATCGCCTCAGCCAACCGCCAAAATCGATCAGCCGGGGAAGCTATCGCACTTATTTGGCACCTGCCGCGATCGCTGAACTGGTTTATATGCTGTCTTGGGGTGGTGTGAGTGAGTCATCTTTTCAACAGGGCGGCAGTTGTTTGGGCGCGATGCGACGCGGAGAAAAGAAACTCTCGCCTAAATTCACCCTGCGCGAAAACTTTCGACATGGGTTAGTGCCTCGATTTAACGAGTTAGGCGAAGTTGCCCCGTTAGATCTGTCGATCGTCGAAGAAGGCGAACTAGTAAATATGCTCATCTCTTCTCAAACTGCAAAGGAATATAAGCTGGTTGCCAATGGCGCAGATCAAGGAGAGACATTGCGATCGCCCGAAATTGCGCCTGGTGAGTTGTCGAGTGAGCAGATTTTGGCAACATTAGGAACGGGCTTATATCTTTCAAATCTGCACTATTTGAACTGGAGCGATCGCCCCACTGGGCGGATTACGGGCATGACTCGCTATGCCTGTTTTTGGGTTGAAGAGGGCGAGATTGTGGCCCCGATCGAGAATCTGCGGTTTGATGACAGCTTCTATCAATTTTGGGGCGAAAACCTGGCAGCATTGACCAACTTCCAGGAATTTATTCCTGATGTGGGCACTTATGAAAATCGCAATCTCGGCGGCACTTGGGTTCCCGGAATGATTGTGAATGACTTCACGTATACGCTTTAAGACTTGCTTAGAAACGGCTGCTCATAAATGCGACTAATGCTAAAGGTGATGTGCGTTTCGCCATTTTGCCAAGTGAGTTTGGCGATCGTCACATCGGCATAAGCCACCCAATGTTGATCGACTAATGGAATGGGAACGTCGATCGGAATGATTCGATATTCTGATTTCTTAACCTGATGAGTTGTGTTTAACTCCAATTTAGATGGATATCCCTGCGACGAATTCAGCTTTAAAATGCTGTTGACTTGACACGGCATTCCCATAAAAGACTCCATAAAATAAAGTTGATGTTTTCCGGTTGCAATTGATGGTCGCTACCCCAAACTACCGCTTCACTTCGCTCGAACATCAGATTGACTGCATAGATTTTTGAACGGGTTGCCGAATCGGAATCTCAATCACAAACTCTGAGCCTTCTCCTAACTGCGATCGACACCACAATTTGCCACTATGTTTTTCAATAATTTGGTAGCTGATTGATAACCCTAACCCGGTGCCTTTACCCACAGGCTTTGTGGTGAAGAAGGGGTCAAAAAGTTTTGACTTTATATCATCGCTAACGCCAAATCCGGTGTCTTTGATCGAAATCTGTATCCAATCGTCATCAATCTGTTGAGTCGTGAGGGTAATTACTCCTTTTAGCTCTAAATCTGACTCGAGTTGGCGATCGCGCTGTTCTTGAATGGCATCGATCGCATTGGATAGGAGGTTCATCAACACCTGATTTAATTGGCCCGCAAAACACTCAACTAAAGGCAACTCACTATAGTGTTTCAAGATTGTGATCTCGCCATAGCCTAAGTTTGCTTTAGTGCGATGCTGCAAAATCATCAAGGTGCTATCAATGCCTTCATGAATGTTGACAGACTTGACTTCTGCTTGATCGAGACGAGAGAAATTTCGCAACGACAAGACGATTTCGCGAATCCGCTCGGCACCCACCTCCAGAGAAGAAAATAACCGGGGCAAATCTTCGATCACAAAGTCTAAATCAGTGGCTTCTGCTTGTTGAAGAATTGCTTCATGGGGTTCGGGGTAGTGTTTTTGGTAGAGTTGCAGCAGTTCCAACACCTGATTGACATAGTTTTTCATGTGTGTCAGATTGCCATAGATGAAATTTACAGGATTGTTAATTTCGTGGGCAACGCCTGCCACAAGTTGCCCTAAACTAGACATTTTTTCGCTCTGAATCAGACGGCTCTGAGTCTGCTTGAGATAGTCGATCGCTTCTGAAAGTTTTTGGGCTTGCTCACGAGTTTGATTGAGCAACGTCGCGTGCTGCAAGGCGACCCCTAACTGCTCACTAATTTGACCGATGAATTTAATTTCGGAGGGTTGCCAGTCTCGATAGCCTCGACACTGCTGAATGCACAATAAGCCCCAAAGATAATCTTGTCTAAACAAAGGCACTACCAGATTGGCTTTGATTTCAAACTGCGCCAGCATTTTAAGATAACACTCGTCGTGTCCCCCTTCATTGACATTAGAAATGGCATGAATCTTTCCCTGGCGATATTTTCGGATGAACCCTTCTGAATTGCAAAGATCGGCAATTTCGACATCAAGGGCTGCTGGAAACTCAGGCAAGACATCTTCGGCAACTGCGGCTCCGCCTTCACACGCAGTTTCTGAATGGAAGCGATAAACCAGAACCCGATCGACATCTAGCATTTGTCTAATTTCAGTGGCGACGGTTCTAAAAATCACGTCAAGCTCTAATGATTCTCTGATCTTGGTGATGATTTTCGATAGGGTTTTTTGTTGCTCAAATGCCTGTTGCAGTTCTTTGTTTGACTGTTGCAGTTCTTCAGTGCGGGTGTGTACTTGCTGCTCTAAATTGATGTTGAACAATTGCACTTGTTGGTGCAGGCGATATTGCTTAATCGCATTCGAGAATCGCTCACCCAACGCTTGTGCTAGCTGAGTTTCGCCCGCTGTCCAAGGGTGTGCCTGCCCAATTTTTAGCTGTCGCCAGGTCTCAAACGATTGACGTGCCATGAGTTGGCGAGTATCGGGGTCATGGCTGCCCGCC
Organism: Phormidesmis priestleyi ULC007; assembly: GCF_001895925.1. Classification (GTDB taxonomy): domain Bacteria; phylum Cyanobacteriota; class Cyanobacteriia; order Leptolyngbyales; family Leptolyngbyaceae; genus Phormidesmis_A; species Phormidesmis_A priestleyi_A. The sequence continues at coordinate 41,598 of NZ_MPPI01000028.1, read as the reverse complement.
CAAGGAATCTCGGTGTCTACTTCGTCGCGACCGATCGTTAAGCAGCCCAAAACCTCTGACCCCGATCGTAGCGGCACAATCATTAGCCCGCGAGTCTGAGTGTCTTGAAAATAAGGCGCTATCGTCCGAAGTAGAGGTTCTTTATAAAGGTCATTGATCACCCACAAATCGCTGTCTGAGGAGTTTTGCGGCGGTTCTTTTAACTCATAAACTGACCGCATCCATTCAACAGACCAGGGCTTAACGCCATCCGGTTGAAGATTAACCCCTGATCGCAAATATCGGTTCCAGAGATAATTTTCTTCGATCGCGCGATCGCGTTCGAGTCGTTTCGGTTGATTTCCAAAGAGATAGAGTTCGCTGCTCTGATCGCTATCCGCGAGTAAATAGATCCGCCCGCTTGAACCTTGAAACGCAGAGACGGTTGCTTCTAGGGCTGCTTGCAGTTGAACGGTAGGACTAGCGTGAAGCACTGCGGTGACTTGGTTAATCACAGACTGTTGCTGCGCCTGTTCACGCACTTGGACGAGAAGAATCGATTGGGCGATCGCCACCGACATCTGATCAACGACTGCCTGAATAAAGTGCAGTTCTGCTTCGGTGACAACACGAGTGTCGGCATGATGCGACACCAACAAGCCCCACAACTGAGCCGACGGGGCCAGAGATGGAAGCTGGTTTTTGCCCGTTTCGTGGTCGTCTAGCACGATCGGCACCACGACCGAAGACTTCACGCCCATTGCCGTCAAATATTCCACATGGCACGGATCGACGGGACGATAGCGAATGTCTTGAGGGGGTTCTATAGGCTTTCCTGTTTCTGGGCAGGTGAGCGGACTGATTCCGATCTCGTGGGAGATTAGATCGACTACCGATCGCTGCCGTGCCCGCACAAACAACTCTCGTGCATAAGGGGGAATGTCATCGGCGGGAAAATTTAATCCGAGCAAAGAGGGCAGGCGATCGTCTTGAATCGATTCAGCGATCACGACTCCATGAGCATCAGGGCTAAACTGGTAAATCTTGACGCGATCAGTTCCCAGATAAGATCGGACTTCTGCTACGGTTACGCTCAAAATCTCTTGCAGTTCGAGCGATTGCCGAATTCGATTTGTGATGCGATGCAAAAGAATTTCCTGAGTCAAAGTCGCCTGTCCATCTTGCGGGTCGTGCATAAAGCTACTTTTAAAAAAGATTATAGGAATACTAGACCTCCTGCACGAATCCGGGAACGCCCCCTAAATCCCCCAATTCTGGGGGACTTTGAACTCCGGTTCCCCCAGAATTGGGGGTTAGGGGGCGAGATCGCAGGGTGGTTTACGTCGAGAATTTTATTCATGCAGGAGGTCTACTGAACTTAGCGTTCCCAAACTCTCAAAGTGTCGCAACAAGATCGCGCACGTGTTACAAAAATTCTCAAAATGGGGATAACACCCAAAGTGGTCAAAGAAGCGCTTGACGCGGATCTGTCGCATTCACAAATCAAATGGGTATCAGTTTGTTAACGTGAGTTCGATAGAAGTGGTTCACTCCGATGATGAATTCGAGAGAGCTACCTAAATTCCCCAAAATTGGGTGATTTTGAACCAGAAGCTTTGGCTTGAAGTCCCCCAAATTGGGGGATTTAGGGGCAGAAGCTGCTGAGAACGAAGCGAAAAAACTCGTCGAACTCACGTTTGGTTAGGACAAGGGGCTTAAGCCTCTTGTTGGTTATAACAGTGCAGTGATTCTAATGCTTACGTTCAGCAAGTTTTAAAGATGCCTGTCAAATTCTCTCAGACAAGATGCGTTAAGGTTTCAACTAATAGTTGATTTTGTTCGTCGGTGCCGATCGTAATTCGCAGTTTGTCTGACAAACCCGATCGGTTAAAGTAACGCACTAAGATTCCTTGCTCTTTTAATGCGAGATAAAGCTGCTCTGCATTTCCTATAGGCGGCTGAGTGAGCAAAAAGTTAGCTTGAGAATCCCACAGCCGAAAGCCCAGGTTTTTGAGGTCGAAAAACAGGTTTGAGCGGGATGATTTGACTCGTTCTGCACAACTATTTTTATAGAGTTGATCGCGCATGGCAGCCGCCCCGATCGTGCAAGCGATCGCGTCAATGTTATAACTATCTTTTACCTTAAACAATCCACTCAATAGAGCCGGATTTGCAATGCCAAATCCAAGACGTAATCCTGCTAGAGAATATCCTTTTGACAATGTGCGAGTGATAATCACGTTATCAAATTCTTTCACAAGTGGTAACGCAGTTTTTTCAGCAAAGTCAACATAGGCTTCATCAATCACTAAAACGCCCGATAAGCTTGTCGCTAACTGTCGGAGATCGTCGATCGACACACTATGACCTGAAGGACTGTTGGGCGTGGCAATCAGCGTCACGGCACCATTTGCGGCAATCAGTTCGGCGATCGGAAGCTGATAATTTTCTTCATAAGGCACTTCAACAAATTCGGCGCCTTGCACCTCGGCTAAGGTCTGATAGAGTACATAAGTAGGCATTGGGTAGACAACCTTACGTCCCAATTCTGCACAGGCGCGAATGATCACATTCAGCAAATCATCGCTGCCGTTGCCAACAATAATCCAATCAGCCGGAACGTCTAATGCTTGACTCGCCGCTTGCCGAAACTCATTCGCAAATGGGTCTGGATAGCGTCGCAGCCACTCAACATCTAGAGTTCGCAGCACCTCGATCGCAGCAGGAGATGGCGGATAAGGATTCTCATTCGTGTTGAGCTTGATGACAGGTATCCCAGGCTTGGGTTGCTCACCGGGAATGTAGCCAGCGATCGCATCAATGCCAGGGCGAAAATAAGAGGTCATAACACGCGATAGGTGATGAAGACCCTCTATTGTAGCCCGCCTCTGCTTTCCCAGCTTGTTGAGGAGATTCGTTCTCGATCGTATTACTTTATCAACAGCGTGGATAACCAGCAGATCAAGAATGTAAATATCCATAGGCATCTATGAAGAACATTCGTGTGATCTTGAAGGCGGTGCTAAAACTGCGATCGCATGAATACTTCCATTGCAGCCAAAAAAGTCAATGCAAATGCTAAGAATGACCGTTGAAGATGTACTGGTTAATCTAAAAGACTTGTTAAACGAATTGGCAGAGGGAAAACAAGTTGTTCTGATGGAGAATGATCAGGAAATTGCCCGCTTAGGAACGTGAATTTATTAAGGTGCAACTTCTCGGACTCAACTAGAGTGTAGATAAGTTTGTTGATGACTCCGTTTGAGTCGGCTTGTGCCCCCTAAATCCCCCATTTTGGGGGACTTTGAAACCGGGAATTTTGGCTCAAAGTCCCCCATGAATGGGGGATTTAGGGGGCGAAGATCTCAGCCATGACGAATCAAAAGATTTGATTACAAGTTTGACAGGTTATTTAATCCACGATCCTTAGTTCCCTCGATAAATCGAGTTTGGCTAATTGAAGATACTAGAGATTTTCGGCGATCGCTGCAAACAAGTGGGGAGAGTTTGAGTTTTACGGTCATCCGCGATCGTGAGGTGGAACGCGGGTTCTCGACGACAGGCTCAGAGTTTTATCAGTCAATAAAAATTTATTTCTAGGGTTTGCGAATGTATCCCCATTTGCCGCTCATCATTACACGGGCTAATCCTTCAGAAAAGGAGCCAGCTTCATCAAATTGAGGTGCGATCGTCACACGTCCAGTTTTGTCAATATAGCCCCACTGACTGCCGATTTTGACAGGCGCAAATCCGTCAGAGAAATCGGACGCAAAATCGAATTTGGGAGCGATCACTAGCTTGCCTGTCCGATCGACATATCCCCATTTATTTTCGACTTCAACTAATGCCAATCCGTTAGAAAAATCAGACGCAAAATCGAATTTGGGAGACACGATCGCGACCCCATTTTGATTGATATAGCCCCACTTATCCCCGACTCGGACTCGTGCGATCGCGTCAGAAAACTTAAACGCACCATCAAACTGAGGCTGCACCGCTAATTTGCCTGTTTTATCAATATAGCCCCAGCGATCGCCGATGCGGACAGGCGCAAGATTTTCAGAAAACTTCCAGGAGTCGTCAAATTTTGGCGCGATCGTGACTCGACCTGTGCGATCGACATAGCCATATTTCTGACCCATTTTAACGGCTGCCAATCCTTGAGAAAAGCTCGAAGCTAATCCAAATTCTGGGTTGATGATCACCTTTCCCTGTTTGTTGATAAAGCCGTAGCGATTCTTAACTTTGACGGCGGCTAACCCTTCTAGAAACTGCGAAGCGCCTTCAAATCTGGGATTGATTGATACGGCTCCTGTTTGGTCAATGTAACCATAATTGCTGCCGACTCTGGCGATCGCTAATCCTTCCGAAAAAGGAGAGTAACTCTCGAATTCTACTTGAGGCGTGACAACAACTTTGCCCGTCCGATCGATGTACTTGAATTGATCGCCAATTCTCACCAAAGCAGACCCTTCTGAGAAATCTGAGGCACTGTCAAACTGATCAGCGATCGCTAAGGTTGTAGACGTTTGTGAATTCGATTGAGCAACCAGTTTAGGTATTGCTCTTGATTGCTGGCTCGACGGAATTAAAACAGCAAGCAAAACAACTGCTGGAATGGGTCGTTTCCAAAGACGAATTGACATAGGGAATGCCTGATGTGAGGAGAAAATTTGCTTTCGCTAATATCTGCCTAGTGTATCGATCGTTCCTCAAAGTGTTGTCAGCCAATCAGCATATTATTTGATTCGGTTTGTAGCTCAATTCCTTGAATGGAGTAATCCAACAACTGCATAGGGTGCAGCACCGGAACGGTCTTACCCTGAAGTTGCAGATGCTTAGAAATTTGCACAAAACAGCCAATATTTGCCGATGCAATCAGTTGCGCCCCGGTGTTAGTCAAATTTTCGACCTTTTGCCGTCCCAATTCTTCAGCGACATCAGGGTGCAGAATGTTATAAACGCCTGCACTTCCACAGCACAGGGCTGCATCGATCGGTTCTCGCAACTGCACACCCGGAATCTGCTTTAACAGTTGGCGTGGCTGAATGCTAATCTTTTGCCCGTGTAGCATGTGACAGGCATCTTGATAGACCATCACCAACGGTTTGTCTTGCAAGGGTGAGAGTTTGACAGTCAGCCCCACTGCCGCCAAAAATTCCTGCACGTCTTTAACTTTGCTAACGAATTCCTGAGCTTTCTCGTAATAGTCCGGGTCATCTTGCAAAATGTGCGCGTATTCTTTGAGCGTATGACCACAGCCCGATGCGTTGATCAAAATGGCATCCACATTGCTGTCTGCAAAGGCATCAATCATCTGACGCGCAAAGGTTTTTGTTTGTTCTTCTTGCCCTTGATGATGAGACAGTGCCCCACAACAACCCTGAAGCTGAGGCACCACAATTTCGCAGCCGTTAGCAGTCAATACACGCACCGTTGCATCATTCACAGCCGGGTTAAATAGACGCTGCACACAGCCCAAAATCATACCGACTCGATAGCGTTTCTGCCCCTGTGCGGGAATGAGAGCGGGAATCGTATCTTGAAACGCACCTGCCGAAATATTTGGCAACACCGATTCCATTGCGGCTATTTGAGGTGAAATCTGTTTGAGGAAGCCTAGCGATCGCACCAGTTTCTGCAATCCCGATTTTTGATAAAGCCCTAAAGGACGCAGCAAAACGCGCATCCGATCGGGGTAGGGAAACACCGAGAAAATTAATTGTCTGAGCAGTTTCTCAGGCAGTGGACGCGAATGATTGCGCTCAATTTGCGGTCGAGTTGCTGCGATCAGCTTGTCATATTGCACTCCAGACGGGCAGGTTGTCACACAGGCAAGACAGCCCAAACACGAATCAAAGTGCTGCACGGTTGCCGGAGATAGCGGAATCTCGCCCTCATTTACCCCATCCATCAGATAAATTCGACCTCTGGGCGAGTCGGTTTCTTTGCCAATGACTCGATAGCTGGGGCACGTAGACAAACAAAACCCACAGTGAACGCACGAATCGATCAGGGTTGGGTCAGGGGGATTGTTTGGGTCAAATCCAAGAAATTGCTTTGCAGCCGACTCAGCAGAAGTGACAGGATTTTCTGACGTTTGCATAATTTAGATTCCACCGACAAAGCGACGAGGACTCAACAGAGAGTTTGGATCGAACTGAGTTTTAATCTTCTGCATTAGATCCAGGGCATTTCCAGCGTAGCCCCAAACATCAATTTGTTGCTTGAAGGGAATGGGAGCTTGCAGCACCGAGAGATAACCACCTGCATTTTGGCAAAGCGATCGCAGCTCTTGAATCATAAAAGTCTTGGTCATCGCTCCTTCTAGAACCAACTCGCCAACCCCGCTGCCTAGATGAATCACGGCTCCAGAATTTTTGGCTAATTGCTCAATCTGAGTAAGCACCGCGATCGCCTCTGACGGCTTAACTCCTATCTTGCAGACGATCGCGTCATTTGGGCTGACACCCATCATTCGTTCTCGCAGTTGCTTCCATAGAGTCGCTTCATCTGTTTCTGGATAAAGCTGCGACGACAACCCCAACGCTGAACCGACTTCGAGCGATCGGGCAGCCTGTTCTTTCACACTTTCAAAAATGGTTTGAAACTGAATCAATAAACCGATCTCTGTTCCCAAATTTAGATCAGCCATGACTTGAGTAGACAGCACCTCGATCGCGGTCGGCGTAAGCGCAGAATTTAAGAACGTTTGGGCGGCTTGAGCGATCGCGTCGGGTTGCCCACTCAGCACCACCGTCTGTGAAGCTTGAGGAAGAGGATAGACCCGTAAAGTTACTTGCGTGATAATACCGAGAGTTCCATATGCCCCAGTCAGCAATTTCATCAAGTCGTATCCCGCGACGTTTTTGACCACGCGTCCGCCCGCCTTGACGAGTTGCCCATCGCTGCGGACGAATGAAATGCCTAAAATCATGTCGCGCACACTGTGATAGCGGTGCCGCAATGCTCTAGTGTCTGCCGTTGAAATAATTCCGCCTAACGTTGCCTGGTCAGGATAGTGAGGATCGATCGCCAAAAACTGCCCCGACTGACCTAACAAATTTTGCACATCCGAGAACTTTTTTCCCGCTTCAGCCGTGATGGTTAAGTCACCGATCGCATGATCAATTAATCGATTAAGTCGCTCAGTGCTAATCACCAGATTTACCGCGTCAACCAGCCCGCCCCAGTGCAGCTTGCTTTTTCTGCCACAGGGCAACACTCGCCACCGATTTTGGTCGGCACACAGCATCACTGCCGCCAATTCTTCTGGCGTGTTGGGGTAAACCAGATAGGTGATTGACTGACTCGAAGGTGTGGCTTGCAAAATCGGCGATCGTTCAGTCTCGGTCAGAGTGTCCCAGGCACAAACCCCTGCAACTCCAACAATGTTTTCTAAAACTTGGGCAACGGCTTTCATCAAGGTGTGACGCAGTTCACTGCAAAGGGTGAGAGAACAGAGTGAATATACTTAAGTACTACTGAGAAAAAACTAACCAGGCTTGAAGAGGTTCACAGTTGCAGATGCGATCGGGTAGGGAATAATGCCCTTGCAGTCAGTTGGAGGTCTGTGAAAACACAATTCCTCAAAGCTTCTGCTCGATCGCTTCTAAGCTCTCGATTATAGAGTGCCATTGCTCCTCCCTGTTGCGGTTAATTAAAAGTTATCAGCGATGCAACTCACCGAATCACCCTCTTCATTGATTAAGCTTCAACACGCGATCGACCAGTGGACAATCCACGATCCTGAGTTAGCGGCACAGCTCCGATCGTGCCTGTCAGACGTGAAAATGACGATCGTTCAACTTCAAGAGCAGTCAATCTGGGAGCGAGAGCAGTGTCAACGAGCCGAAGCCAAAGTTCACTTTCTAGAACACCGAAAACAGGCAGAAGAAGCCCTCCGCGACGCTAAAGAAGAATTAGAGATTCGAGTTGAAGAACGCACCGCAGAACTCCGCGACACCAACCAGCAGCTTCAACTAGAAATTGCCCAGCGTAAGCAGATTGAGCAAAGTCTGCGAGAAAGTCAAGTCTGTCTACAGTTGCTCAATAATATTTCGAGAGGCATTACGTCGGGTCTATCAGCCGAGCAAGTGATCGAATCGACGGTTCGACAAATCGGACAACATTTTAAGACGCTCCGAATTCTCTATGGGGTGATCGTCGATGGAGCGATCACAGCCGTTCATTCCGCCCAGCCCGAAACGATGATCAAGCTAGAAGGAGCCGTTTTGGAGGTGAAACAATCACCTGAATATTTGGAACTCATCGATCGCCGCCAACCGATCGTCGTCGCCAATGTCACTCAAGCCAGCTTTCTAGCACCTCTTGCAGACGGCATGCTTTCCAGAGGAACCCGCGCTTTGCTTGCGGTTCGCGTTCAGCATTCAGCCCAAGAGATTGGGTTACTCAGCTTTAACTCGCCTGAGCCGCGCCAGTGGAGTGATTACGAGATTTCAACGCTCACCGAAATTGCTGATTATCTGTCGATCGTGCTTCAAGAAGCGCAAGCCCAGCAAGAGCGCCAGCACGCCGAAGACCGCCTCCGTCTATTTGAGTCAGTCGTCATTAATGGACAGGATGCAGTCATCATCACCACTGGCAACCCTGACGATCTCAAAATCACCTACACCAATTCTGCATTCACAGAGTCAACAGGTTATGCGCTAGAAGAAGTTCTCGGTAGGACTCCTCGCATTCTGCAAGGAGCCAAAAGCGATCGTGCTCAACTCAATAAAGTTCGTCAAGCGCTGCTTCACAACAAGCCCATCCAGATAGAACTTGTCAACTACCGCAAAGACGGCTCTGAGTTTTGGATCGATCTCAACCTCGTGCCCATCTTCGATAATCAGGGAAGTCTCACTCATTACGTGGCTTTGCAGCGAGATATCACCGATCGCAAGTGGTCAGAAAAGGCTCTGATTGCCATCCAAGAGCGTCTAAAGTATCTGCTCTCTTCTAATCCCTCAGTCATCTACACCTGTCACCCCAATCGCAACCGCTCTTGCACATTTGTCAGCGAAAATATTACTCAGCAATTAGGCTATGAAGTCTGGCAATACTTAAAAGAATCTCGTTTTTGGCTCGATCGCATTCATCCTGATGATTTGCGAAACGTACTAGATCATATCGCTCAACTTTTCGAGATAGAACAACTCACTTGTGAATATCGATTTCTGCATCAAGATGGCTCCTATCGCTGGCTGCGAGACGGCATGAAACTTCTGCGCGATCGCCAGGGACAACCCGTTGAAATCATTGGCTCAGTCATTGATATCACCGATCGTAAGTGGGCAGAAGATCGGGTTCTCGCTTCTCTCGAAGAAAAAGAAGTGTTGCTTAAAGAAATTCATCATCGCGTTAAAAACAATCTTCAGGTGATCTCTAGTTTGCTAAAGCTGCAAGCTGGGTACATTAAAGACGATCGCATCTTAGAAGTGTTTAAAGAAAGTCAAAATCGCGTCCGGGCAATGGCATTAATTCACGAAAAACTCTACCAATCAGAAGATTTAGCCAAAACTGATTTTGCAGAATATATTCGCAGTTTAGTCACCGATTTATTCCGCTCCTACTCAGTCAGTTCACGGTTAATTAAGCTGAATGTCTATGTGAAAGATGTGCGTCTCAGCATTGATACAGCCATTCCCTGTGGGCTAATTATCAACGAACTCATTTCAAACTCGTTGAAATATGCTTTCTCAGCAGGTCAGGCAGGCGAAATTAGCATTCGCCTCTTCTCTGAAGCTGAAAATTATTACACCTTAATTGTTCAAGATAACGGTTCAGGGTTTCCCACCGATCTAAACTTCCGCAACACAAAATCTTTGGGTTTACAGCTAGTGTGCAGTCTCACTAAACAGCTCCACGGCACCATTGATTTAGAGTGCCAGCGCGGCGCAGTTTTTAAGATTAGTTTTGCTGAGCAAAAACAAAAGGTTTAATCGATGTTAGCTGCTAAAATTCTGGTCGTTGAAGATGAAAGCATTATTGCTTTAGATATTCAAAATAGTTTAGTCAATGCTGGATATAATGTCGTTGCGATCGCCACCTGCGCTGACGAAGCTCTCGATCTAACTGCCCAGTTCCATCCTGATCTGGTGCTGATGGATATTCGACTACGCGGCGAAATGGATGGCGTAGAAATTGCAGAAAAAATTCGTAGAGAGTTCAATCTTCCAGTAGTCTACTTGACGGCTCACGCGGATGAAAATACTTTGCGACGAGCCAAGATTACTGAGCCTTTTGGTTACATTCTGAAGCCGTTTGAAGATCGAGAGTTAATTACTACGATCGAGATTGCGCTCTCTCGCTATCACGCTGAAGTTGCGATTCAATTAGCGCTGGTAAAAGAGAAAGAACTCAATCAAATCAAATCGCGATTTGTTTCGGTGGTCTCTCACGAGTTTCGCAATCCTCTCAACGCGATTCTTTTCTCGACTGAGCTTCTAGAACGCTACGACTCAGAGCTTTCATCAGAGAAAAAGCAAGAATATTTACAGCGCATTCAGCTATCGGTGAGACGAATGGATCAATTACTAAGGGATGTTTTGACCATCGGAGAAACCGAGTCAGGCGATTTGCCCTTTAATCCTCAGCCGCTCGATCTGCTGCAATTTTGTCAAGACCTGATTGAAGAATTGCAAGTGAGTCGATCGTTGAATTGTCCGATTCATCTCACTCACAAAAATGCAGATTTTGTAACTTCAGAGGATCTATCTTTCCCCTGTTTAGATGAGAATCTGTTACGACATATTTTGGATAACTTGTTGTCGAATGCAATTAAGTATTCTCCACAAGGCAAAAATATAGAATTTAACTTAACCTATAACAAGGAAGCCGTTGTCTTCCAGATTCAAGATTATGGGATTGGAATTCCGATCGCCGATCAACCCCGATTGTTTGATTCCTTTTATCGCGCCAGCAATGTCAAAACGATTTCTGGAACGGGGTTAGGATTATCAATTGTCAAACAATGCGTAGATTTACACGGTGGCACGATCGCAGTGATCAGCGAAGTCGAAAAGGGAACCATTTTTACAGTTACGCTACCGTTACAGCACTGCTAATGAAGAAAATTTTAGTCATTGAAGACGAACAAACGGTTCGAGAATCGATTTTAGACTTGCTAGAAGCAGAAGGCTTTAGCGGTTTGGGTGGTGAAAATGGCAATGTTGGGCTTCAACTTGCCCGCGACAACCACCCTGATTTGATTCTCTGTGACGTGCAGATGCCTGATTTAGATGGCTACTCTGTTCTGACTCATCTCCGCCAAGTCGCTGACACGGCAGACATTCCCTTTATCTTTCTCACCGCCAGGGGCACAAAAGCAGATGTTCGGTATGGCATGGAGCTAGGAGCCGATGACTATCTCACCAAACCCTGCACTGCTACAGAACTGTTGGGTGCTATCTCAGGTCGCCTTGAAAAACAAGCTGCACTTCTAGAACGTTACAACAAACAGACCGCAAGAACTCAAACCGAAGACATCGCCAGATCCGCTCCACGAAATGTTCACGCTTCTCGCCCCGAATCTTCTCAGCAGCCAGATCTTGAAGCGACTCATGCCTCTAACACCCGCGATGGGTTATTAAATCACTTCTATCAAGAGCTACGCAATCCTTTGTCTAACATCAACATGACGCTGCACCTGTTGAAAACTGCGTCGATCGCGACAAGTTTTGAAACCAGTGTCGCCACGATTCAACAAGAGTATGGGCGAGAACTGGCAATTCTTCAGCAAGTCTATAAACTGCAAAATTTTCTGATGCCAGAAAGTGCCGCCCTGCTTCAAAACTGTCATTTAATCGAGTTGCTTGAAAGCGACTTAGATGAGCCAGATTCAAATAATTGAAACAATCTTCGCTCAAATCAATGGGCGATAAAAAAGCCACTCAAACCGAATCCTTGCTTCTGAATGCTAAAGAAATGAGTGGTATAGACGCTAAAGAAAACGCAATTCTGACGGTGAGTGTAATGCTTGATTGTAGAAGTCAAAACCTCCTGAGGCACTGAAGTGGCTGCAAAGCAAGCAGACGATTTCGGTTTCTGACACGCCGCAGATTGCAGATTTTGGGCAACCCAGGCTGCGTAGGCATCTTCTCCAGGATTAGTCGCAGCTAGTAAAACTGCTGCACAAACAACAGGAATCGCAAATTTCAGCATTTTATCCTCTCCAAAATCGTGTTTGCGGTCTGGTCATTCCTTTTCGGCTCTCGATCGGGTTTGCTCTGCCTCAGTTTTAATCCGCTGCCACTTCCTGATTTGTTGGCAAATTCGCGCTCGAATTAGGTCATAATCTTCTTCTGCTTCAGCTTTGAGTTTGACGACCTCTTGAGCAATCTGTTCTGTGTTATTTTGCCAAGCGTTGTGTTGATCGCTAGGAATTTCAAAGCCGCGATATCCAGCTACATCAAACTTTTGGGGCATGGGAAATTGATTCGGTAGCTGCTGAAGAACTTGCCGCAGTTTCTCATTCCGCTCCTCGATATCTTGGATGCATTCTGCTTCTAGCTGCTCGATTCGCACCTGAGAAAATTCGCTTCTAGCGTTGGCGCGGGCACCCTTCACCGTTTTGATTTCAGAAGGAATCGCTGCCGTAAAATGCTTGAACACCGCATCCAATTCGTATAGGCGTAGAGTTTGCTCTTGTGAAATTGTGCCATCTGGTAAAAAGTCCCGATAGTCGGAGATCAGTTCTGCACAGGAATCAGCAAAGTCTGCGCGATCGCTTTGCAGCAATGCCGCCAGCCAAATCAACGCCACGGGCAGAACACTGCTCAAAATTGCCCACTCGGTTGACTGGGGGTTCTGCTGCACCTGATAAAAAATCGCGGCTCCTTCTAGCAGGCTGACGACGATCGTCACCCCCAAATCGAGCCAAAATTGCCCTTGCAGATTTCCTCCCTCAACCCGACTCAGACAAGACTGCTGACCCCTATAGAAATCTCGAAAAAACTCGTTTTGAGCCGACGCTTTTTGCAGAGTTTGGATCATTTGCAGTGCCTGACGAGAATCGTGGCGACGACGCAGTTTACCCAGTCCGCGCACAGCCCGATTGTGAATTAACCACGCAAAAGCCGCCCCTACCAACAGCCCAATTCCTTCAGACCATTCTTGACGACCTAAAAGCTTGGCCAACTGAGTGGGCAAGGCATTAAAGGCCAGCATTCCTAAAAATAGAACAAACAGCTCGACCATTAAGATGACTGCTTTTGGCCAACGATGCAGAACAATTGCGGCAAAGTGTTCGATGCGTGTCTGAGCCAGAGTCGTTTCTCCGTCCTGTATCTGAAACTGGGCCATCTCATGACGGCTGTCGTAGTCAATGCGCTGAATCTGAGGTGAGAGTCGCCAACTTGCGATCGTCTGTTGCGACCAAGCAAACGAATCTTCAGGAACATATTGCGGACGTGATAGTGCAGTCATTGGTAGACTCCTTTATGAAAGCAGGGGAAGGTATCTAAGGCAGGTGGCGTGCTGTGTTGAAGGCTTGCTTGATGTAGGGTTCAAAGCTCTCGATCGGACAAAGCTCAACTTGCGGAATGCCTTGAATCGCTTGCTCTAAATCACTTTGCAGCTCTCCGGTTGGCCCGAAGATGATTACCGTGCTGCGGTCATTTGTGATTTGCTGCAACTGCGATCGCACCCGCTTAAAGTCCAATCGGGTTCCACGGAGACGAGGTTCGGCGTTTTGCAGCCAAACCGTGATCACGCCGGGGTTTTGATTGCCACGAGTCCGCTGTGATTTGAGTTGATTCTGAACTTTGTCGAGTAGGGCGATCGGATCGGTGCCACGTTGTTTGCCTACGCTTGGCGGAATGCGATCGCGACGAATGGCATCACATTTTTTGAGTAGAGCAGCGACATCATTGACAACCGCTGCTTGCGTTACTTCTGGACGATCGGCAAACCCGATTGAGACAGCATAATCTCCTTCCTTCAGCGATCGTGTCGCCGCAATGCAGTGCTTTACGGCAGTTTTGATATCATCCAGGGCAGACCCAGAAAAATCGTTGGCGTGAATGCTGATGACACGAGATTGGCGATGACTAAGCAGAGTCGGAATGACGACAACCCCCACGGCAAACACGCCAGCACCGACCATCACAAGTTTCTGGAACAGTGAAGCTTTTGGAGAAGACGGATCAGATGAGTAGTGGGCAGATGGATGAGAGCGATCATGGGTGTCAAGCTCTGGTTTGGGCAGTGTACGCATGGTCATTCTCCAATTGGGAACGGGTAAATCACGGAGAGGGCAATTCAGTAGGAGCCTGGTCAGGTTGAGGCGTGGGCGATCGCTGGCTCATGATCAGCATGACTACTAAAGATGCGATCAACAGAGGTAGAAGAAAGGGATCAAGATGGATACCATCATTGATATCGCGCTCTAGACCGCATCTAAGGCAGACATAGCGCGTTACTCGCTGGGGATCGTTGACAAATGGACAGTTTCCCTGATTACAGTCGGAAGGGCAGTTCATTCTGAGTGATTCCTCCTGGATAAACTAAGTTGTTATTTCTAAAATCGGCGTATTTTGATCTGTCCTGCCCAAGCAGTTTTGCGGTTGCTTAGACAAATTTATGAATTAACGATAGCACAAAAATCTTAAATTGATATCAAAAAACGATATCGTGCTGCAAAAAGTAGAGTTAAAGATATCCTCATAAAGGTTGACAATGATATCTGGTTACGATATCAAGAGAGCAGTGTATTGAAGCTCAGATTGACCTCTGACTGCTGCATCAGCTAACCTTCTTGTTCAAACAGATAACTGGCATTGCGTCAGGGATTTACTAATGCCCCCGATACGGTTCTAGTGTTCTTACAGAGCTTCAGGTATGCTGATGTAAACTCTCCGCTAAAAGTTTTCTACCCAGATTCTTCTAGCCGAGTCAGCCAAGCTGAAGTCCACCACCTCCAGAAACGTTCTAAGGTGAGGATTTTCATTTTTGCTGCAAAAAAGTTTGGTCAGTCTGAGCTTCGATCGCGAAAAACTCGAATGTGCATCCACCATCCTGACAACCACAATGATCAGCAGCAGCAAACTCTTGAGTGCATTTTCAAAGACCCGCCACTCACCGACATTCTTTGGACGAACGCGATCGCGCTTCTAGCAGGATTGCAAGGGGCAACGATTCGTGAGATGAGCAACAAAATTTGTGTTAGAGTACCTCATCCTGATTGCGACCACCGAATTACCATCCTCTCTCCCTTGGGACATGATGAGTGTGTGGACGAATATCAGGTGATGAAAATTCGAGAGTTTTTGACCATGTTGGACATTAGAACTAGCAGAGGGAACTGATTCTATGCTGAATTACTTGGGTTACACAGCATCCCTCTCGATTGATGAGAAAGCAGAATTAGTCTGTGGCAAGGTCAACAACGTGAGTAGAGAGCTTCTGCACTTTCAGGGAAAGACGGTTGAAAAAGCGAAAGAAGAATTTGAGAAGACGATCGACACTTACCTGAAGTTTTGCAAGCTTGAGAAAGTTGAGCCTGAAAAGCCTGAAAATTTTTCTGGGAAACTTCCCTTTCGCACGTCGCCAGAAGTTCATCGAAATATTGCTCATACGGCTAAAGATGCAGGCAGAAGCATCAATTCTTGGCTAGAAGAAGCAGCCATTAAAGCCCTACAAGAGAGCAAAACAGACGAAAAAAAAACTGAGGAAGTAGAAATCCCCGCTACGATGCTTCTACAACTCAAAAAACATCCTGAACTAATGGAGCAATTTCTCGATCAAGTCACCCCTTCGCTGAAGAAAAGCAACGCAGTCGGGGCGATCGACTTCTTAAGTGCCGTGGAAAAAGTTTTACCAGGTTTAGAAGCAATCCGCTCTCACTTAAGGACATCCGACCCTCAGACAATGACTAAAGTTGTCAGCGCGATCGAAGATTGGATTGAGCGTACAAAGATGACCAAACACAATCAAACTCGTCAACAAGCCTAGTTAAGAATAGAGCCTGTGGGAGCCTCGTTCTTAGCAGCTAAGTTTGTTGCGTTCTTTTGACTGCTGCGATCGCACCCTTTTTTCGCCTTAAAACTTAAATCTAGTATTAATACCTACCCAACGCTTAGAATTGTGTTAACCTATGTAAAAAGTAATAGCCAAGAAATAAAATCGGGATTGCACTCCCAAACAGATTGCGGCTTACTATCGCAAGCACAAATTCGCCATTCCTGGATGTGCGCCTAGAATCTTTGCTGACTTTGTTGTCAAACAGTCTCCTGACTAGCTAGGAGATCCCAGTCACTACTCTTTTGAGGGCGGGGTGCAGCAACTGATGAGTCTCATTACCCTTGCAAGCGATACGTTAGCTCGTCTATATGGAGAACCCTCTGGCTTCATCACAGAGCAGAGATATTTGTGCTGGGATCTTTTACAGCAAATTCATCAATGCTGTCCAGCTATCGGAGTCAAGGTTATGGTCGCTCCAGCGACACTCGACTCAATCTTAAGTGACTTGAGTGCTGCTAAACGAGCATCTATCCTTTGGCAGCTTCAGCAATCCGGTGTAGAAATTCCGCCTCGCTATCAGTATAAGAAAGGCAGAGCGCTCGCATCCGAAAAATTGGCGGCAGCAGAGTTAGAGTTTGCGATCGTTCATCGAGTCTCTGCACTGATCACCTACAAACCATACAGATATGTGGGCGGCGATCGCGCAGTGTCGATCTGGACAGTGGAGCAGTTATTAGAACACATTGCCCAAGAGTTTAGTACCTCTGCTAAAACCGCTGAAAATGCGTCGGAAAGCAATCAAGAGGCTGCGACTAGCCCGGCAATTCTCGCAGCAGTTGGGGCGATCGTTCGTCACTTGACTCGACGCATCTCGGCGAAATTTCAGAGAATTGATTATAGTAAAACTTCTGACAAGCTGATACTGCTTACACTAAGCAAAAGTGCATTTCAGAGAAGGACGATCGAGTTTCACGCACCTACGACCAGTCGCTTAAATAGCAACGCAGCATTGAATGCTCACGAAAATACAATTAAGCAAGCTGCTGCAAATACATTTAACAATGCTAATGATGGAAAACTAAACCAGTTAGCGAATCAAGGCGGACAATTTTCTGGATTGTGGTTGTTGTCCCAAATCTCAAAAAATGACAATCGCTCTGATTCTCCATTTGAAACGGTGCAGCGATCGCCTGCTCCAACACCTTCATCCTTGGTGCGAAACTACGATTTGAGCACGTCGATGAATTCACAAAACACCAAATCTCAGCACAGTGGCTCCCCCGATCGTGCCTCGCCTGAATGGGTTGAATCGGACGACGATCGAGCAATTTTTATCCCTAATCCTTTCATTTTTGCAGGCAGCGATTTTGATAACCTAGATGTGACAGGCTTCAATACCACACTGCTTCTGAGGTTTAGCCTCCCTAAAGAAACGCCACGATCTCCATCCATCTCATTCAACCAGACAAATCCTGCTGTCTCATTCGCCGATCCCAGTAGCGAATCAACAAATCAGCCTAGCGATCGCCCTGATCTGAGCGCAGATATTGGCAAGCCCAGAACTCAAGAGCTAGAGAAAACGCATTCGATCGTGACTCCTGAAATAGTGGTCATCGCTCCTCCTCAAGTCTTGGATGGCTCTGGGGGAATCCACTCTTTTACGCTGACAACAGGCAGTTACGAAGTCAGAAATTTTGGGGGCGTTGGCACAAACAGAAATCCTTCAGACGACATTATTCGAGAAGTGGATACTCTCTACTTTCAGGGACCGCAACTGATCGCCAAAAATCTGCTCCTCGATCAGCAAGGCAATGATTTGACCCTCACATTTGCGGATGTACAAAATATAAGCATTATCCTCAAGGATTTTAACCTAGAAAATCTTGACAACTTCTTGACCATCAGTGAAACTCCGCTCATGCTAGGCAACATCGTGTTTAACGGAGAAACAACTTCCATTCAAGACTCGTTTGATGTGATAGATGCTAACCTGATCATTGCTCAAGTCTTCAACCGAAACTCAGTCACCTTTCTGAATGACTCGGATAACGATGTGATGGGCTTCGACGATTCTAACGACGTGATCAATAGTCAGGGTGGAAATGATTTCCTTAAAGGACTCGGTGGCGATGATATTCTTCGGGGTGGCGCAAGCGATGACATTCTCTGGGGCGGAACAGGTGCCGATATTCTCGATGGCGGAACAGGGAACAACTGGCTGACTGGAGGAGCGGGTGCCGATGTCTTCAGGCTATGCCGGAATGGATTGAGCCAAGTCATCGACTTTCAGGTTGGCGAAGATCGCATTGGCTTGCCTGCGGACATCCAGATTGACCAAGTTGCGATCGAGCCAGGAACCGAACTCAACAGCAGCACTTTGATTCGATTTAAGCCTGATGGCTCCCTGCTGATGTCTCTATCGGGTGTCACAGCAAGCTCCTTAACGACGGACATCTTTTTGCCAAACGCTTCAAGTTTGATCAGAGATTAAATGCTAGAGAGTTTTGAATTTCAAGAACTCAAAACTCATGATTCTTCAGAAATTACTCGACCTCACCCGGTTCAAGAATTCGCTGGAAGAGATAGCCCGTTCCTCTAGCGGTTAAAATCAGTTCTGGATTGCTGGGATCGTCTTCTAGCTTGGCGCGCAGGCGAGAGATATGGACATCGACCACACGAGTGTCAACGTGACGTTCAGGCGTGTAGCCCCACACTTCTTGCAAAATCTCCGATCGAGAAAACGGCTCTCCAGAGCGGCTGACCAACAATTCTAAAAGACTAAATTCCATTCCAGTCAGCCGAATGCGCTCATCGCCTTTATAGACTTGGCGCTTGTTGGTGTCAATCCGAATCGTGTTGATGTGAATCACACCAGAACTGGGAATTCCGGGTGCGCCTGTTTTCTCAACTCGCCGCAAGACTGAGCGAATTCGGGCTTCTAGCTCTTTAGGCGAGAAGGGTTTGACGACATAATCATCTGCTCCTAGCTCTAAGCCTGTGATGCGATCGGCAACGTCTCCAAGCGCCGTTAGCATAATAATGGGCACATCTGACTCTTTCCGCAGTTCTTGACAGACTCCATAGCCGTCAAGTTTTGGCATCATCACGTCGAGAACGACCAGATCGGGTTCAGAGTTACGAAATGTGTCGAGGGCTTCTTCTCCATCAGCAGCCGTAACGACATCATAGCCAATCATTGAAAGACGAGTTTCAAGGATGCGGCGAATGCTTGCCTCGTCATCGACGACTAATATTTTTTCTTTGTGATTTTCCAACTTCTTCAACGCTCCCTAGGTCAAATCTCTGATCGTTAATTTTTTGTACTTTATCATTAAGATAGTAACTCACTTCACAATTTTCAGTTCGTCAAAGCCTCACTATCACTGACCTTCCGACTTTCTTAACGATTGTCTACTTTATGAAGGAATATCACGATAATTTTTGTAATGCCAAAACTACGATCGCACTTTGTTTGTAACCAATGTGGGGCAGAATCTCCCCAATATCTGGGTCGTTGCTCGTCGTGTGCTGCCTGGAATTCTCTAGAAGAACAGGTGGTACGATCGACAAACTCTTCGGCTGGAATTGGTCAGGTCGCTCAAATCAGAACCAGCGGCAAAAGCCGCACCTCAGCCCGTAATGCCACGGCTCAGGCGGTTTCGTCGCTGACCTTAACTCAAATTACCGATCATCCTCAGTCTCGCTTGTCGTCTGGATACACCGAACTCGATCGAGTTCTCGGTGGAGGAATTGTACCGGGTTCGCTGGTTTTGATTGGTGGCGACCCCGGCATCGGCAAATCGACGCTGCTGCTGCAAACGGCAAATCGACTGGCCACCCGCTATCGAACGCTCTATGTTTGCGCTGAGGAATCGGGGCAACAGGTGAAGCTGAGGGCGCAACGGTTGGGAATTGGTCAACAGGTAGAAACTGATGAGACCTCTGAGAGTTCGCTAGATTCTGCGACTCCTAAAAACGCGATCGCCACCGATGCCGACCTTTACCTGCTTCCCGAAACCGATTTAGATACGATTCTCGTCGAACTGGAGGCGCTCAAACCTGCTGTAGCGGTGATTGACAGTATTCAAGCGCTTTACTACAGTTCGTTGAGTTCGGCTCCGGGTTCGGTGTCTCAGGTGCGGGAGTGTACATCAGTGCTGATGCAGGTCGCCAAACGGCAGAACATCACGCTGTTTATTGTCGGACACGTCACCAAAGAAGGCGCGATCGCTGGGCCCAAAGTTCTAGAACACCTCGTAGATACTGTGCTTTATTTTGAGGGCGATCGCTTCGCGAGTCACCGCCTGTTGCGCTCTGTTAAGAATCGTTTCGGCGCGACTCATGAAATCGGCGTGTTTGAAATGGTCGATCAGGGATTGCAAGAAGTTCTTAACCCGTCAGAGCTATTTTTGGGGAACCGAGAAGAAGCCACGCCGGGGACGGCGACGATCGTCGCCTGTGAAGGAACTCGCCCGATCGTCGTTGAACTGCAAGCGTTGGTCAGTGCGACGAGCTATAGTTCTCCGCGCCGATCGACCACCGGGATTGAATACAATCGGCTGCTGCAAATCCTGGCAGTGCTAGAGAAACGAGTTGGCATTCCGCTCTCTAAACTCGATGCTTATGTTGCGTCTTCGGGCGGTCTGAGCGTGGGGGAACCTGCGGCAGATTTGGGCATTGCGGTGGCAGTGGCGGCAAGTTTCCGCGATCGCTCGATCGATCCGCAAACCGTCGTCATCGGTGAAGTTGGTTTAGGCGGACAGGTACGATCGGTGTCTCAAATGGAATTGCGGCTAAAAGAAGCGGCAAAACTGGGATTTAAGCGGGCGATCGTGCCCAAAGGTTCCTATTCTAATGTGCCGGGAATGGAGGTGATTCCAGTGTCGCGGGTGGTGGATGCGATGGCGATCGCTCTTGCAGGAAGCAAGTCGCGTCAACAAACTGAGAGCGCTGAGGCGGAGGAGTAATTGAAGTGGGCGATCGTTTTTTGGAGCGATCTTTTGGAACTTCGGAAACGATCGCCCACTCCTAAAATCAAATCACCAAGGATCGAAAATTAGCAGAAATTCTCCTTCGGGGATAAGTCGCCGCAAAATTTGTAGATGTCCTTCTGCATCGGAATAGTGGTTAAACCGTCCGATGGTGACTCGCTGCATTCTTGGCAGTAACCGAATCACTGTCCAGGTTTGTAGTCGTCTGCGATAGCTCATAATAATCATGTCTCCGAACGAATAGGAGCCAAAGCCAGTGCTGAAGGTTGACCGCCGGAATGCACTGGCTTTTGACTTTTGGCATATTTGACAAATATCACAGTTTTGCTAGTAATGCTAGTCATGTCAATAGTGCCATTGTATTGAAGAGTGGCAGTAATGCTTAATAGTTGAGTAAGCAAGTGGTGATTTCAGAATGGCTGGGAAGCTTGAAAAAAAAAGAGATTGGCTGAGAGTAGAAATTGATGAAGAGATTAAAACCCGCCTGAAAATTGAAAGTGCCAAGACTGGTAAATCAATGGGAGCAATCTTAGAAGAACTTCTTGATAGGGTCTTGCCCAAGCTTTCAAAAGAGGATTAGCAATATGTCTAGGACTTACGCATTGACCCGAAAATGCAGGTGTGCATTAACGCAATTACTGGGTTACAGCATTTCTAAGAAACGACTTTGAACCTGAGTTCTTGTTCAAAATCACTTGAAAGCCTGTTAAAAAGTGTAGTTTTGGATACCAAATATCAAAAGTGCATACTACTGTTTTCTGTCAATGCGTAAGTCCTAATGTCTATGAAAAGTCACTCTTTTTCGTCAGCTTTTTGAGTTAAACCAGCAGCAATGGAACGAACAATAAGAGAAAGACATTGCGATGGAAAATCTGACAAAAGAAGCGATCGCAGACGTTGAATCTGGCTTCAGTCGGCAGATTTTGAATCATTCATAGAAAACCTAGTCGATCGCTCTATTAATTAAGCGGTTTCACTAGCCGAATCTTGCTCTGAAAGTTCTCTCGCTTCTTCGTCTTCCATCTCAGCAAGTTTAGCCGTCAACTCTGCAAGTCTCCGCGCTGCATTTGCCCGACACAGCGAATTTTTTTCCTTCCACAGCCACTCACTCTCGAAGTAGACTGCATAACGATAAGCCTTGATCGAATCTGGCGACAGAACGTAATTTTCCGAGTCGGTGCTGCTATTCATGAGAAAACCCTCAGTTTCAACTTCTAGCCAAGTACTCAGATGAAGCAACATAAGTGCTTTGAGTAAGGTTTCTCTCACTATAGAGGAACAGACTTGAGCCTAGAAGACCTTTCATAGAGCGAATTCGGGTACGGTAAACAGCTATCATTTGAATCAGTTGAACCTTTGCTGCTGAAGCCAAACATTGGATACGTGGATCTAAAACAAGTCTTTAAAACCCCTAATCCGATTATTGGTGTCGTGCATTTATTGCCCCTGCCGACCTCCCCGCGTTGGGGTGGCAGCCTCAAGGCAGTCATCGATCGCGCCGAACAAGAAGCAACCGCTCTAGCAGCAGGTGGCGTAGATGGCATCATCGTCGAAAATTTCTTTGATGCCCCATTTCCTAAAGATCATGTCGATCCGGCAGTGGTCAGCGCCATGACAGTCGTGATCCAGCGATTGATGAATATGGTGACGCTGCCGATCGGGATCAATGTGCTGCGAAATGATGCTCAAAGTGCATTCGCGATCGCGGCTTGCGTCCAAGCTCAATTCATTCGGGTCAATGTCTGGACGGGCATCATGGCAACCGATCAAGGCATGATCGAGGGTCGCGCCCATGAGCTGCTGCGCTATCGTCGCGAGTTAGGATGCGATGTCAAAGTCTTTGCTGATGTATTGGTGAAACACGCTCGTCCGTTAGGTTCGCCCAATTTGACAACGGCTGTGCAGGACACGATCGAGCGAGGTTTAGCCGATGCAGTGATTCTCTCTGGTTGGGCAACGGGCAGCCCTCCGAGTCTAGAAGATTTAGAACTCGCTAGCGCCGCCGCTCAAGGAACGCCTGTTTTTATTGGCAGTGGTGCCGATTGGGAGAATATTCCTAAATTGATGACGGCGGCGGATGGCGTAATCGTGTCGAGTTCGCTCAAGCGTCAGGGAAAACGATCGCAAGCGATCGACCCGATTCGAGTCAGCCGTTTTGTAGAAGCCACTCGTCGCAGTGTGTCTCCAGAAAATCAGACAAAACCCGCTTCTTCAATGAGTTTGCATTCCTAAAGATTAGCAAGACGGTAAACCTGGATGCTGCACTTTGAACTCCTAGAGACGTGAGTGTCAAGTGGTTAAGTGCTGATGGAAGGGTCATGTACAGATAGTATTAATGATGAGAAGGAGTCGCCAATTGACCCCTCACCCTTTAGACGAATTGTTGAGGACTTTTGATCATGAGCGTAGAAACTGACCCCGCAAAAATTATGAAGCAGCAGGTGGGGGTTGCCGCCGCCGCTAGAGTGCAGTCTGGTTCTATTGTGGGGCTGGGCACTGGGTCAACCACTGCTTACGCAATCCAGGCGTTGGGCGATCGACTCAAATCGGGCGACCTGAAAGACATCAAAGGCGTTCCGACCTCGTTTCAAGCGATCGTGTTGGCGAGACGATATGGCATTCCGCTCGTGACCTTAGATGAAATTGATCACATTGATGTCGCGATCGATGGAGCCGATGAAGTCGATCCGCACAAGAATTTGATCAAAGGGGGCGGGGCAGCCCATACGCAAGAAAAAATCGTCGATTCTCTCGCTAATCAGTTTATTGTCGTCGTCGATAGCGGCAAACTCGTCGAGCATTTGGGGTCAACGTTTTTGCTTCCGGTCGAAGTGATTCCGATGGCGGTAACTCCGGTGATGCGAGCGATCGTCAAGTTAGGCGGCAAACCCGAACTGCGGATGGGCATCAAAAAAGCAGGCCCGGTCGTCACAGATCAGGGCAATCTGGTGATCGATGTCAAGTTCGATCGCATTGACAATCCTGCTGATCTTGAGAAGACCCTCAACAACATTCCTGGTGTGTTAGAGAACGGTTTATTTGTCGGCGTGACTGACCTAGTTCTCGTTGGAGAAATCAAAGACGGACAGCCTTCAATCCGAGAGTTTTAAATCGGGTTTGAATCTCTTCTGATTGGCTGATGAGAGAAGTCAGTCAATCAAATCCCTCAATCCATTGATTTGACAATAGATTGGCGGTCTTTTAATCTGAACAAGTCAGTTAAAAACTTTAGTCAAAACTATTATCTGAGGTGTGAGATGAAGCTGAAGTTTGTAACCCGTTTCTCAGCGTTGGCGATCGGATCGACCGGGGCATTTCTTGGCATTGCCAGTTTAGTACCTGCGATTGCAACTGCCCCTGCCCCTCCACAGCTTGTTCCAGCCGTATTAGGCGGTAAACCCATCTACATTTTGTACATGACTCGGAGTGGCGATCGAGCGTTAGTCCGATGCTATCCCGGACAGCAACCCAAGCTCCAAGTGCAGACGAGAACTGACGGAGTGAAAGAAGGAATCTTGACCTGCGGAAGCTAAGAAGACGTGAATTCGATGAAGCCTTTCGCTGCGGTTGCAAATCCGGGTTGCCCCCTAAATCCCCCAAAATTGGGGGACTTTGAACCTAAATTCTGGGCTTGAAGTCCCCCAGAATTTGGGGATTTAGGGGGCTGAAGCGCTGAAGAACGAAGCGAAAAAACTCATCGAACTGACGTTAAGAGGGGTTCTGAAAAAGAGTCGTTATCGCATTCACTCACCTCGAAATTTATTTCGGGGTGGGAAAATCTGAACGAAGAAGACACCAAGGGCTTCTCAGACATCCTTTCAAGGGGTTGTGAGTAGTTTGTAAGTGCCGCTATCAACCAGAATGAAAATTCCTAACCCGATGAGCACAAACGGAACGATCGCCGAGCCATAACGAGTCAACACACGAGCGACGATCGGGTGACGAGCGAGTTGATACGCCACATAACACCACACTCCCACCATCACAAAGAAAATACTGAGAATGACTCCGAGACTGGCGGCATTGCTGGTAGCAAACAACGGCACATAAATTCCGATGTTGTCGCCACCATTGGCGATCGTCACTGCCGCCACCTGGTAAGTTTGAGGAGCCAACAACCCTAACGCCGACAAAATTGGCAGCTTAATCTTTGACTCCTTGAAGTCATTTGAGATCGTCTGAACCTGATCGTCTGCTTCTCGGTGAATCAGGTGATAAAGCCCGATCGCGATGGGTAACAATCCGAGCAACCCAATCCAAGTTTTGGGCACCATCAAGCCTCCAAAAAAACCGGGCAAACTTGCGAGAATCAAAGCGCCAAAGCCTAAATATTGGCCCGCCACAATATGCTTGGGATGAAAGGCTGCATTGGTCTGGGCAAAAAACAGCATCAAGATCACAATGTCATCTAAGTTGGTAGCAATAAAGGCAGTGACTCCAGCAAGGAGGGCACTGATAAACCCACTCATCACATCGCACATTAAAAGGATAGATTCATTAACTCATAAAATTTCCTGCGTGCAGTTCACGAGTTAGGTCTGCACGCTGCCATCGGGTAACGTTGCGCCTTGCAAAATTGCTCCATTCAACAGAGCGCTGCTGAGTTCTGCCCCCGCTAAATTCGCTCCTGCTAAATTTGCCTCGCGCAAATCTGCCCGACCCAAGTAAGCTTTGATCAAAAGAGCGTCTACCAATGTTGCATGACGAAGATTTGCGTGATTAAATTCGGCACGATTGAGGCGCGATCGCGTCAAATTTGCCCGTTGAAAATTAGTTTTGTGCAGTTTCGCATCACTCAGCGTGGCATCTCTCAAATCAGCGTCTGCTAAATTTGCCTCGTTTAACTGGGCGCGGTTGAGCTTGCAGTTGCGTAATATGGCTCGGCTAAGATTTGCCTCCGTTAAATTTGCGTCGGTTAAAAATGTCCCGTTGAGAATTGCATCGGTTAAGTTGGCTTCAGTGAGGTCTGCGTTTCGGAGGGTGGCTTCACTGAGATTTGCGCCGATTAGGTTCGATCGACTCAGGTCAGCCCCCGATAAATTCGCCCCGCGCAAGTCAGCACCTCGCAGATCGGCACCGCGTAGGTTTGCGCCTTTATAAGCACGTTTTTCTTCTCGCAGGTTTGCCCCGCGCAAGCAAGCACCCCGGAGATCTGCGCCACTAAAATTTACGTTTCGCAGATCGGCATCTCTAAAATTGGCATCTACCAAGGTTGCTAAACTCAGGTCGGCACCTCGCAAATCAGCTCCATAGAGAATCGCTCCGTGCAGATCGGCATCGCACAAATTTGCGTTGAGTAAGTCGGCTTGACTGAGATTTGCACCGCACAGTTTAGTGCCTTTGAGGTTGGCGTGGGTGAGGTTCGATCGATTCAAATAAGCCAAAATTAGAATCGAGTGATGCAGATCAGCATGGGCTAAATTTGCGCCAATTAAATCTGCTCCCATTAAATTAATTCCACTCAGGTTTGCCCTCGTGAAATTCATCTCTCCCGATTCATAGCGCTCTAATACGTCTTGACCATTCATAACTTTCTATTTTCGATCCCTGAGATCAATTTCGCTACAGGAGCGATCAAAACTTGCGTCGAGTCTGCCCGTGTGACATCGGCAGCACTGATTTCTAAGTCTTGCTGTTGCTGTTGAAGTTCGGCATACCCCGGTTTCACGCTTTTGAGAATCACGCTGGCGACTGCGAGATATTCTTCTGGCTGGTTTAACTGGTGTGCCATTTCTTCTAGCTTTAACTGCAACGCTTCTAGAGAGCTACACACGGTTGTGACACTGCGAAGCAACCCCTCTAGGCTATAGAGTTTTAGATTTGACCAATCCTGTTCTTTGCCCGTGAATGGATAGTAAACCAGAGAAAACAGCAGAATTTTTGCCCGAAGTGGATTGGCAAACTTGATGATCTCTAGCCGTATGTCAAAGAGACTGAGCGCAGGATCTGCGGTTTGGCAAATCGGCTGATTTAGCGCCTGAGAAGTTAGAACGCCTGCCGCCTCTTGAAGGGGAACCCCATCTTCTTGAACATATAACTTGCCCATTTCTCGCAAAATCATATTGGCGATCGCGGCATATTCGATCGGCTTGTTGAGACTTTTGACGATCGCCGCCAATCCGATTTGTAGGCTTTCGATCGTCGGATATTGATGGGCTAATTCGCTGATTAGTTTTTTGATTTCTGCCTGCTCAACTTTAATCGGGTCGGTCTCCCAATATTTGAGAGCCGCGCAAATCATCAGTTTTTTGATGCGGCTAGAAGAATTTGCTGCTTGCTCTAAAGCTTGTGTAATTTGTGTTTGTAACTCGCCGCCAATGCCATCGAGCGGATTGGTGCTGATCGGGGTTTTCTCGATCGCAGGTGCAGTTCTATATAACGCTGCCAGATTTTCTATAATCGTGTTCGCGACTTGAAGATATTCTTCTTGTTTGCTAAGAGTGCCAACCAGAAGTTTTAGTTTATATTGCAGACGCTCCAACGTGGGATTGAGATAGCGCAACTCCTGCACTAGGCTTTGCAAGCTGATAACACTAAGGCGATTGAGATCATTCTCCCACCAGTTTTTGCAGGCGTATAAAATCAGCTTTTTAATTCGGACAGCATTTGCATCCTGTTCTAGCTGACACACGATCGGAGTGTATTGATCCGCCATTAGTCAGAGTTGGTGTTAGGTGTGTGCTTAGGATGCCCTGCTATAAAGCACTTTGCACAGGAGACTGCTTTTTCCTAATTATTCTTCTGGAGGCTGATTGAGCGTTTTCGGTTCAGGCGGTTGAGTAGTTTCTAGCGGCTCTTCTTGAGGGGTTTGCATCGAGAGTTCTAGCAACTCTTCTGCCTTGGGTTGGCGAGATTCTGGCAATTGCAGTCCGCTCTGAGTTGGGGCTAGAGACTGAAGCTCTTGCTGAAGTTCTGGCAATGCGACCAATTCTTTTTCGGTTTCTTTGAGTTCGATCGGGAGGCGCAATGGCTGCAACTCTTCGATCCAGCAGCTTGCGAGCGGCAGGGTTTGATCTAAATCTTCGAGGGCACGAGGGATCACCATTACAGAGTGAAGTTCGCCAATGCGCTCGGCTTCTTGCATTCCCACATCGATCGCCATCGCGACGTTTGCGATCGTGCCGCGAATAATTGCGGTGCAAAGCCCTGACCCGATCGTTTCATAGGCCGTTAACGTCACATCTGCCGATTTGAGCATTGCATCCGCCGCGCCGACCATTGCCGGAAATCCGCGAGTTTCGAGCAAGCCGACCGCCTGATTGCGAAAAGGATTGCCGTGTCTGCCTTTGGCGAGTTCTGCGAGTTTGGTGCCGATCGGCAAGACCGCTTCTAAGTTTGCCATCGGGCGAGGCACGACCAGGGTAGAAACCTTCTGCCCAAACTGAGCAGCGAGATCGATTCCTTCCTGGACTGCCAATCGCACATCTGAAATTCCGCCCCGCACGACAGCGGTGCAAAAGCCCCCACCCGTTTTTTCGTAACCCACCAGCGTCACGTCTGATGACTTGAGCATCATGTCAGCAATGCCCACGATCGCCGGAAAGCTTTCGGTAGAGACAAGACCTAAGGCAGTATCAGTAAATCTGTCTAGACGATTCATCAGCGAAGGGGTGACAGGGCAGTTCTTATAACTTCAATCTTAACGGGTCTGTAAAGTTCTTCAGTCCTGGTTTTTTCTGCTGATAAATACAGATGGGCGATCGCCCGATCGTCCTTAAGAATTTCCGTTCGGAGAATGCCCATTGTCAGGCGCGTTGTAATTTTGTTGATTTTGAGGAAACAGCTTGACGAGAAGATTATTAACGTAAGACTGCCCATAAACACTAGCAATCACCACAGGGTTTGGTTCGGGTAATGAATGTTCGGGTGACGGATCTTCGGGTAGAACTTCCGCTTCAGAAGGTGTTTGAGGATCAGCCCACGGGTCTGGAGGCGCTTCGGACACAGGAGTAGATTGAATTGGGGCAGATTCGAGTGCTTCTAAAGGACGGCTGCGATCGCCCACCAGAGAACCCGGTGCCACCAGTGCCCCCCCTTCAACAGCACTCTCTAAAATCGTTGCTGCTGACCCAATGCAAGCCCGATCGCCGATGGTGACCTGACCCACCAGCAAAACCCCCGCGCCAATGCTGGCACCTGCTCCGACTTTCAGCGTACCTTCATGGACGTGCAGCACTGAGCCAACGCCAATGCAGGCTCCAGCACCAATAATGATCTTGCTGCCCGGATCTGCTTGCAGCAGAACCCCCGGCGCGATCGCGACCCCTTCGTGAATGGTGACATCGCCACTCACCAGATAATGGGTGGTGTCGATCGGACATAGTTGCAGAGGCAAAGGATACATCGTTCAAGAGTTTTGAATTCTGAGTTCTGAATTGATTACCAACTCAAAACTCAAAACTAGTTACTTTCCAGCTTTTTGAATGACCATCTCAATGATGCGACGTTTTGCCTTCAGATCGGTGCCGATCAAGCGTACATATTGGCCCGCATAGTCAGACAAAGCAGATTCAAGAGCCGTGATCGCCTGAGATTCAGAGTTTGCTTGAATCGAAGCCCCAGTCTGCCAAGCGCCACCTTTGTAGCGACGGACATCTGCATACTCTAAGCCAATTCGAGCGCCTTGACGCACTAGCTGACGCACCTGATCAAGCGCTTCACTACTGAGCTTTTGACTCCCTGAAGCTGAACGTGCCGAGGAGGAACTCGTTGAAGCGGGTGGAGCATAAACCGGAGGATCTAAAACTAGAGAGGTTTCAGGTGTTTTACCAGGACGGTGAATGACGGTTTCTAAAACTCGCTTCTTCGCAGTTGTATCGACACCAACCAGGCGCACATAGTGACTGCTGTGGTCTGCGATAAAAGATTCTAGAGCCGCGATCGCTTCCCCTTCTGATCTCGTATGGATCAAAGGCGCACTGCTCCAAGAATTGATCTTGAATCGTCGCTCATCGGCAAACTCTAGACCGATCGCCGCGCCTTGCGACAACAGTTGACGCACCTGCTCGGCAACACTGCCATCAGTGCGGACTGCACTGTGACTCGGAGCCGCTCCACCGTTGGAAGTAGGTCTCACAGTCGGATTAGAGATATGTTGCTTGCTGGAGGGACGTTGGACGATCGATTCTAAAACTCGCTGCTTTGCTTTGGGGTCGATGCCGATGATCCGCACATATTCACCTGCATGATCTGTCATGCACGCTTGCACTTCAGCCAAAATTCCAGACTCGTTGTTCGCCTGAACCGAAGCGCTTTTCCAAGAGCTTGTTTGGAACCGACGCTCGTCAGCAAACTCGATCCCAATCCGTCCGCCTTTGCTTAAAACTTGACGAATTTGAGCAACGACAGAACCTTCGATCGAGCCACTAGCCGCCGCATGACCGTTTCCGTTGCCACTACTAGAAGCATAAGACGGTGCCGAATAGCTGCTAGACGAACCGTTTGAAAGCTTTGTCGGTGCCGCACCTGGACGCTGAATTATTGTTTCCAGCACCCGCTTTTTAGCTTTTGTGTCAATGCCAATTAGCCGCACATAGTCGCCGCTATGCTCTTGCATACACGAGTCGAGCGCAGCCAGCACTTCAGATTCTCGATTTGACTGAATGGTCGCACAACTTTTCCAAGAACTGATCTTGAAGCGTCGCTCATCGGCGTGTTCGGTGCCAATTCGATAACCTTGAGCCAGCAGTTGACGCACATGCTCAATCACGCCGCCATTGCCCGAACCATTGGCAGAGCGGCTAGAAACATTTGAAGTGGGTTGATTCATTTTAGGGTTAGCCATCTCATTTCTGATTGGGGCAATACAAGCGATATTGTCAGCGCAGCGATAGCCCGATCGCAGCGCATCGTTGATATGAATAATGTGCGACGCAAACTTCACGTCGGCTTCTAGCACGTTGGGTAAACGATCGGCCTGCTGCTGATTGGTGATGATCGCTCCAGAAGGCACATACTTTCCAGGAGGAATTTCTACATCTTGAACCAGCGCGTGCATCATGATAATGCTGCCGTTGCCAACCCGTGCGTTAAACACCGTCGATCGAAATCCAATAAAACAATCGTCGCCCACATAAGCGGGCCCGTGAATCAGCGCCATGTGAGTGAGCGAAGAACGGCTTCCCACCCAAATTGAATAGGAATCACCATCATCACCCGCAACTCTGCCCTGTTCTAGCCCGTGCATGACGACTCCATCCTGAATATTGGTGTCATCACCAATGTAGAACGGATGCCCTTCATCGGCGCGAATCGAGGTGCCCGGCGCAATCATCACATTTTCGCCCACTCTCACGTCTCCAATGATGTTAGAGAACGAGTGAACGTAGGCGGTATGGTGAATGTCGGGTTCGGCGAGACTCTTTGACCAAGGCGTGGGTGGAGCCGCAAAACTACGGACTACCATAAAAAATTCTCCTAGCTGACCGCGCATTGTAAAGCTCGACTGCACACATCGCAAGGATGATGACTCGATCGTAACTTTTTGCGCCTATTCAATCACTTTGCTGAACTGACTAGCCGTAGCGCAGTACACCGTTATCAATTGCGTAATGGGTTAAGCTCTGCCCAACCCATTACGCAATTAGGTGCCCGATCGCTAATATTGCGTCCCTTTGCTGTAGAGCGATCGATTGTCAACACTTACCGTGTCAATAATTCCAATCACTGCCGCATCGACAGGGCGCTGTTCACTTCCGGGAACTTGACGGGCAGCACTGCCACGGCTAACCAGAACCCATTCATCGATCCCTGCCCCAACATTGTCAGCCGCCACCTCGTAATGAGGGAGTGGCTGCCCTGCGTCATCTAAAAATTGTAGAAGCAGAAACTTCACACCTCTTAGACTCGGCTCTTTTTGGGTGCTGACAACGGTGCCGCGAACTCTAGCAATTTGCATCAGGCGTTATGGACGGTTAAGAGGGCGGATGCCGCTCACGCTTTCACGGAATGGCTCAACTGCCTCGGTGTATCGAATGGGCAGCACATACTCCAGGTTTTCGTGAGGACGAGCGATGATGTGGGTAGACAGTACTTGCCCGCCGTTGACGCGCTTGACGTTTTCGATGCCAGCCGCAACTGATGCCTGAACTTCAGACACATCGCCCCGCACGATCACCGTAACGCGACCACTCCCAATTTTCTCATAACCCACCAACGTCACACGAGCGGCTTTCACCATCGCGTCTGCGGCTTCTACCACGGCGGGGAAACCCAGAGTTTCAATCATGCCAACTGCAATAGCCATCGTTAAATTCTCCCTTCCAATCAAATTCTAGACACAACAAAATCAGTTAACTAGCAAATTGCCATTAACTTCGGAACTGCTCAACCGCTTCGGTGTAGCGAATGGGCAGCACATACTCTAAGTTTCCGTCAGGACGAGCGATGACGTGAGTAGACACTACTTGTCCGCCGTTCACCCGCTTAACAGATTCAAGCCCAGCCGCGATCGAGGCTTGCACCTCGGACACGTCTCCGCGAATGATCACGGTCACGCGACCGCTACCAATCTTTTCGTAGCCAACCAGGGTGACACGAGCAGCTTTCACCATTGCGTCTGCGGCTTCCACCACAGCCGGAAAACCCAGTGTCTCAATCATTCCCACAGCGATCGGCATTCTTGATCTCCTGATAAGTGAAACTAATTGCAACAACCCTAAGCAAAAATGTTGACGAGATAACCCATCTTGTCAAGCTTCATCAAGGCTTTTCAACCGTACTCTCTATTCAGAATAAGCGGGTTGTTGACGCTTGACAATATAATACTTGATGATAGTTACAAATTTTAGACATAAGCTCGACTAATCTTTCGTGCTGCGATCCCCAGTTATCAGCTCCTGCCCACAGGGAGATGGTGAAGATTGCCTTAAGATTTCGCCTTCAGAATCATAGACTCTTTTCAACACTATTTATAGAAAACTTTCTTGTACATAAGTCATGTTTATCTATAAAAGTTAGCTTTTCTATACCATTGGCTCTCTCTGTATAGATCGCATTGTACTTTTAAGGACGTTAAGCGTTAAGCTGAATTTCACGAGGAAAGTTGTTCTAATTTTTTAACAATCATCAAAATTGGTGAAGTTTCCCAACCGAGCAAATTTGCTTTGGGGGGTGTTTTTGGTAAGTTTTTGAGTAAAGGCAGGTTCGATGCAGCAGTTTCTCATTGATACAAGTTGGTGGGTGCCTTGTTATGGGTTGCTGGGCGCGATCCTGTCTTTACCTTGGGCAACGGGGCTGATTCGGCGCACGGGCCCTCGACCTGCCGCTTATCTCAATATTTTCACAACGTTTTTGGCCTGCATCCACGGCTGGGCGCTGTTTAATGCCACTTGGGGGCAGGAGTCACACGAGCTAGTCATTCACTGGTTACAAGCAGCAGATCTCGATCTGTCGATCGCTCTAGACATTTCCTCAACGAGCGTCGGCGCGATGGAGGTGATCACAGGCTTGAGTTTGCTGGCGCAGGTTTTTGCGCTGGGCTATATGGAGAAAGACTGGGCATTAGCTCGATTTTTTGCCTTGATGGGTTTTTTTGAAGCGGCGATGAGCGGTTTAGCGTTGAGCAATTCTCTGTTTCTCACTTATGCTCTACTGGAGATCTTGACCCTCTCAACCTATTTGCTAGTCGGTTTCTGGTATGCCCAACCGCTCGTTGTGACCGCCGCACGAGATGCATTCTTGACCAAGCGCGTCGGCGATGTGCTTCTGCTGATGGGCGTTGTGGCGCTCTCGACCCTATCGGGCAGTTTAAATTTTCCTGACCTATATGAGTGGGCAGAGACGGCTGAACTGTCTCCCACGGTGTCTGCTCTGCTGGGTTTGGCGTTGATTGCGGGCCCGATCGGCAAGTGCGCCCAGTTTCCGCTGCACTTATGGCTTGATGAAGCGATGGAGGGCCCGAATCCCGCTTCGATTTTAAGAAATTCGGTAGTGGTGGGCTGTGGTGCCTACGTTTTGATTAAACTTCAGCCAATTTTGATCTTATCTCCGGTGGCTTCAACGGCTTTGGTTGCTTTGGGTGCGGCTACCGCGATCGGGGCTTCTCTGGTGGCGATCGCCCAAATCGACATCAAGCGCGCCTTAGCTCACTCCACGAGCGCTTATTTAGGGTTGGTGTTTGCTGCGGTCGGAGTGAACTGGACAGGCTTTGCATTAGCGTTGCTGTTTGCTCACGCGGTCTCGAAAGCATTGCTGTTCATGAGTACGGGATCGATTATTGCCACGACTAGTTGCCAAGATATTACTGAAATGGGTGGCTTGTGGTCACGAATGCCAGCGACCACCAGCGCTTTTCTAGTCGGTTCTGCGGGTCTGGTCGGAATTCTGCCTCTAGGCGGTTTTTGGGCTTTTCAAAGAGGAGTGGATGATTTTTGGTACGGTCAGCCGTGGCTGGTAGCAGTCATTCTGATCGTGAATGCGCTGACGGTTTTTAACCTGACTCGTGTCTACCGTTTGGTCTTTCTCGGTCAGCCAATGCCCAAGACGCGCCGCGCTCCAGAAGTGCCTTGGACGATGGCGGTGCCGATGGTGACGCTGACAATTTTTACGCTCACCGTTCCCCTGATTATGCAAACGCTGTCAGTGCTTCCTAGTTGGCGATATCTCAACTGGCAAGGCTCTCTGATGATTATTGGGTCGGGGTTGACGGGGCTAATTGCTGGATCGCTCGTGGCGTTTAACCACAATTGGTCTAGACCGATTCAAGCGCCTCTACGATTTATGCAAGATTTTTTAGCTTACGACTTATATGTCGATCGCCTCTATCGATTTACGGTGGTCTTTGTCGTCAGCACGGTTTCTCGATTTAGTGCCTGGTTCGATCGATACATTGTGGATGGGTTCGTGAATTTTGTAGGATTGGCTTCTATTTTTAGCGGAGAAAGCCTGAAATATAGTGTTTCGGGTCAGTCTCAAGCTTACATGCTGACCATTTTGCTGGGTGTGGGTCTATTAGGAATCGTGCTTACCTGGTCGATGTGGGAATCCGTTTTAGGGGTGTTCTTTTGACCGAAGCTCCCACAGCTTAAACCTCAAAATTCAAACTTTTATATCTTCGATTGACCTATGCTTAGTGCTTTAATTTGGATACCTGTAGTGGGAGCCTTGCTCATTGCGGTGTTGCCTGCCACGGTCGCGGCAAGTCGAGTCCGTCAGGTGGCGATCGCCTGGAGTGCGATCGTGCTGGCGGTGACGATCGCGATCGCCACTCAATTTGATGCGCTTAATATTGGAATGCAGTTTCAGGAAAGCATTCCCTGGCTCGACTCATTGGGGTTGAGCTATCGTCTAGGCGTGGACGGATTATCATTTCCACTGTTGGCGCTGAGTAATTTATTGACCCTAATCGCAATCTACTGTAGCGATACTTCTGTTCAGCGTCCCAGGTTCTATTATGCGTTGATTCTCCTGTTAAACATGGGAGTTGCAGGCGCGTTTTTAGCCCAAAACTTACTGTTATTCTTCCTGTTCTATGAGCTTGAACTGATTCCTCTCTATCTGCTGATCGGAATTTGGGGTGGCGCAAAACGGGGATATGCTGCGACTAAGTTTTTAATTTACACCGCTCTTTCAGGCGTTCTAATTCTGGCAGCTTTCTTAGGATTAACCTGGTTAGGTGGAGCAACTTCTTTTGAGTTTGATCCGCTGTTGTCTCAAACGTTGCCGCTCACGACTCAAATCGTGTTGCTCGGCGCAATCTTAATCGGGTTTGGAATTAAGATTCCGCTATTTCCGTTGCACACTTGGTTGCCCGATGCTCACGTTGAAGCCTCTACGCCGATTTCTGTTTTGTTGGCGGGTGTGTTGCTAAAGCTGGGAACTTATGGGTTAATCAGATTTGGATTGCAGCTATTTCCTGAAGCGTGGGCGGTACTGGCTCCCTGGCTGGCAACTTGGGCAGTCGTGAGCGTTTTGTTTGGGGCGTTTACCGCGATCGCCCAGACCGACATGAAAAAAATGGTGGCATATAGCTCGATCGCGCACATGGGCTACATTCTTTTAGCGGCGGCGGCAGCAACTCCGCTCAGTCTGCTAGGAACGGTCTTTCAGATGGTGAGTCACGGTCTGATTTCAGCGATGTTATTTGCATTGGTGGGCGTGGTTTATAAAAAGACCGGAACTCGTGACATCACCATTTTGCAAGGATTGCTTAACCCAGAACGAGGATTGCCGATTATTGGCAGTTTAATGGTCGTCGGCGTGATGGCAAGTGCCGGAATTCCCGGTATGGTGGGCTTTATTTCAGAGTTTCTAATTTTTAGAGGTAGTTTTCCGGTGTTCCCCGTCCAGACATTGCTGTCGATGATCGGAACGGGACTCACGGCAGTTTATTTTCTGCTGTTGGTCAACCGGACTTTTTTTGGTCGCCTCCCTGAGCAGTTTGAAAACCTTCCAAAAGTGCCCTGGTCAGAGCGGGCACCTGGTTTTGTGCTTGCAGTTTTGATCGTTATTTTGGGCTTACAACCTAGTTGGGTGGTGCGCTGGACTGAAACGACCACAACGGCAATGCTGATTGATTTTCCAACCATTGCCGCTAAGACGTTAAAGTCTCCAAGTCCGGCTGGAATACTCGCGAATGAGCAATTTATCATTCACAATTAGTCTCTTTTACTCTCCATCAGACGCTTATGGTTACTACTCCGCTCAAGCCTTCAAATCATCCGTTAGCCGACATTATTGATCGCCTGGAAGCGGGCGGTGCTCTGCTACCCGACTCTGAAGATAACCTGCTCGAAGTGGTTGGCGTTCTCAAGAGTTATGGGGTTGTGTTAGATGCTTACTGGCGCAATCTCATTTACATTTCAGAACACCAGTTTTTAGAGTTATTTCCGTTTTTCAAATACTTTGACGGAGATGTTTCATTTAACAAGTTGCTCAAACATTGGTGGCACGATCGCTTTAACTACGAGTTTGCTGAGTATTGCATGAAAGCAATGTTTTGGCACGGTGGCGGCGGCTTAGACACCTATCTCGATTCGCCAGAGTTTTTAGAACTCGTGCAAAAAGCGACTAATGAAAAGTTAAAAAACAACTTACCAATTAAGGGACTCGCAAAGGTATTTCCTGACTTTTTGCCAGAGCAAGTGCGTCAGTTGTGCTACTACAGTGCGCTGGGGCAGTTTTGGAAGGTCATGAGCAAAATGTTTTTAGACCTGTCCGACTCCTACGACCAGGGAACCATTCGATCGATTCCTGATGTGGTTGAGTTTATCCGAGCCGCATTGGTGGCTGCCGCAAACGAACCGATTACCTATGCGGTGGAGATCGGCGATCGCACCTATGATCTGATTCCTAAATCCGCAGGGTTGACATTTTTGATGGATACGGGAGTTCCTTATATCAACGCGGTGTTTTTTCGATCGTTTCCGTTCATGGGCACCGTTTCTTATAATGCCCAAGCCCGCCAGATTTCGTCTGATCAAGAGCGTTTTAACTATGGCGCACTTTACGCAGACCCGTTGCCAGTTGGCGGTGCAGGCATTCCACCCACTCTATTGATGCAAGATCTAAGGCACAATCTGCCGCCCTATCTGCATGAGTTATATCAGCGATCGCTCCGCGGTGAAGAAGATCTGCGAGTCAGAATTTGCGTCAGCTTTCAAAAGTCGATGTTTTGCGTAACTACGGCTGCGATGTTGGGGTTGATGCCTCATGCGATCGATACGATCGATGCCAAAGAGCAGCAAATTAATCGCAAGTATCTTGAAGGCTGGATGGATCGATTGATTGGCTCCCGCTTGCCAAATGTTCAAGTTTGTGATGTTTAGGAACGTGAATTTATTAAAGTGCAACTGCTCGGATTCAACTAGATCGGATACAAGTTCGTTAATTGCTCCGTTTGAGTCGGCTTGTGCCCCCTAAATCCCCCATTCTGGGGGACTTTGAAACCGGGAATCTTGGCTCAAAGTCCTTCACTTGTGGAAGATTTAGGGGGCGAAGATCTCAGCCATGACGAATCAAGAGATTTGATTACAAGTTTTACAGGTTATTTAATCCACGATCCTTAGCATAGACTTTGGCGGGAATGGAGCTAAAGCCTACTAATCAGAAAGTCAGAAAAGAAAATTCCAATGTTTGAATTTCAACATTGAGTGGTTAAATTCTTGTAACTCAAAATTCATCACTCAATCCTTCTCCGGTGTTCATGGGCGAAGTCACCCTTTTAAGCTTTTTGATTGGCAGTCTGGGTTTACAAGCAGTGGTCGCAGGTGGGTGGCTGCGCTGGCAACAGTGGCGCATTGGGCAAGCGTGTGAAGAGGAGGAAGAAACTTTGACCCCTTATGATTCAAAAGACACCGTGCAGTCAACTTCTGCTCAAGCCAAAAATGGCACGAGCAAGCCGCCTAAAGATCCGCGACTGGTGGGCTGGGAGTTTAAGATTGTGCGATCGAGCCGTGATCTGTTTCGTGACCCTCAGATTTTTGAGCGCGTCTGTGCAGAAGAGTCGCAAGCTGGCTGGATTTTGTTAGAAAAACTCGACGATCGCCGGATTCGATTTAAACGCCCGATCGCGCTGCGTGAAATTCTCAATTCTGAAATGTTGACGATCGACCCTTATCGGAGTCACTACGGCTCGTCGGCAAATCCAGGTCTTTGGGTGGCCGCGATCGTCAGTCTTGTGCTGCTGATTCTGCCTGCATATTTAGGATTCATGCTCGTGTCAATCACTTTCAATAAACCTGACCCTTCTGCGGTGCCTCAAGGCTCACCCCTCCTTAAACCTGAGTAATGGTTTCAATCTTTTTGATGGGCCAAGTCTCGAATTAGCGACAGTTTGGACTGAATGTAGCTGCTGAGAATCGTGATTTCTTCAGGGTTTAGAGGTTGCTGAATTCTAAACTGGCGCAATAGCCACTGCACTAGACTAGCGTCGTCTAGATTGAGCAGTAGCGCCACCTGAGTCGCGTCTACCAAAGACCATAGCTGACGAAGCATTAAAGGAGTCATGTAACCGCGCGCCCGATCGAGAGAGTGTCTTTAGCCTCAACCATACTGAATCGCGCCGTACTTAAACTCAGAACACACAAGACGATATAAGAGTTACAAAAAGCTAATTAAGCGATCCATAACTTTATCAGGGCTAATCATGCGATAGGTGTAAGCTGACTGAGACGATCGCTCCTCCACGGCGTATAGTGAATAGTCTAGAGCCTGTCGATCGGTATGTATCTCAAGACGCTGCACCTCCGCAACTTTCGTAACTATCCCGATCAGCAGGTAGAGTTTTCGGCAGCCAAAACGATTTTGGTGGGCAACAACGCCCAGGGCAAATCAAACTTGCTCGAAGCTGTGGAGTTGATGTCTTCGCTGCGATCGCACCGTACCTCCCGCGATCGAGATTTGATTTTAGATGGAGAAGCGATCGCCCAAATTTCTGGACACTTGCAAAAAGACATGGGCGAAGTCGATTTGTCGATGACCCTTCGCCAAAATGGTCGCCGCAGTGTGGGCTTAAATGGGCTAAATCTTCGTCGTCAGCTAGACTTTCTGGGCACCCTCAACATGGTGCAATTTTCTAGTTTAGATCTCGATTTAGTGAGAGGCGGGCCCGAACAGCGTCGTCATTGGCTCGATGCTCTGCTTGTGCAGCTTGAGCCGATTTATGCCTCCGTGCTTCAGCAATATAATCAGATTCTTCGTCAGCGCAACGCACTTTTAAAAAGCATTCAAAAATCAGATCTTAACCGTCAAAATTTATTCAATAGTCAAGCGTTAGAGATTGAATCTCAGTCTTTAAACCCATCAGAGTTGTCTTTGTGGGATGCTCAATTGGCGATCGCGGGTTCTCGTGTAATTCGTCGTCGTGCCAGAGTTTTGCAGCGTCTCATCCCATTTGCTCAATCGTGGCATCAAACGATTAGCGGCAGCACCGAAGCGTTAGAGATTCGCTATGCGCCCAATGTAGAACTCATTGACGATAATCCCGAAGCGTTGCAGAAAGCATTTTTAGAGAAGATTCAGCAACGCGCGATCGTCGAGCGACATCAAGGAACGACGATCGTTGGGCCGCATCGCGATGAAGTTGAATTCACGATTAACAATACTCCCGCTCGTCAATATGGTTCTCAAGGACAGCAGCGTACTTTAGTACTCGCCCTCAAACTTGCCGAACTCAAATTGATCGAAGATGTTATTGGTGAACCGCCTCTACTGCTTTTAGATGATGTGTTAGCAGAACTCGATCTAAGTCGGCAAAATCAACTTTTAGATGCCATTCAAGATCGCTTTCAAACGTTGATTACGACCACTCATTTAGGCTCTTTTGATGCTCAATGGATTAACGCCTCACAAATTCTAGAAGTCAAAGCAGGACAATTAGTAGAGCAGGAAATATTTTGACGAGGAGCAGGTGGAGTAGCGGCTGAAGGACTACATTGCCACGTCAGTAGACCTCCTGCATGAATCCGGGAAAGCCCCCTAAAACCCCCAATTCTGGGGGACTTTGAACTCCGGTTTCCCTAGAATTGGGGGTTATGGGGCGAGTCAGGGTGGTTTACGTCGAGAGTTTTATTCGTGCAAGGAGGTCTATTAGGTAATCGACGGCTCCCCAACGCCCAACTTCCTAGAGTTGAATGGTGATTTTGTTGTGCAACTCCTCCACTTGAATCAGTGAACCATTGCCGATCGCAATGTTGAACTTCACTAAAGAACGTTCAACTTGATATCCCGGCAACACTCGAACAATTTGATATTCAGTCATCAAATCACTGGTGCCATCCCATTTGAACAATGCCAGTTGATTGGATGCAATCTCACTCAGTTGTGAAACAAACTCTTCAATGCTGTCGCTAACATTCACGAGAATGCCAGACGAAAGGAAGATATAACGCTCTTGCAAATCCAAAGTCACACTAACCCGATACCGTTTTTCGGTTGAGCATCGCAACTCAACGGTGAACGAAATCGAGCCAGGAACGATCGTCCTAACTCCCATATTATTTTGTCCTCTCGGTTAATTCAAAGAGGACAAGAATGCTGATTTCTCAGACATCCTGGGGTGAAAAACGTATGCAGGATCTTGATTCCAGCCTTTCAAGATCCCATAGCAAAGCTGACGGTGTACAATCATGAACGCCTCCTGAGTTAATGGTACTAACTAGGGATGGAAGTCCTCGGAGTCTGATTTCCCAGATCAGGCTGCGGGGCACAACTTCATCACTGCGGTGTATTGTACAAGAGTTTTTTGCTTTTTGGAATGCTGAATTTTTGAGAGGGTGCGATCTTCTCCGATGTCGAATTCTAAAGACCTGATGGGCGTGTTGACTCGTTCTCGATCACAGTCAACCTAAGCATCAATTGGGCTTCTCACCCCACGTCCGCCTTATTCAAAACGTGAGTATAAATCATTGTAGTCTTGACATCCCGATGCCCTAGGAGTTCTTGAACCGTGCGAATGTCATAGCCATCTTCCAACAGATGCGTCGTTCAGTATAACTGCCGAAATAGGGGAATTATCCTGTGAAGATTCCGTATAGAACCTAGAAAAGCAGGAGTTATCCGGCTTCCACACGGCATAATTTTTTGTGAGGGGCATTTATCCTGTTTGTGAGAAGTTCAAACGGCAGAAATAATAGTTAGACGTGCGACTCGAAGTCGTTCGGGGGAGTTGGAAGGACTTCAAAAGCCCTTCCCTGTCAGTGTTCAGGCAGATGTCCGCCTTGGAATG
>NZ_MPPI01000027.1 GCF_001895925.1 Phormidesmis priestleyi ULC007 | reverse complement strand
CGGGACTGGGTGGGCACGATCGTCTCCAGAAACCTGATTTGCACTAGCAGCGTCCGCAGCCGAAAACGACATTAAATCGACTTTGGGGGCTTGCTTGCGTCTCAGCCCATCGATCGGGGGCACAGAGCGCCCGGCCTTTTGCCGTCGATATCGCGCCAACTCTTCATCAAGCCGAGTGTCGAGGCACCCTAGAGCACGTTGTAGCTTTGGGTGAAGCGAGGGAAGAGAAGCATGAGTGGAAGACTCAACCGACGGACTGTGACGCATTTTTTGACTCCTACCGTTTGAAACCGACGATTAGATCGCTTGCCGAACTTGCTAGAATCCTGGAGTTTCCCACAAGCGTTAATCTAAATAGAGACGACTTTGAGAATCTGCGCTCTCAGTGTAATTCACACGGCTCAAAGTGAATCAAAAACCTCGATCGAAATTTGGCATTTTTTTGCTCCTTCCCAGAGATGTAGTGTGAGTGACTCCTATGACTTTTCAACGCCTGCGAGGAGTTTTAGGCTCTCTACCCCAATATCGACCGCCTGAAGAAACGCAATTGCAGCAGGTTTTAAGATATTGGTCTGATGTGGTTGGGGTAGCTGTGGCAGCGCAAACTCGCCCGGTGACAGTTCAGCGCGGGGTGTTAAAGGTGGCTACGGCGAATGCAGGATGGGCACAGAACTTGGTCTTTGAGCGACGACGCATTTTAGAGAAGCTTAATGCTCTGCTGACCATGCCGCTCTTAGATATTCGGTTTTCGACCACTCACTGGCACAGCCCAGACAATCGCCAAGCGCTAGATGATGCAGAGCGATCGGGGCTGTGGCTAGAGCATCCTAGTCGAGTTGAAGATGTGCCAATCCCCAAAGCAAATCTGAACCCGGCAGACCCCAAAGCCGCGTTTGACTATTGGACAACGGTGATGCAGTCACGCAGCCAGCATTTGCCTCTGTGCCCTCAGTGCGAGTGCCCAACTCCGATCGGAGAGCTTCAGCGATGGTCTGTGTGTGCTGTGTGTGTCACAAAACGCTGGTAACTTAGAAAGCTTTACAAACCTTAATAACTACAGAGAAAATCTTGACCTTCAAGGTTGCCGAAACTCTTATACTATTTCTGCTTTTTTGTCATCTACTTAAGTAATAGATGCAGCTCTACTTTGAGACATAAGTCTTTTATAGTCTTCAAGTTTTTGGTTGCGTTTACATTCTTTATGCTTATTACTACATCTTGAGAAAGAAGATTATTTCTTAAGATTGACTTTATTCTCTATTTACTAACTGATTTTCGAGTTAATTAGTATTGCTTGATTTCTTGATTTTTAGTTGATCCCCGCTAGGTTTCAGTGAATACCGAGGGGTTTTCTCTATAAATTCAAAACTCGACAATTAGTTTTGTTCATTTCTTAGGTCAAATCTAAAGAAAATCTAAACCCAAGTTTCACCACAAAAGTCTTAAAACCTTGACGGCATCAAGAATTCAACTTTTTTACGCTACTGATCCCCAAAATATTTAGACCACAATAGAGATACGGCAGATCACGTTGCTGTAAAACTAGCTTCTGAACATGAGAGTTATTGCAATCAATTAAATTTTGCAATCAGTCTTAGTAAATCTCAGATTTCAGTGACAAGTTTCTTTTTCAAAAATCCGTGCGAAGTCCTTAACCACACAAACTTTTTCTGAAAGCCTAATCATTATGAAACGCTCCGATCCCTTAGCTTCAGCCTGTCGGCATTGCAGACATTATGTGCATGAAGGAAGACGTGGGGGAAATTGTGGTCAGCTAAATGTTCTCGTTCAGGGGAGTTGGAAAGCTTGCTCTTTAGCATTGCCTGCGTTTGCACCCAACTGGCAATTTGAACGAATGATGGCTTTGCAGAGTGAGCCAGTAGAAAAGCTTCCAACCCCTATTTCTAAGCACGGTGACTTGTGTCACAAACCTTGCACAGAGTTTGCGGTGAGCAGTTTAGAAGACTATGCCGCTCCTATAGAAAAGACGGCATAGATTTTCTGAAGCACCTTACAGTTTCTGAA
Organism: Phormidesmis priestleyi ULC007; assembly: GCF_001895925.1. Lineage (GTDB taxonomy): Bacteria > Cyanobacteriota > Cyanobacteriia > Leptolyngbyales > Leptolyngbyaceae > Phormidesmis_A > Phormidesmis_A priestleyi_A. Next base: position 60,884 of record NZ_MPPI01000027.1, on the reverse strand, counting down.
TGCTTCTAGCCCGATCGCACCTCTAGCCAGGTGCGATTTTTGTAATGCTCCGCACTAAGGCAACCAGGGATATTTACGGAAATCAGGGCTGCGTTTTTCTAGGAATGCCTGTTTGCCTTCAGACCCTTCTTCAGTCATGTAGTAGAGAAGGGTGGCGTTTCCGGCAAGTTCTTGCAGCCCTGCTTGACCGTCGCAGTCGGCGTTAAAGGCAGCCTTGAGGCAGCGAATCGCGATCGGGCTTTTCTCTAAAATTTCTCCTGCCCACTGAATGCCCTCGGCTTCGAGTTGCTCGATCGCAACTACACAATTGACCAAACCCATTTCTAAGGCTTGCTCTGCGGTGTATTGGCGGCAGAGATACCAAATTTCTCGCGCTTTTTTCTGTCCAACGATTCGCGCCATATAACTCGCTCCAAATCCCCCGTCAAAGCTGCCGACTTTGGGCCCGGTTTGCCCAAAAATGGCGTTGTCGGCGGCGATCGTCAAATCACACAGCATGTGCAGAACGTGCCCACCACCGATCGCATATCCGGCAACTAAGGCGATCACGACTTTGGGCAGCGATCGGATCAGACGCTGTAAATCTAAAACGTTTAATCGCGGCGTACCTTCTTCATCCATATAGCCACCGTGACCCCGCACGCTTTGATCGCCCCCTGCACAAAATGCATATTTGCCATCGGTGTGAGGGCCCGCTCCAGTCAAGAAAATGACCCCAATCCGGCTATCTTCACGAGCGTTGCTGAACGCATCATAGAGTTCGACGACTGTTTTAGGGCGGAAGGCGTTGCGCTTATGGGGACGGTTGATGGTGATTTTAGCGATACCGTCAGTCTTGTGATAGAGGATGTCTTCGTAGGGTTTGACGAGGTGCCATTCGACGGTCATAAAAACTGGGGGTTAAGGATTAATCGATCGGGCAAAAATGCCTAAATGATGGTGCCGCCATCGGGCATCGGCAGCGCGATCGGTCTGCAATTCTAATACGCGGATGCCCTGAGCAGGGAGAGGATTTAGACGTTTGACAAGCTGACTCCAGGTGTGAATCTGCTCATACTCTAAATCGTAGGTTTTGCAAAGGTTGGCGAAATTAATGTTTTGTGGCGTGGCAAAGAATTCTTCAAACGGGGGATTGAATTGAGCGATCGGCAACATTCCAAAAATTCCGCCGCCGTTGTTGTTGATCAGCACGATCGTCAGATGCCCAACAAAATGATTACGAAGTAGGAAGCCGTTGGTGTCGTGCAGGAGTGCGAGATCTCCAGTCAATAAAACGCTGCTTTGGTTGTGGTGAGCGACTCCTAAGGCGGTTGAAAGTGTGCCGTCAATGCCGTTTGTACCACGATTAAAAAAGGGCTGGATGGCAGAATCTCCGGGTTTCCAGAAAAACTCGACATCTCGCACGGGCATACTGTTAGAGATAAAAAGAGGAGTTCCATTAGGCAAAGACTGAGACAGCAACCAGGCAGTTTTGCCTTCAAATAAGGTCTCTTCGATCGTCATAGTTTGGTCGATCGCGTGTCTTATTTTTGAGTCGGCGGTCTGCCAAAGTTCTAAATAAGGGCTAGACGGATGTGTTTCGGCGGACAGTAGACCTTTTGCATGAATCCGGGAAATCCCCCTAAATCCCCCAATTCTGGGGGACTTTGATTCTGGTTCCCAAGCTTGGGGGGCTAGGGGGGCTTCCGATGATTCGTGCAGGAAGCCTAGCGTTTCTGCAAACGATTCGGCAGATGTTTGGAGATGAGTCGTTCTGCCGTGAAGTGGATCAAGATTGCGATCGCTCGGATCGATCACCCATTGCCTCGGCTGAGTTTCTGCTAACCACTGCCGTAATTCTCGACTAGTGGGCATCTCTCCCACCCGAATTACCACATCGGGAGCCAGCTTTTGAGCTAAATTGTGGTTTCTCAAAATCAAATCATAAGTTGAAATTAGATAAGGATTGAGACTTGCATAGTTGCGGAGGGGAGACAATCCTTCAGCTAAGACGGGCATTCCTAGTGATTTTGAGAGATGGGCGATCGCCCGACAATAACGCTCTGGTGATTCGGGTTGGGCACATCCAGCGATGATGATGCCGTGAGCATTTAGAGGAAATGGGCAGACAGCAGCAGACAGAGAGACGGCAACGAGCGGATGAACGTGACCAAAAAAGGTTTCAGCCTCAAAGGTGGCTTCTAGTGCTTGAGCATCTGACTGGGGAAGCGGGACGAGCGGATCGCGGAACGGAAGATTGAGGTGGACGACTCCAGGACTTGAGCCTAGTGATCGCTGCCACAATTGGATCAACGTTTGGCGTAAATATGCCAGCATGGGCAACTCGATCGAGGGCAATGCCAACTCTGCGTAAGCTTTGGGATAGGAGCCAAAGAGTTTGTGCTGGTCGATCGTTTGTCCGGCGTTGCAGTCCCGCAGTTCTGGCGGACGATCGGCTGTCAGAACTAACAGAGGAACGCAGCTTTCACTCGCCTCGATAATCGCTGGATAGAAATTTGCGCCAGCCGTGCCAGACGTGCAGATTAATGCCACAGGTTGGTGAGTGCGGCGCGCCAGACCCAGGGCAAAAAACGCCGCTGATCGCTCATCTAAAACCGGAATTGCCTCAATTTTGGGATGTTGAGCAAACGCGATCGCCAAAGGTGCCGATCGAGAACCGGGGCAGATCACAGCCGTGGTCAAGCCGAGACGCTGAAGGGTTTCTGCCAGGACGGAAGCCCAGACAGTATTGGTGTTGCGGAAATCGATCGACATTCGGAAAATTAAGCTTCTGGATCAATTCCTTGCGCCCGGAGTTGGGCAACAAGACGCTCTGTACGCTGACGTTCTCGCTCAAGTTGAGACTCGGCTTGCTCAAGTTGAGATTCGGCTTGAGTAAGTTGGCGCTGAGTCTGCGCGGCGGTTTCGTGTCCGGTTAAGAGCAAGGTTCCCTGATTGTCCCACCAGCGCAGCCAGGGAATGTCGAGATTTTGATATTGACCTTGCCAGATTCCTAGCTCAACGCCTAGTTGAGAAATGGGGTAGTGTCCCCGATCGTTGGTGGGCACGGGTAGATATTGATTTTCGATCAGGTGATAGACCTCAACGCTGGCTTTGGTGACTTCATAAATTCCATAAAAAGCGGGACGAATCACCTGTTCATAAATCCAAAATTTGCCCGTCCAGGGTGTGGTGTCTCGCTCTTGTGAGCCGTCGCCTGAGACAAACTCCAGCACGATCAGCGGCGCGATCAGTTCTTGCCAAAGCACGTAAGAACGGCGAGACTCCCCATTAATCGTGGGGGGCACATTCGCCACATAAAACCAATCAGGTGCCTCTGCGCCTCTTTGGGGGGGGTCAGTCATCCGCCAATAGATGCCGCTATCTTGACCGATGCAATATTGCCCGTCTGCATGACGCTGCTGCAAAATCGGCTCGATCGAGTCAGTCAACAAAACACTCTGAGGGTGTTCTAGAAAGTTTTTCACAAACGTGCCATCTGATTCGGGAAGCTGCGTGTGGTCAGGCAGTTTTGTGAAGGTCGGTAAATCTGCAAATGAGGTCATAGCACAGCACTCGCGTCTCTCTTTATCAGTGTAGTCGCTTGACTAGACCAACGCGGCTAAAAGCGCTTGTAGCTTGAGCTGGACTTCGGTTAATTCTTTATCGGGATTGGAACCTGCCACGATTCCCGCTCCGGCAAATAATCGAGCGTGACATCCATTCAGCACCGCAGAACGAATTCCGACCGCAAATTCGCCGTTACCTTGCTGATCGACCCAGCCGATCGGAGCCGCATACAGCGATCGCTCAAACTGCTCATAGTGACGAATTTGCTCACAGGCAAGCTCTCTCGGAGCGCCTGCCACTGCCGGGGTTGGGTGCAGTTTGGCGACTACATCCAGCAGGTGAACCCTCGATGGAACGGTGGCCCGAATTGGAGTATGTAAGTGTTGAATATTGGGAAGTTGCAGCAGACGAGCCGACGATCGCTGCGTATTCAGCCCCAATTCTTCTAAATGGCGCGTGATGAAATCAATCACGACTTGATGTTCATGTGTTTCTTTTTGACTTGACAGCAAGCGATCGGCCAGTTGAATGTCTTCGATCGCGGTTTTGCCACGAGGGGCTGACCCTGCTAAAGCATCTGTTTCTAAATGCTGATTGTGAATCTTAACTAAACGTTCTGGACTTGCCCCAATAAAGGTTTGTCCCTGACTGTTATTGGTTGAAAAAATATAACAATTTGAGTAAAGTCTGCGGAGATTATTAAGAGAGTTGACTAAGTTAAATGGAATCGGTAATGTCACGTCTAACGCATGAGCTAAAACGATTTTATGAAGGTGCTTTTTTTGAATTGATTCCAGAACAGATAAGACTGACTTTTTAAAATGATTAGTATGGGAAAAATCTTTTCTGGCGAGTTTGTTGAGTCCGATCGCCAAATCAATCGCTTGATGTTTTACGGCTCTAATCGTCTGAAACTTTTGCCATATTTGAGCAGATGATCGCTCCGGGTCTAGAGTTTGATCGATTACGACATTGGCGACGATCGTGCAGCGATCCGCTTGACGAGACACCTGCCAACGAGGGAGAAAAACCGACGCAGATGGAAAAGACAAATTCTCTTGCAGGGGCTGATCAAAAAATGAGAAACTACAGAAAAAATGTGTTCCCGAAAAAGGAGTTTCTGAATCTCCAAATTGAATCGCATTGGTTGAAGCGCTGCGGATAAATTCTTTTGCCTCAACGAATCGATTCTTGCCCTCAGTTTTAAGCTCGATCGTAGTATCGATCGCCAAAATTGCTTCTTGCTGACCGCTTTTCTCAAAATAAAAGTGGCGCTGATCGGGTCGAACAATTGCCTGAAGAACTGCTAGAGGATCGATGGGTTCTATCTCTAACGAAATGCTGACAATTTGCGAAGATTTGCGAAGGTTCGCTCTTTTGCAAGTCGCTAGGAATTGAGCGATCGCAGTTTGATTTTGAGCACGATCGAGCCGACAAGGGGTGATAGTCATGCGGGTATCAATAAAACCATCTCGTTAAGCTGATTCTAATGGCTGAAGGATCAGGTTCTCGATCGAGCGTTGCCCGGTCACCTTTAACCGAAAATCGTCAGGCGGCACAAACGTGATGCCGCGCCGCACCGGACGCACCGGACGATCGTAGTTCGTTTGAAACTCATAGCTCGATAAAACTGTCGCCAAAACCAGCTTCATTTCAAACAGCGAGAGCGCCATGCCGACACAACTGCGACTGCCGCCGCCAAACGGCAAAAACTCAGACGGCGAGAACTTCTGAGCGATGAAGCGATCGGGATTAAATCGCTCTGGCTCTGGGTAAGTGTCGGCTCGATGATGCGCCAAATAAATGCAGGGCACCAAAATTGCGCCTGGCTCAAATTCATAACCCTCAATGTGAACGGTTCGTTTAACTTTGCGAGGTTGAGAGATCAGGGCGATCGGATAGACGCGCAAAGCTTCTTTGCAAACGGCGGTCAGATAGGGCAACTGAGATAGCGCCGTCGGATCGGGATTTTCGCCCAGGGTTTGAAGTTCTGTCAGCAGGCGATCGAGACAGTCTGAATGACGATGAATCCAGTAAAATGCCCACGCTAAACCCGATGCGGTGGTTTCGTGTCCGAGTAGCAACAAGGTCATCAACTGGTCGCGCAGTTCCACATCGCTCATCGATTCGCCTTGATCATCGTGTGCCGTCATCAGCACTGAGAGAATGTCAGTTCGACCGTTTAGGGATTGGGAGCGACGATCGCCAATCTCAGCATAAATTAGCGCGTCAATCTCCTGCTGTTGAGCCAAAAAACCGCCCCAAGGACTCCAGCGCCCCAAATTTTGCTGAAGCATGGGAAAGAAAAACTGCGTCGAGTAAAGCGGCGAGGTAATGGCTTCGAGTAAATGACTCAGCAACTGTTTGAGTCGTTCGTAACGCGCTCCGGGCACCATGCCAAACACGACCTGCAAAATCACCTGAAGCGAGATTTCTGACATCTCTTCGCGAATAGTTAGCGATCGTCCAATCTGCCAATCTGACATCTGCTGTCTCGCCAGATCACAAATGACGCGCCCCTGACCATAAAGCTGTTCTCGATGCAGCGCAGGCATCAACAACTGTCGCTGTCGCTGATGGCGTTGCCTTTCTTGCATGATCACCGACTGATCGCCCACCAACGGACGAAAAATGTGAGTCACTTTGCCAAACTCAAACGAGTCTGCCAGCGTCGTAAAGATTGCCTGAATCGATTCAGGATTGCTAAAAAAGACGACAGGCGGAGAGTTGACACCCAATACCCGCAGCGTAAAGGTGTCTCCATATTGTTGGGCACAGCTTTCAAGAAAGTTAATCGGTTGAGCCACGATCGCAAGGGTTTGCAGCAGCGAAGGCAACCGAGATCCATCAGGCAATTTCATCAAGGCATTTCTACGAGCGTCTGCGATCTAGTCTAGAAGCAAAGGAGGAAGGGATGAGGAATAATCCTCCGACGATGTAACGTTTCTATAACACCCCTCCAATGCCTCAAACCAGATGGGAGACTGAGAAGCACAGCATTATTAGAGTCTTCTGGCAGCTACAGGAGTTTTGTTAATGACGACCAGGACGATCGAGCGGACGAGTAAAAAACTCTGGTTTGCCGCCATTAAGCCACCGATGTATAGCGTGGCAATCATGCCGATTTGGGTCGGTTCAGCCGTTGCCTTTGCTGAAACACATCAATTCAACGCTTCAATCTTCTTCACGTTTTTGATCTCCGCCATTTTGATTTTGGCCTGGGAAAATTTTAGCAATGACGTGTTTGACTCTGAAACCGGAGCCGATGTCAATAAGAAAAATTCTCTGGTGAATATGACGGGCAATAAGTCCCTGATTTTTTGGATTAGTAATCTTTGTCTCGCAGCAGGATTGTTGGGCATCAGCACGATCGCCGCTCGGCAGCAAGATTTCACAGTGATTGGGCTAATTCTGCTGTGCTGTGGCATTGGCTATATCTACCAGGGTCCGCCGTTTCGTCTCAGCTATAAAGGGCTTGGAGAAATTCTCTGTTTCTTTGCGTTTGGCCCATTGGCGTTTGCGGCGACTTATTACAGTCAGACAAAAGCCTGGTCAAATACGAGTTTGGCAGCGTCGATCGTCGTGGGCATTGCCACCAGCCTAATTTTGTTTTGCTCTCACTTTAATCAGGTGAAAGATGATGCCGCGATCGGCAAAAGATCCCCGGTAGTGCGGTTGGGGACGAAGCGATCGGCACAGCTTTTGCCCTGGATTTGCGGCAGTCTCTATGCGCTGACCACTCTATTTGTGATTCTCAAAGTTTTCCCCGTTTGGACGCTGCTGATCTTTCTCAGCTTGCCCGTCGCTCGTAAACTCTGCAAATTTATCGGTTCGCAGCATGATCAACCTCAAAAACTTACCTTCTGTCGTTTGATCGCGGTCGAACTCCATTTTTGGAGCGGGCTGCTTTTAGGGCTGGGCTTTATGTTGACGCAACTGGTTTAAAAATGCGATTTGAGTATCGTCCTTATCGTCGATCGTTTCGGCAACCGTTGCAGACGAGTCATGGTTTATGGACGGTTCGAGAAGGCATTATTTTACGTCTCACTGATGATGTCGGGCGTGTTGGTTTTGGTGAGATTGCACCGCTTTCTTGGTTTGGTTCAGAACGGTTTGAAGACGCGATCGAGTTTTGTCAGCAGTTGCCTGAAGTGATTAGTTTTGACACGATCGCGACGATTCCGGCTCATTTATCGGCGTGTCAATTTGGGTTTGAATCTGCTCAGGAAATGTTAACGACTGATCCGACGATCCCGTCGAAGTTGACCTACAGCGCTCTTTTGCCAACTGGATTCGCTGCCCTTGATCGCTGGCAAGATTTGTGGAGTCAAGGCGATCGCACCTTTAAATGGAAGATTGGCGTTGCTGACATTGAAGATGAGATTCAACTGTTTGAACAACTTGTTGATGAACTCCCGGCTAAAGCGTTGTTGAGATTAGATGCCAACGCAGGACTGACATTCTCACAGGCTGAAATGTGGCTTCAACGCTGCGATTCGTTAGGCAAAACAGACCCGACTCTGGAATTTTTAGAACAACCGCTCACAGTCAGTCAATTTGGTCTCATACAGGAACTGAGCCGAAAATACTCAACGCCGTTAGCGCTCGACGAATCCGTCGCCACTTTGGATCAGTTGCGCGAATGCTATCAAAAGGGCTGGCGAGGAATTTTTGTGATCAAACCTGCGATCGTCGGTTCTCCATCTCAATTACGAAAATTTTGTCGAGAGAACGCGATCGATACCGTCTTTTCATCGGTGTTTGAAACCGCGATCGGACAACAAGCTGGGCTGCGATTAGCCGCAGAACTATCGCTCAAAAATCGCGCCGTCGGATTTGGAACCTCTCATTGGTTTGATGAATTGATGGAGGAGGGCGATCGACTATGGCAAAGTCTCTAATTCACCACCGAGAAAATTGGCTCGGCTACAGCAATCGAGAACTCAACGACTTAGCAGACCAGCGATATCAGGCACTCAAACGATATTCAACTCCTCCGACCATTTTGTTAGCCGAACGGAACCCGATCGAGTTTCTCGCGGGGTTTCTTGCCGCCTGTTCTGCAAATTGCTCAATATTTTTGTGTAACCCCGACTGGGTTGAAGCCGAATGGCAACAGGTTTTTGACCTCGTAGAACCCGATTTAATCTGGGGAGAATCCCTGCCATTTTTTAACGTGAGTTCAACGCACTCTGACGAACCGCCCCCCAACCCCCAAGTTTGGGGGAGCCGGAGTTCAAAGTCCCCCAAACTTGGGGGATTTAGGGGGCAGGACGGACTCGTAACGAAGCCGTCAAATTTACGTTTTTCTAAAGACGTTCATCCTACAAAATCACGCTTTACGCTTCCCGATTCGCCTCTGATCATGATTCCGACGGGGGGCACTTCGGGCAAGATTCGATTTGCGATGCACACCTGGGAGACGTTGACGGCTTCGGTTCAAGGATTTCAGCAATATTTTGGAGTCGATCGCGTCCATTCGTTTTGCGTGTTGCCGCTCTATCATGTCAGCGGTTTAATGCAATTTATGCGATCGTTCCTCTCAGACGGACAGTTAGTGATTCTTCCCTGGAAAGCTCTAGAAGCCGGAGAAGCACAGTCTATCAGCCCTCAAAACTTTTTTCTCTCCCTCGTTCCCACTCAACTCCAAAAACTTTTATATCAACCTCAAACCATTTCTTGGCTTTCCCAATTTGAAACAATTTTGTTAGGCGGTGCGCCTGCGTGGTCAGACTTGTTAGATCAAGCACGATCGTATCATCTGCCGATCGCGCCCACTTATGGCATGACCGAAACTGCCTCACAGATTGTCACCCTCAAACCAGAAGATTTCTTAAAGGGCAAATTCGGTTCTGGTCAAGCCTTACCCCACACTCAGATCACCATTCAAAGCGAAACGGGCGAACCGTTAAAAATGGGTGAAACCGGAAAAATCACCATTCAAACCGACTCATTGATGTTGGGTTACTATCCCAACTTTTTAAAGCAAACCGTTTATCAACCCGACGATTTAGGATTTTTTGATTCGCAAGGCTGTTTGCAGATTGTCGGACGCGACAGCAACAAGATTATTACCGGGGGCGAAAACGTCTTTCCGGCAGAAGTTGAGGCGGCAATTATAGCAACCAAACTCGTCAAAGATGTCTGCGTGTTAGGCATCAGCGATCGCATTTGGGGGCAAGCCATCACTGCCGTTTATGTGCCTCAAAATTCAGACGTTTCTAATCAAGCATTGATCACTTCCCTTGATGAAACTCTCAGCAAATTCAAGCGCCCCAAATATTGGATATCACTCGAAAAATTGCCTCGAAATCCTCAAGGAAAGATCAACTACCTACAACTCAGGCAAATTATCGCAGCGAAGACGGGCACGCCGACGACTCTTGCCAAAGCTTAAACAGAATAAACTCCGCCCGCTCACACAGCGTTCCGGGGAGCGAGTCGCCCAATTCGGCTAAAAAGATGCCTTCCTCGCTGCTGGTGGTTTGCGCGATCCAGGTTCCTCGCAGGCTGACCTCGATGAATTCTGCATCGCATTGGCAGAGCGCGATCGTGTCATTGAGCGATCGTTGCACCACCGCATCCAGCAGTTTCCAAGCCTGCAAAGTTGCAGACAGCAAAAAGGTCGCAGTGCCCGGTTCGACAATCAGCCGTTGCCCGACTCGCATCGCCAACACGACCCGCAGCATTACCAACTCTTCGAGCGATTGGTTGACGCGCTCAATAGTGATCCCCGTTTCGGTATAGGTAAACTTCAACATTCCTGGTGGCTCCTATGTTCCAGGGTTTACACATTTCAAGGGTTTGCAGTTTCAAAATGGGCAGGCGATCGCTTGATTAACGTCAGTTCGACGAGTTTTTTCGCTTCGTGTCAACGGGTTCGGCCCCCTAAATCCCCCATTCTGGGGGACTTTGAACCGGAATTTTTGGCTTGAAGTTCCCCAATTTGGGGGATTTAGGTAGCTCTCCCGAATTCACACTGCCTTCTCAGCAAAGCTGTTCGGAGTGAACCACTTCTGTCGAACTGACGCTAGATCAGCTTCATCGCAACTGCTGCGTTTTCCGTTTGTTGTCAATTAAAAACCTCCGCTTCTGGTAAGTGTGAAGCGGAGGCTAGAAAAACTACTTGAGTGTTTTCTGGCTAGACCGGGACAGGAACGCGCCTGACCCACCCGCTTCGGAGTAATGGGTGCTGAATACTTGGGGAGCGATTGATTGATAACGTGCTCATAAACGGCAAAACTACGACTCTGCCCGCCTCACAAGGATGATCGCCGATGCGATTTCCTAGCCAAAACGATGTAAATGAGAGCCGTAGAGATTTCATTGCAGAAGATTTAGAGGACTTACTTGCAGTCTACAGTTAACATACTACACTTGTAATATAAAAGTGTCCAGCTACTTTGGAGGAAGACCATGCATACCTTAACTCGCACCACCACCACCGACATGGAAGTCACCAGCATCCGGCTGGAACGAGAGTTAAAGGAACAGTTAAAATCACTGTCTGGCAATCAGGGCTATCAGGCATTGATTCGAGATATTTTGTGGAACTATGTCCAGCAAAAATCGGGTGACTATACGCCGACCATCGCTGCGTCTGATTTTCGAGCCACGATCGCGGCCACCGCTCAACAAGAAGAACACTGCGCCTTAACGGGAAAGGTGATTCGATCGGGCGACGCAATGATGCTTGGGTTTACCACTGAAGGCAATTTAATTCCTCTCAGCGTGGGCAGTTTGTCATGAGATCAGAGGTTTGGGTTTTGACGTGAAAACATTGGACTCAAAATTCAAACCTCTAAACTGCTCAAAGCTTTGCTATTATAGTGAGGCACAAAAACGCGGATGTGGCGGAATTGGTAGACGCGCCAGATTTAGGTTCTGGTTTCGCAAGAAGTGAAGGTTCAAGTCCTTTCATCCGCATAGATTGGTACGGTCACGGAACTGCCATGCTGACAAAACTGTTTAGATAATTTATGCTGACAATCTTCGTCTAGAATTACTCTAAGCCTAGTTCTTCGCACGGTGTCCAATGCAGCAGCGACCGTTGGAGCGCTGAAGTGGACTGGTTTTCTAAGGTGTTGTACCTGAATCCACAGACGTTGGTGAACTGAAACGAGGCATTGTCATCAATTCTCAGAGGCGAATGGCTCAGAGGTTTCACTCGATCGAAACCACAATTCGCAACTACACTACTCACACCTTGAACGCTTTTAGGAATAGAGCGATCGCCGAGGTCAGCGAAGTTGCCCTCAAGTTCGGCACCCATGTCGATGTCTAGTCCGGGCTTCCCTACATCGCCAACGGTAAAGCAGACTGCAACACAGAAATCACTGTGAAGTGCGTGTCCCAACCTACAATTATCCGCCTTGTATACGGACTAATTTAGGCATTAGAATCGGGTGTTTCTAAACTGGAGGTCAGTTTTGGATCAAGATTCAAAGTATTCCAAGCGTAGTGAAACCGATCGAGTTTTTCGCGCTCTAGATTCTCTTGGTCAGACAGCAGAAACCCTAGTTGCGGCTGACACACTCTCAACGTCTGAGCAATCCCTACTAACGATGTCATCGCTGGGCAAACTGGGGCGGTTTGGTAATCAGCTTTTTCAATATGCGTTCTTACGGATTTGTGCGCTGCGATCGGGCGCACAGATTGAGTGTCCAAGCTGGATTGGTCAATCGCTGTTTGGGCATACTGAACCGCCGATCTCTCAGCGTTTAACTCCCGCGATCGAACAATCCAACCAGGGTGAGACTTTGTTCGATGCGTTCCCAGAGTTTATTCCATACATTGAAAAAATGGCAGGAGCGCCAAGTGTTCGAGTCGGAGTTGAGGCGCTAGAGCCAGGGCTAATCAACGTAGATCTGTGGGGCTTTTTTCAAGTTCACACTCGATTTTTGCAGCCCCATCAAATCTTTTTTCGATCGCTGTTTCAACCTGTTCCTGATCTTAGAGACGCTTTAGAAGTCGGGCTTGCCCAGTTGCGATCGCAAGGCAAAACGATTATTGGGCTACACATTCGACGTGGCGATTTCGTCCGCTTGCCTCTAGCGGGATTTACCTTGGTGGTGCCGCTGGAATGGTGGTGTGACTGGCTCGATCGCACGTGGCATCAGCTTGACCAGCCCGTGCTGTTTCTGTGTAGTGATGAGTTAGAGCGTGTTTTACCTGCCTTTGCCAAGTTTAAGCCAATCACCTGCAATGATTTGTCCATTGCATTCCCAGAGCGACTGCAAGCCATTAATGCTGACTTTTATATTGACTTCTTTATGCTGAGTCAGTGTGATGTTGTTGGCATCAGCAACAGTATTTTCAGCTTTGCAGCTTGTTTGTTAAATGAGCGGGGACAACAATTTTTCCGTCCTTGCTGGGACTTCTCAATCAAGTTTGTTCAGTTTGACCCCTGGAATAGTTTGCCACTCCTTTATATGGGCGATGGACAGCCCAAGATCTTGAAGCACATCAATGAGGTTGCAGCAGTGGCTCTTGCAACTCAAGGCCCGATCGGACTTCTGAGATGCCTTTGCATTCAAGTGCCCATCAGTTTGACTAGACAGTGGCTTGTGCGGGCCTACCTGAGTTATCAAGTCTCAGGCTGGCGCAGCGTGTTCATGTTGCTCAACGATCGCCGCTAATCGGCTTAAATAAAGTGCGCTTGATACGATCGATCGCCACGAGTTGGACTCGATTTGAAGAACAATTTGATGCTTGTCTGCAAGGTGAAGTGTTTCCACTGCCTGCCCCTATGGTGGATAAATCTTAGCGATCGTGATTGTGCGAGTGAACCGGACATTGCTTTTGTTGAGGTCTACGGGACTGAAAGCAAAATCAGTAGATGATAAAAATAATGCTGCACGAGCGTCATGCAGTCCGTTCGGTAGTGCCTCATTTCATTCATCCGATAGATTTTAAGTTGTCCTAAATCTGAGACCTTGAGAAAGTAATCAAAGCGTCTTGGGAAAAACCATGCTTGGGATCAACGAAATCAAAACAGTCGCACTGCTAGGGTTGCTGAGTGGCTTGCTAGTGCTAGGCGGATATTATCTAGTCGGGGATGAGCAAGGGCTTTATTTGGGCTTGGCATTTGCTGCTATGACGAGCATCGGCTCCTGGTACTACTCTGACAAAGCTGCTCTCGCTGCCTATGCTGCCCAACCGATCGAGCGAGATGAAGCTCCCGAACTGTTTGATATGGTGGCAAAACTCAGCGATCGGGCAGACATCCCGATGCCAAAGCTGTTTTTTGTGCCTACGCAGTCGCCCAACGCTTTTGCCACCGGACGCGATCCCAATCACGCCGCGATCGCAGTTACTCAGGGAATTATAGATTTGTTGACCCCTGAAGAATTAGAAGGGGTGTTGGCGCACGAACTGACCCACGTTAAAAATCGCGATACCCTGACTCAGGCAGTTGTAGGCACGATCGCAGGCGCTATCACTTTTCTAGGACGAATGCTGACTTTTGGAGCGTTGTATGGCCCGGTTTATCGGGACGATCGTCGAAACACCAATCCGTTTGGTCTGCTGTTTTTGATCGTTCTCGCGCCGCTCTCAGCCGCCATCATTCAGCTTGCCATTTCTCGAACCCGTGAATATTCGGCTGATCAGGGTTCGGCGCAAATCACTCACAATCCGCAGGCGTTAGCGAGTGCGTTGCAAAAATTAGAAACGGTTGGACATCAGATTCCGATGAATGGCAACCCGGCGATGTCACCTTTACTAATCATCAATCCGTTGTCTGCTCAAGGATTGCAGTCTCTCTTTCGCACTCATCCACCCACTGAAGAACGAATTCGTCGCTTGTTAGAAATGGCGCAGCAGCAGGCTCCGGTGGCTGTTTAGCGATCGTGAATCAAACATTGTTGGTTCCTTGCAAGGTCAATGGGTACGGCAGTGCCATGCCCGTACATAAGCTTGGATCTTCATCTATAAATCGTTTGGCAAAATCAACGAGCCTCAAGAGGTCAGAGGGGTTGTGCTAGAAAGGAATGACATCTCTCTATCTCTGGAGTAGTTCTCCCATGCGCCGCACCGATCCAAATGATCCCAGCTCGATCAGTCGTGAAATCAAAACTCATGTTGGCATCTTGGGAGGAATTGTAGGACTGCTATGGTTAATCGAAATTATTGATGTCTTCTTAGGCGGTAGACTCAACTTTTATGGCATCATTCCTCGCACTAGCATTGGGTTGCGGGGAATTTTGTTTGCGCCGTTTTTACACAGCAACTTTGCACATTTAATTAGCAACACCATTCCCTTTATTACGCTAGGCTGGTTTGTCATGCTGCGGGAAACGAGCGACTTTTTTCTGGTTTCGGCGATCGTGGCGATCGCCAGTGGCGTTGGAGTCTGGCTATTTGGGTCTGCTGGCATTCATCTCGGCGCGAGTGGCGTGATTTTTGGCTACTTCGGCTTTCTGCTGTCAAGAGCTTATTTTGAACGCAGTGCCTTAGCGGTTGCCCTTTCTCTAGCGGTTGCCCTGCTTTACGGCGGACTGATCTGGGGAGTGCTGCCCACGCGCATCGGCATCTCCTGGGAAGGGCACCTCTTCGGATTTGTAGGCGGCATCGTGGCTGCAAGGTGGCTATCAAAAAGACGCTAAGAGCATACGAACTAAAGACCTCCGACTTCTCTAAAGAGTCGGAGAACCTCTACTCACCCAAGCAGCGGATCGCTTCTAGTAAGCCTCTCGCTTTATTCAGCGTTTCTTCATACTCTTTCTCAGGCTCAGAATCGGCAACCAGTCCGGCCCCGGCTTGAACGCTGACGGTGTGTTTGCCATCAGCATGAGAGCGAACTACCATCGTGCGAATGGCGATCGCCGTATTCAACTGCCCCTCAAAGTCATAGTAGCCATACGCCCCAGAGTAAACCCCTCGGCGGCAAGACTCCAGGTCATGAATGATTTCCATCGCCCGAATCTTGGGTGCCCCGCTCACCGTCCCGGCAGGAAAGGCGGCTTTTAGCAAATCCCATGCAGTTTTGTCGGGTGCAAGTTCGCCGACGACGTTGCTGACAATGTGCATGACGTGCGAGTAGCGCTCAATCACCATCAGTTCGTCTACTTTGACGCTGCCATTGACGCACACCCGTCCGAGGTCATTGCGCCCCAGGTCTACGAGCATGACGTGTTCGGCAACTTCTTTGGGGTCTTGCAGCAAATCGTGTGCCAGCGCGTCATCTTCTTGGAGCGTTTTGCCCCGGCGACGAGTTCCGGCGATCGGGCGCACAGTCGCAATTTTAGGTGCCCCCGGATCGAGCCGTTCTGCCTTGACCATGACTTCAGGGCTAGAGCCAATAATTTGCCAGTTGCCAAAGTGAAAATATGCCATATAGGGCGACGGATTGATCAGACGCAGCGATCGATACAGCCCAAAGGGTTCTCCGTCATAGTCTGCTGAGAGCCGCTGAGAAATCACGACCTGAAAGATGTCTCCAGCTTTGATGTGAGCTTTTGCCTTCTCGACGCTGGCGCAAAATTCTTCTTTAGTCGTGTTGCTGGTTAGCGATCGAATTTGATCGCGGTTCCCAGATTCTGGCGACCTCCACGATAGGAGCGTGGCTTGATCAGAAAGGGGAGACTGTAGTTTGTGGACGAGTTGAGTCACGCGATCGCAGGCTTGCTGATAGGCTTCAGCCCGATCGACGTTAGGATCTCGCAAATCGGCATAAGCGACTGCCCAGATTTTGCGTTTTACCTGGTCAAAGATCAGCACCTGATCGACCTGCATCCACAAACCATCGGGTAAGTCTGTCTCGGTTGCTGGATGAATGGTAACGCGCGGCTCGATCCAGTTAATTAATTCATAGCCCCAAAAGCCAAACAATCCGCCAATTCCGGGCGGTAGCTGCGGCAACTTCACCGGGTGAAAGGGCGAGAGACATTCAGATATGATTTCAAACGGATCGCCCTCAAAGACTTCTTGAGAGCCATCTCGATGAGTTTTGGTGGTTCGGCCGCCTCTTGCTTCTAAAGTCCAGAGCGGGTCACAGCCCAGAAAGCTATAGCGGGCAAGCGTTTCACCCCCTTCTACCGACTCCAACAAAAAACTGTAGGGTTGCCCTGCACAAACTCGATACCAGGCAGAGACGGGTGTGTCTAAATCGGCGACCCATTCCTGATATACGGGGATGAAGTTACCCTGCTGGGCAAGTTCTAAAAATTGCGAAAAGTCTGGGAAAATCATGCTCTTAATTGTACAGGGGTCAGTTCAGAATCTGAAACCTGGCACCTAAAACTTGATTCCTCAAAAAAGTTCAGGAGTCAAGCTCCAGGCACGAATGACTGAAACTTGACTCCTGAACGATCGTAAAAATTAAGAAGCGCGCGCAATCCTCAATTTAGGGATCGAAGGATTTGCGGCTGCTGAACTTAATTTTGGCGGGTTCTGTGTTGGAGCCAATATTGCGCGGAACGCTATTGACTGCCACCCGACCAGGGTTGACCTTTTCGGGGAACACGCCATCGGCGGGGTGAAGATACTGAATCTCACCGTTAGGGAAGATTCGGTAGATCTTGTAGTTGGTGATTTTGAACTTTGCGCGAAGCTGTTGACCGCCTAGGGCGATCGCCTGTTCCTTGCGGGCAAGGTATAGGAGGTTGTCGCCTTGGCGCATCGTTGCAGCGCCCCCAGTGGGCATCTCAAACACCTGTTCTTTTGGACTAGTCCAGGTGATTGCATACTTCTCTTCTACTAGGGCTTTGGTCAACAGTCCACCTGTACTGCCACCGAACAGAGGAGCTTGTCCAGTAAGAGTGTCTGACATAGTGTCTCGTTCTAAACATTTTTAGGCATCCTATCACTGAGGGTTTACCTCGTTGACGGAACTGTTACAGTTGTTCGCAATTGAGAGTCATATCCGTTTCAAAAACAATTGCGATCGCATCGAACGATCGCGAGAAAGCATGGCATGTCGAACGATCGCGAAAGGGCACGGCATGCCCCTACTTGCTCTTTCGGTATGGCCATGGCTGCCGTGCCCTTTCGCGAATCTGTCGCGTTCACAATTCTAAAGCTTAGACGTTTGTTCTGGTCTGGCGCTTAACAGCACGACTGATTGCTGCTTATAATCCACAAATCCGTAGATTGGGATCAGTGCCTGAGGGTTTTTGCTGCTGAGTTTCCAGCGGTTTTGATAGTCTTGAGGGCTGAGGCGAATGACGTTAAAATCGGCCACCCGCTGTTTAGTAGTCGCGGTTTGGGCTAACTGACAGGGCAACGGCATGACAGCAATGCCAGCACTAGTGGGGAAGCGTTGCGGAAGCTCTAAAAGCTCTTGCAGGTCTTTCTCTGCGTCTTGAATCGCGCCACCTTCGGCAGTTGTGGTGCTAATCGCGGTTCCTGAATTCACAGCAGGTTTTTCTGCTTGAGACTGGCGATTTGCTGAGAGCATTCCTACACTTTCTGGCGGAGAGACCAACATTGCTGACTGAGCTGCGATCGGCTGCTGGTTTTGTGCCAACAAAGATTCTCCAGGAGCCGCCGCAGAACTCAAGCAACGGGCATCGGCGATCGTGGGCTGCGACGGGGCAGGTTTTTGAGCCGCTGGCGAAGGGGAGACATCTGGGGGTCTAGGTGATGAATCTGCGACTAACACAGGCAATGCAGGCTTAACGGAGGGCAGTGCAGTTGAAACTTCCGATGCTGGCGCGATCGCTGGAGGAGTCGGAGGCTGAATCGCAGGAGCAGGCAGCGGCTTTGAAAAAGCTTGTGCAATCGGCACCGAGACGATCGGGAGAGCAGGTACGGGCAGAGGCTTAGGCACCATGAGTGCTTGCTGTAGCTGTGGATCTGAAGACGATCGCACAGTCGGCAAAGGCAGCTTTTTAGTCGGTGCTTTCTTTGGGGTCTGAGGTGGCTTGGTCGGAGTCGATCGTGACGGTGGCACGACTTCTGGATAAGCCACTTGCGGCTGAGACAGCTTTGGTGTAGGGGTTTGTTTGACTTTAGAGCCACTCGTGCCCTTTTGCTCAGGTGCTTTAGAATTATTGGCTAAACCAGCGATCACAAACCCAGAAATCAGCGTTGCACCTAAAACCCCACCGCCTGCTAGGTAAAGCGGCAGCAGATTTCTTTTATTAGTAGGCAGTTCGGTCGATGGGGAATCGAGATAGGTAGGCTGTTCTGCGCCCTCGAAATAGTAGCGGAAATAAGTAATTGGGCCCTGCTGTAATCTTTCATAGGGAACCTCTTCTACCTGCGATGAGACGGCTTCTGCGTTCATCTCAGCGTTTGCAGGAGAAGACTCTTTAGCGGGTGGAATGGCTTTTCTAATATTATTTTCCGCATTGCCACCCAGCGTTTCCTGAACAGAATTCACTGGCGGATCAACGCTGCGCCCTTGCTCTTTCTTTTGATGAAACTCAGTCATCGTTTGCAAGCTCCTGAGTCTGTCGCGATCATCCTGGGCAACCAGTGATGCTCTCCGCTGTTTTAGGGGGGGTCGGGTGAGATGGCGAGGGTGCCAGACCGAACCGATTAATCTTTTGGTGGTCAAATCCATGTTAGTCAAACGTTTTCCATGACTGGAGTGCCTGGATGCTACCCGACTTTCTCAAGGCTCTATTAAATGCTCATCCTTTTGTTTTTACAGGGTTTGTATAGAGGATCAGGAGAGTTTTACAAATCCTGAATCTGTCTCAGAAAGAAATAATTACTCAATTTGAGGTGGAATACTTTAAATTAAAGCCGGGGTCGGAGTAAGGGCATGGCACGGACGTGTCCATTAGTATTGCAAGTAGCCGATATTATTTAAATTCACGATTCTAAGGATTGAAAGGGCTTGAGTGTTTGGTTGGATGGAACACTTAGGATCGTGAATTAAATAAATCCGAGAATTTTGTAGGTCAAGCATTTTGCCTGACTTAAACATCCCAGACGGCTATTCCACACTACTTAATCTAGTAGTCTGTCAAGATTAGATTGAGGGATAAAGCCGCTTGAGTTTAATCCGAGCATCTTGGGTGGTGAAGCGCCACTCCACTGCATGACCTTGGGCATTGCGCTTTTGCTCCCAAGCCGCAATCTCTTGCTTCAAGGTGAGCTTGTCTGGAATGCGCCGGTCTAAACATTGACGTGATAGGACGCTGAGTTCAATTTCTGCCATATCCAACCAACTGCCATGCTGGGGCGTGTAGTGAAACTCTAATTGATTGAGAATTCGACGAGCTTCTGGTGCGGGGAAGGCTTTTTGACACTCCTCGACCTAAAGGTACGAGGATTCTTGGCTCAACGAAACCACTTAAATTAGATTCCTTGCAGTCTCTAACCCAGAGGTGGGATTCTCCCCAAGCGTTAATTTGGGTATGCCCTACCCTATTTGCGCCATCGCAAGTCCTGTTTAGTTCTGAAGCGTATGCCTCAAAAAAACTGATTCTTACTGAGTTGCCTGCGACGGGAAACCCGCCCTGGCGCACTGAGCGCTCGTCTAGCTCCTCTAAATCTTTTACCTACTGCGAGGTGGAAACTAGAACAATGCAGTAGAACCGCATAGATTTAATTGTCAAGCGCTCAGCCCTGTAGGAGGGTTTCCCTCCGTAGGGGACTGAGTAAGAAGGTGCAGCGTGTCTTTCGACGACAAGGTTTTTTAAGTGGTTGATTACCTTCTCCACTACAATCAAAATACCGCATATTGAGGTAGATTGGTTGTGTCAAAGCCAGAAATATTCGTGACGTTTCGTGTTACCCAAGAAGAGAAAGATTTGCTAAAACAATACTGCGAACAATCGGCAAGAAATCAAACTGATGTTTTAAGAGAACTCATTCGATCTCTAAAACGACGACTGAAATGATGACTCTGTGGCTGAAGCAGCGCTCAGACCTGAAGGAGGGTTTCCCTCCGTAGCGCCTAGCCCTGAAAGCGGGGTTCCCGCTGTAGCGCTCAGTGCTGAAGACGGGTTTCCCGTCGCAGGCAACTGAGTAAGAAGGGGACTAGGTAAGAAGGGGACTGAGTAAGCAGCCACGCGGGAACCCGATTCTTCATCCCCGTCGTAAACGAGCAGGGCTTTAACGGTTCCCGAACCCTCCGTTCCGGTAAAGTGTCGCTGGGACATGAGTGTTGAGGTTATCTTGCCCGACTCGAATTTTCACAGGATTGAGGAAGCATTGATCCACGAGATACTTCATTTGCTAGCCTGGTTAACGGCAGACCCAGCCGCCTTTCCCGGAATGGTAAATTGCTCTAGAAACTGCGGTTCTTCAGCTTTGAGAGAAACGATTTGGAATGTCAGATCAAACATTGCCGGGTTAATGTGTCCTGACAAAAATTCCGGCTTTATTTAATCCATAAAGCAGACGATCGCAGCCGCTATTTCGTCTTTGACAAATCTAGGTTAATGAAGGGCAGTGCGCCATCACCGCCCATGACCTGTGGAAATTTGCCGTCCCACTTGTCGATCGCTTGCTTTTGCAATAACTCTGTAGTCAATGTCTCTCGCAGCAATCGTTGCGCTTCTGCTTGTCCTTTTGCCCGATTCACATTTGCTTCGGCTTCTTGTTCGGCTTCTTGAGCGATGTAGACGGCTCGTTGCGCTCGCTGCTCGGCAATTTGTTTTTCTTCAACCGCTTTTGAAAACTCAGTCGAAAAGGTCAGATCGACAACGCTGGTATCGAGAATAATAATTCCGTATTTTGCCAAACGTTCGCTCAAGGCGATGTCAAAATCATGTTTAAGTTCGTCTCGCTTAGTGATCGCTTCCTCTACAGTGCGTCGAGCCGCAGCGATCTTAAACGACTCTTGAGTTTGCGGAGCAATAATCTTCGAGACAATATTCTGCAACGAGCCTTGAGTGCGACGAATCACCACCACTTGACTGGCATCAAGCCGAAAGTTGATTGCAAAACTCGCGGTCAATTGCTGCAAATCTTTGGTCGAACTCTGTGCCGGAACTTCAAACTTTTGCACGGTCAAATCATAAAAATCAACCGTTGAAATGAGCGGCGGCTTGAGGTGAACACCTTCTAGCAACACACCATCTTGAGCTTTACCCAACACACTCAGGACGGCTGCCTCGCCGGGGGTGATGATCACGATCGCATTAATGCCAACCAAAGCAATGATACTCACTAGAGTTAACGCTAATGAAGCGCGCCAGTCGAAACTCTTATTATTCACGGTGTCTTGAATTCTTGATATTACGCTGTCTCCACACTACCTTAGAGACGTTTCGCAGTGATTTAGCCGAAAAAATTCCTGAAGACCTTTCGGCTTTCAGGAAGTCTAGAAGTTCAACGGGACTGGCGGGACTCGAACCCTCGACCTACCGCTTCAGATTTGTGTGAGTTTCCCCACTCTCTGGACTATACCTTCACCCTGGGCAATGCAGCCTGTAGGTGGTGACCGTCTAGTCTCTACACCTTCCTAAATCAATGCCTGCCTTGGTCTGCAACTAAATTTAGGCTTGGCTCGGTATTGCCATGAAGTGCAAACTGGGCATTTAATCACGGTTTGCTGACTCTTTAGGGTTCACCGACTTTGATCACATTCACCGATAGAGTTTCCTCTAAGGTGCCCGGTTGTTCAGGAGGCGGTCGCTCTATCCATCTGAGCTACAGCCCCAAAGTTAAGCGCATTATAGCAGCCAAGCAGAAATAAGGGGAGCGATCGCTATCCTTAAAAACTTATACCAGTTTGATTTACGCGATGTAGAGACATGACATGTCGTGTCTCTACTTGATCGTTCTCAGATCTCAATATGAGTGCCGCTGTGATGTAATCTAAAAATTTGTGACCTGAGCAAACGAATCGGGAGCCGCAAATGGATGTCAGCCTAGTTGTATCTAACCTTTTGAATCCGCCTGTTTTATTCTTCTTTTTAGGAATGTTGGCGGTTTTTGTCAAATCTGATCTCGAAATTCCCTCTCCGATTCCCAAGCTATTTTCGTTATATTTGCTAATCGCGATCGGGTTTAGGGGCGGTTCAGAACTGGTTAAGAGCGGCATTACTCAAGATGTCTTTTTAATGATCGGGGCTGCAATTCTCATGGCGTGTGTCGTGCCGCTCTACACATTTTTTATTTTAAGAATCAAATTAGATCCCTACAATGCAGCCGCGATCGCCGCAACTTATGGCTCAATCAGTGCCGTCACGTTTATCACGGCTGGCTCGTTTCTCGATCAAGTTGGCATTGCCTCTGACGGATATATGGTGGCAGCGTTAGCATTGATGGAGTCACCTGCGATCGTGGTCGGTTTAATATTGGTAAAAGTGTTTGCTGACAATCAAGACGGACAAGAATTTGACTGGGGAGAAATCTTGCGAGAGTCGTTTTTTAACGGTTCGGTGTTTTTGCTGGTTGGCAGCATCATCATCGGCATTTTGACCGGAGAACACGGCGAGGAAGTCTTAAAACCTTTCACACAAGGTTTGTTTTATGGGGCGCTGACCTTTTTTTTGTTAGATATGGGATTGGTTGCTGCTCAGAGAATTCAAGATTTGCAGAAAGCGGGAGTGTTTTTGATTGCATTTGCGATTCTGATCCCAATCTTCAATGCTGGGGTTGGGATTGCGATCGCCAAACTCATTCAAATGCCTCAAGGAAACGCGCTACTGTTTGCCGTTCTCTGTGCAAGCGCGTCTTATATTGCCGTTCCTGCGGCGCTGCGGCTGACGGTTCCTGAAGCCAATCCCAGCTTATATATTTCAACCGCTCTCGCGGTCACATTCCCCTTTAATATCCTGGTGGGAATTCCGCTCTATTTGTATGGAATCAATCTGTTCTGGAGTTAACAATGGAAGTCGTTAAACGCATCGAGATTATGGCGAGTTCGGTCGAACTCAATAAAATTCTGAAAGCGCTAGAGAAATCAGGCGTTCCGGGATACACCGTGATTCGGAATGTGGCTGGAAGAAGTGTGCGTGGCACTGTGTCCGATGATTTCTCAAGCTTGGATAATGTCTACGTGATTGCCTTTTGCTCTACTGAGCAGATTGACACAGTGATTGAGAATTTGAACCCAATCTTAAACAAGTTTGGAGGCGTATGCTTTGTGTCAGATGCAACGCAAATGAATGTAGTCCGATGTGTCGGGTCATGACGGTTAAAAAGCCTTCATTGTCTACGGGCATAGCACGGCAGTGCTCATTTAATTTTCGATCTTAATCCAAACGTCAGTTCGATGAGTTTTTTCGCTTCGTTGTCAGCGGCTTCTGCCCCCTAAATCCCCCAATTTGGGGGACTTCAAGCCAAATTTCTGGTTCAAAGTCCCTCAAATTGGGGGATTTAGGGGGCTTCCCGAATCCATAATCGGAACGAACCACTTCTGTCGAACTGACGTTAATCCACTCTTTCTAACTGCCACAAAATTTGATTGCCTTCTCGTCGCACCCGTGAGACAACCCAGTTGCGCCAAACCCAGTTATCACCGCGGCTGGTGACGGCACTGGCGTTGACATCTATCAGGTCAGCGAGTTCTGAACTGGTGATCAAATAAGCTTTGCTGGCAATCTCATCTGCCATTTGCAGCGTTTCTACCAGGTGCCGCAGGCTTTCGACGCGACCTTCACGGGGCAAGTCTGACAAATCAACGGGCGCGGGCAGTGATGCATCCGTCATGATAACCTCAGGTTCTTGGACTTGATCGGTGAATGTCTTTAACGTAGGGGTTTTGCCGAGAGAAAAGGCACGGGCGATCGTATCACAGCGTTCGTTGCCAATGTCTCCAGTGTGCCCACGCACATAGCGCCACTCGACTTGTTTTGAGTTGAGTTCGTCGAGAATTTCCCACAAATCTTGATTGAGAACGGGCTTCCCTGTCGAAGTTTTCCAGCCTTTTTGCTTCCAGCCTTTGATCCATTTAGTGATGCCGTTTTTGACATATTCGCTGTCAGTGTAAAGGGCGATCGGGTCTTGCTGATCAAAGTCTTGCAAAAACTTAAGGGCAGCGATCGCGGCTTGCATTTCCATGCGGTTGTTAGTAGTTTGCGCGTCGCCTCCTCCCATCTCGTGTACTGCACCGTTGACATAATAGGCGACGGTGCCCCACCCACCGGGCCCTGGATTGCCCGAACAGGCTCCATCGGTGTAGATACGATCGACTTTAGCGGAGTAGTTCATACATCCCAGGTCTAGAAGAGCAATTTAAGATAGCACACGAGTGATGCCGATTAAAGTCGGAGGGCTTGATTGCTGGCAGCGGACGTGATCGATCGCGCAAATCGTCTTGGTAGATAGGTTTGCAAAAACTGGGGGCTGCACTTAAAGCCCTCTAGCGCATCGACGAGATCTCGCTGCCGCACTTCTGGCAAAAGATTTTCAACGACTTCGATCTGTTTGTCGATTTGGATTTCTGACAAAGCTTGACTGATGCTGCCCAAAAATTTTTGCCGTTCTTCTAAAGTCAGGGCAATGTCAGCACTAAAATAAGCCCGAAGACTTCTTAACCCTTCGGACATATCAGCACTCGGTTGATGCAATTCTTTCTCGAGGGCACGCAGAAAAGTTTTGGTGCGACGCGTTTCTTGAGAGGCAATCAGCGCAAAGCCCACCCGCACAACGCCATCATAGAGACTTTTAATATCGAGAGTCAAAAATCCGGTTTCGGTGCGCGAGTTTAAGAAGGCAGTGAAGCCAAACCCAGCAGCGATCGCTCGCAAAAACAGCATCGCGTCTACAACTGGTTTGACTGAGAAAAAATTCGTGATCCACGCCAGAAATACGATCGAGGGAAATAGCAACTGAGCCAGAATCCACAGCCAAAATCCGGGGCTTTTCAAAGGCTCAAAAAACAGCAAGCCTTTGCAGGTTTGTCTTAGCTTTTGAAACGCCACCGGAAGGTTAAACAGTCCTGCGATCAGGGCGGCGATCGTGATCAGTTCCCAATCTAATGATTCGTTCACAAGATGCCACCGATTTGCTGTCCAAAGGTGATTACGGGATGCAGCAAAAAATGACCTCTGGCGGTCAGCGTAAAGTAAGTATCGAGATCGAAGTTTTCGCAGGTCTGCTGCAAGTTTCTCCCCAAAGCCGGAAAGACTTTGTGCAAAATATTGCTGGTGGTGCGATCGATATATCCGGCTTGACAGAGTTCTTGCATTAACTGTTGGGCTTGTTCTTGTGAATGCCCCGTCACATAACCCAATCCTTTGACGGTGAGCGGACGTTTTTCTAAGGCTTGCAACACAGCGATCGAGTGAGCATCCAGTTCAGAAACGGCTTGCTGCAATGACACGAGAAACACCCGTTCTGCTCCCGACGCGCTCGATCTCTGCCTAGTCATTCGTTTGAGCAGGTGTCTGGCTGCCGATCGAAAGTCATCAGCAGTCAGCACCGGAACGGCAATCTCTTTCCAGGTGAGTAATGGAGTTCTAGAGGTTGTAAACAGAGCTTGAGCGCGTTCTTGATTGGGAGATTGGCGCTGTAGACGATCGTAGGCATCTTGATAGAGTTGATGAAGGCGATCGTGCTGCGTTACTAAATGCCGAATTCTCTCTGCAACGTCTGGTTCGTCATGGGCGATCGCGGTGCCGAGAGCATGAATTTGCTGATGCAACTCGGTGGGCAAGATGCCATCTATTTGAGCGAGCGCCAGCAAAAAGGCTTGAAGCGTAAGGATGTCAGTGTGCATAAAGACTCGATCGGTCAGAGATGACCCAGCATTTATAGATGACTTTATTGTAGTGAGTCTCTGAGAAGCGTCTGTCTGCATCTAGATAGGAACTTCTTCGGAGTGATACCCATTTGATTTGTGAATGCGACAGATCCGCGTGAGGGCAGTGCCATGCCCGTACAAAAAGCGTAGGGGCATGCCGTGCCCCGTCAGATCGAACGATCCGTCACAATTGCTTCCGAAATTGGTATGACACACTCGCTTTCAGCCTTGAAGGATTGAACCAGGGGTGAGAAGATAATCGATTACCCTATAAGATAGGGAACTTTTTAGTATTTATGTCCTACCAGCCACTTCACCACAAATATCGTCCGCAAACCTTCGCACAGCTAGTGGGGCAAGAAGCGATCGCCACCACGCTCTCAAATGCCCTTTGTCAACAGCGCATTGCTCCTGCCTATTTGTTCACAGGCGCACGAGGCACTGGCAAAACGTCGAGCGCCCGCATTTTTGCCAAATCGCTAAACTGCATTGCGGTAAACGCGCCGACCGATGCCCCGTGTGGCGTGTGTGAAACCTGTCGAGCCATCACCAACGGCTCTGCGCTGGATGTGATCGAGATTGACGCGGCAAGCAATACAGGAGTAGACAACATTCGTGAGCTAATTGAACGCGCTCAGTTTGCACCCGTACAGTGTCGATACAAAGTGTATGTGATCGACGAAGTTCATATGCTTTCAAATGCAGCATTTAACGCGCTGTTGAAGACTTTAGAAGAGCCGCCCGATCGCGTTGTTTTTATCTTGGCAACCACTGACCCCCAGCGAGTGTTGCCGACGATTATTTCTCGCTGTCAGCGCTTTGATTATCGCCGGATTCCGTTAGAGCCGATGGTTCAGCATCTAGGAATGATTGCCGAAAAAGAGAGCATTTCTATTGCTAAAGATGCTCTGCATTTGATCGCTCAGATTTCTCAAGGTGGGTTGCGTGATGCTGAAAGTTTGCTCGATCAACTGAGTTTATTAGCGGGTGAAGTCACCGTCGATCGCGTGTGGGATTTAGTTGGAGCAGTTCCAGAACAGGATTTAATGGGGTTGGTCGAAGCGATCGCCACCAGCAACCCCGAAGCCGTGCTTGACCACACGCGGCGATTAATGGATCGGGGACGAGAACCACTGATCGTGCTGCAAAACCTTGCCAGCTTTTACCGCGATTTGCTGATCGCCAAAACCGCACCCACTCGCAGCGATTTAGTCGCAATCACGCCCCCCACCTGGAAAAACCTCTGCAATTTCGCTCAAACGCAAGATTTAGGCACCATTTTGGCAGGGCAGCAGCATTTACGCAGCAGCGAACTGCAACTTAAAAACACGACTCAGCCGCGATTGTGGTTGGAGTTGACGCTGTTGGGGCTATTGCCGACTGCAATTGGTCAACCCATCTTGTCTCAGCCTACGATCGCACCTACAGCTCCAGAAGTTCCCGTCTTTAAGCCCGCTGTCAAGGAAGTCACTTCAACCCCTCAGCCCCTTTCTGAACCTGCGATCGCGCCTCAAGTTATTGAAGACGTTGTAGCCGCTCCTCAGCCCAGCGATGCTAACGATGAGTTAGCCCAGACCTGGCAGCAGATTCTCAGTTATGTTGACATCCCATCGACTAAAGGAATCGTCAGTGCCAACTGTCACCTGTTAGCGGTTAACGGTAACGAAGTGATCGTAGGCGTTCGGGGAGAATCGATGGTGAAAATGATTCAACGAACGGTGCCGCTGCTTGGTAGGGCATCTGCTAGAGCGTTAAAGAGAGCCGTTAAAGTCACGCTGCAAGTGTCAGAGGTTATTGCATCTAATTCTGCTTGGTCAATGGAGCAGCCCAATCCTTCAGCCAGTCGCCCGATCGAGTCGAGTCCGCAACCGCCAGAAGTTCCGGCTCCGGCGATCGTGCTACAAGCCAGCGAGTCAAGTGAACCAACTCCTCTTGCCCAACCAGAAGCAGCCGAGAATCCTGATCTCGCTCAAGCTAGAGGTTGGGAAGATGATGAAGTCACCAAAGCTGCTAAGAGTCTTGCTTACGCCTTTAATGGTGACGTTGTAAATTTAGATGATGAACTGGATGTGCCAATCGATTCTGAGTCGATCGCAATCATTCCCCCTGTGGCAGAAACGTTTGAGCCACAGGAGGAACCTGAAGAGGACGATGAAGAGGATGTTGATTTTTAGGTCTAATCTTCGGTGCCACGATGCACCGTTTTGATCCACTTCAACCGTTTGGGACGGAATGACATCCGCACCGTAGCGCTGCCCACGATCGGCAGCCAGTGCATCATATATAACGTGCCGCGCAGCGATTGTAGGAGTGCCACAAACAGAGAGAAGTCAAACCCTTTAGGCGAAGATTGTTTGAGTTGAGCTTCAACGCCGCTCGATCGCTGAACGCGCCGTAGCCCCCCGACCATGCCAAACAAAAATAGCGTCACCGTCAGCCCTGAGATCGGACTGAGCAATAAAGGACGGTTGCGCGCGATCGCCATCAAAAAGTCGGGCAAGGCGGCAGTCGGCATGACGTATTGAATAATCCAAAACATCAGCAGATCGAGGGTTTTGCGCGTTCCCATGCGGTTTCTGGCAATCAGTCGCCAATAGTCGAGATAGCGCTGATAGCCCCCTTCTGCCCAGCGATTGCGCTGATGCCATAGCCCGATCGCGCTCGTCACCCCTTCTTCATAGACCGCCGGAACGGTCACTACATCAATATCCCAGCGATGAACGTGGAGTCGAATCGTCAGATCTAAATCGTCGGTAATAGTTTCTTCGTTCCAGCCGCCGACTTGCTCTAGGGCTTTGCGCCTTACAAACTGACCATTGCCACGCAGTTCGCCCATGCCGCCGATCGCGACTCGCTGCTGATGAATAAAGGCATCGAGCGCCATCTCTGCCATTTGTCCACGAATCCAAAAATTATTGGCATCTTTAGACTGAAACTGAGGCTCGGCTTGCACGATCGCTTTGCGAACTTGCACAGCACCTACCTGCTCGCGATCGAACAAGGGCACCACTCGCCGCAAAAAGTCTGGCTCGACTTGAGCATCCGCGTCGAAGACCACAATAATGTCTCCCTGCGTGAACGGCAACACCTGGTTTAACGCCCCAGATTTGCCGCCTACTGAGTCAACAGGGCGATGAAAAACCTTGAGCTGGGGATATTGGGCTGCCAGTTCATCTAGCAAAATTGGCGTTTTGTCGGTGCTGTTGTCGTCTATCACCCAAACCTCGTAGCGATCGCTGGGGTAATCTAACCGACACAAACGATCGGCGAGAGTGCCGATCACCGCCTCCTCATTTTTTGCCGCAATCATTAGCGACACATAAGGATAAGTTTCTCGTGACTCATCCGATATCGGTTCTGGCAGATCAGACGGACGCGCCATCAAGAATCTGACGGCGTGTAGCCCCATCAACGTGGTCAAACCCAACACAAACCAATAGCCCCAAGTCACTAGATGCAGCGCGATCGTGCCGCCCCAAATCACCACCAAAACCGTAGCCGCTTTTCGCCTGCGCCCTTTAAAGCCCGGATAGGGCGAGTCATCTATCGGATCAAACTCCGACGCTTCGGGCAAATCTCCCACGAGTGCCGCAAGTGCTGCACAGGCTTCTTCTGGAAGCGACTCAAGCTCGTTGTAAGAATCGCTTTCTGGCCAAGAATTCTCCGACATAGGTTACTTGGTTTAACAGCCAATATTTGTCTACACCCTTAAAAAAGCTGGGAATGAGGTAACACCAAACGGTGCAGCCTTCACAGACCGACAGCTTGCCCTGCGATTGCCGAAATTCTTCGACTTCTTCTGACTGCTTATAAAGCTCATAGAGGCGACCCGCGATCGGCAACCCTTTTTGAGCAAAGTGATAGCAGGGCAACAGAAGCTCATCGTGAGGGCCGATGGCAATCACCGCTTCGACCGCCTTACAGCGAGGTTTTTCGGTGTCGTTGCCGCCCGCCTCAATGAATGCCAGCGCCGCCTTATTGTAACCAAGATTGTTATATTTCTTAGCAGCAACCTCGATCGCCTTCACCATATCAGGTGTGGGATTCTTTTTAGAGTTGTAGTTGCTGTGGGCCGTGAACGCAGGATTGAGCCAAATGCGGGCTTGTAGTTGCTCACCTAGTTCGGCAACCTCGCCAATGCGTCCGTAGTTTTGCGCGGTGACCGTGTGATTGAGGACTGGATATTCTCCCAGCGACTGAGCAATTTTAACCGACTCTACGAGCGTGTCAAAAATCTTTACGCCTCTCGACTGATCGTGGGTTTCGGCATCGCCCCCGTCTAACGAGAAATTGAGGAAGTCTACCAAGCCCTGCATTTCTTTGGCGCGCTTGGGGTAGAGAATCGTGTTGGTGGTCATGCTGGTAGTGAAGCCTTGCCGTTTTGCTTCAGCAAAAACCTCAGCCACATCGGATCTCAGCAAAGGTTCGCCACCCGTAAAGTCTACATACCTAACGCCTAGACGACGCAAATCAGCCAGATTTTTTTGAATCGTTTCAAAAGAGGCTTCCTGCTTGGGTTCGAGTGCCCAGATGTCACAAAAATGACAACGAGCGTTGCAGCGATAGGTTAGATAATAATTTGCGACCAGTGGAGCCATATTTTGTGCCAGTAAAGTCTCCTCATTCAGCTTTACAATACCAGAAAAGCGCGGTGGGGTTGATAGCCCGTTTCCTAGAGAGCGGGATGGAAAATGCACACGAGCAGTTTCAACCGCCTATCCATTTCTCAAGGTAAATTTGCGCTGGGCATACGCTGAATGTTCTGGGGCATGAGCAGATTAAGCTTCGCCAAGTGCAAGCAACGAGAACAAGAATCAATGCAAGGTTGCGCTAAATCGAAAACATCATTTGCAGTCAACACCAACGGAATTTTTCTAACTTAATATTTTTTGTCACATCAAAATAAGATTTCTCACTTCCGACAGGGAACGCTCCAGATTCAGGTTGTTAGCGTTGAGATCTGGCACCTGACTAACCGTCAGAATGCTGTCTAGATTTATGTTTAAAAAAGGAAAATAACCATGTTAAACACTTCAGAAGCCGCACTGTTTCTGCTTAAAATGCAGACCAGTTTTGCTCAAGTAGTTGTTGATCCCATCACTTCTAAAGAAGCCGCGCTAGTTTTTTCTGGGTCACAATTTTTAGTTGCCTTACTCGCCGGAGTGATGATGGCATTTGGCTTTCAATTGCTGTTAACAAATTTATCAATTGCCTATTTAGTTTCACCTGGCGGCACTGATGTCGCAACTGATGACTTAGACGATAGCAGCAGCTTAGGAAGCAGCATTCGTAAAATTGAAGCAAAAGTTGGAATCTGGGCATTAGCAACGGTGAGTCTTGCATTGTTTGCTGCGTGCTTTTTAGCCGTTAAACTTAGCTTGATTAATAGTGTCACTCTGGGCGCGATCGTCGGGGTCGTCGTCTGGTCTACTTACTTCTCGATTTTGATGTGGTTTGGCTCAACCACGATCGGTTCGCTAGTCGGCTCGATCGCCAAAACGGCTACTTCTGGTCTACAAGATCTGCTAGGAATGGCAACTTCAGCGATCGGGGCAAATGTTGCCAAAAATCAAGCAGTTTCAACGGCTGAAGATATTGCGGCGGCGGTGCGTCGTGAGATTACGTCGGGCATTAACCCCGATGCTGTTCGAGAAACGCTGCAAAGTTCTCTAGCGAGTTTGCCGATTCCCCATTTAAACCTGGATGAAATTCGCGGACAGTTTGAGAAGATTTTGAACACCGCAGATTTGCAAGAGCTTGCCGACACCGATTTGTTTCGGAACTTCGATCGTCAACAATTTCTAACCTTAATCCGCGATCGTACTAATTTATCGCAAGAAGACCTCGATCGCATCGCTGACTCGCTAGAAAGTGTCTGGAAAAACGTTCGTAAGACTCCCGCAGAGTTGCCCGATCAACTGCTGCAAACTTTCAAATCAGCGACTCCAGAAGACCTGCAATCCAGTCAAGTTTATGAGCAATTAGAATCACTTATTCGGGCTGCAAATCATCCTCACAAAGCAAGCGCATCCCTCACAAATCAGGCGTTGAGATATGGCGTGAGTTCTCTATTGTCGGCGGTGCAGGGTCGAGTCGATTTGTCAGATGTCGATGTTGAGAAAGTGAGCGGACAACTGCAAAAAATCGTCGATCGCACCACTCAACAAGCCACAAAAGTAGGTGAGCAAATCAAAGATCAAGCAGAAAAAGTCGGCGATCAACTTCAAGAACAGGTGGCTGATCAACCTGCTTTGCCTCGCAATATTATCAAGGCAGATGTCGAAAACTATCTGTCAGGATCGCTGCCCTGGCACTTAAATCGGCTGACGATTCAAGATGAGTTTAGAGACATCATTTACGATCCTCAGGCAGACTCGCGGGAAGTTTGTCGTCAACTCGAAGCACTCAACCGATCGTATTTTGAAGACTTACTCACCCGCCGAGAAGACCTCAGCCCTGGTCGAATTCAAGAGAGTGCAACCCTAATGGAAGAGGTGCGTCAGCAAGTTTTGGCGATCGTTGAGCAAGCCGATGCACAAGAGCAGGCGAACAACCTGCAAACCCGTGTCGAAAACTATCTGCGCTCGACCGATAAAGCGCAATTTAATGAAGCAAAAATTCAACAAGAATTACAACAGCTACTTGAAGATCCAGAAGCAGAATTGGAAACGCTACAGGCGCGATTTGGTCAATTCAATCGAGATGATTTAGTTAATTTGTTGCAACAGCGTCAAGATCTTAGTCAAGACGAAGCCAATCAGATTGTGAATCAATTTGAAACCATTCGCGATCGAATTCTTAATTCGGCTCAAGAACTACGCAATCAGGCAACTGCAAAGGCATCTGAGGTGCGGCAACGAGTCGAAGATTATCTTCGCAACACCCAAAAAGAAGAACTGAATCCCGATGCGATCGAGCGCGAGTTAAAACTGGTGTTTGAAGACCCTCAAGCCGGATTGATGGCACTGCGGTCGCGCTTGGCTCAGTTCGATCGCGAGACGCTGGTGTCTCTGTTGAGCCAGCGTCAAGACCTCAGTCAAGAACAGGTTAACCAGATTCTCGATCGCGTTGAGTCAGTTCGCGACCGCATTCTGCAAGCGCCGCGCCAACTTGCCGACACCGCTAAAGCGCAATATGATCAGACTTTGACCGCGATTGCTGACTATCTGAGAAGCACTGATCTCGAAGAACTCAATCCTGAAGGCATTCGCAGAGACTTGACTACACTGCTTAACGACCCAAAAGCAGGCGGCAATGCCTTGAGATCGCGGCTTGCTAACGTCGATCGAGACACGCTGGTTAAACTTCTTAGCCAGCGCCAAGATTTGAGCGAAGCGCAAGTCAATCGCGCGATCGACCAGGTTCAAGACACCATCCGCGATTTTGTGAGAGCGCCGCGTCGCCTCGTCAGTCGTGCCCAACAGCAAGCGCTGACGTTTGAGTCTAGCCTGGAAACCTATCTGAAAAATACCCAAAAAGAAGAACTCAACCCCGAAGGCATCAAGCGCGATTTAAGCCTACTGCTGAGTGATCCGCGGGCGGGTGTGAGCAGCGTGGGCGATCGGCTCTCTCACGTCAATCGAGACACGCTGGTGGCATTGCTCTCTCAACGCAAAGACATCACTGAAGAAGAAGCCAATCAAATCATTGATCAAGTTCTGTCTGTGCGAGACGCGTTTGCAGCGCAATTTGAGAAACTTCAGCAGCGCTTTCAGTCAGTGATTGACCGCACGACTGAGAATCTTAGCCACTATCTCAATTCGTTAAATCGCCCTGAGTTAAATTACGAAGGCATCAAGCAAGATTTCAGCAAGCTGTTTGACGATCCCCAAGCGGGAGCCGATGCCCTGCGGAATCGATTGGGGCAGTTCGATCGCAACACCCTGACTGCCGTTCTCGGCTCGATTCCTAACTTGTCTGAGACTGATGCCGATCGCATCATCAGCCAGATTGAAACAGCGCGAGATGGGGTATTGCATCAGGCAGACTATATCCAGCACGAAACCCAGCGACGGATCAAATCCCTGCAACATCAAGCTAAAAAGCAAGCCCTCGAAACGCAAAAAGCCGCAGCCACAGCCGCTTGGTGGTTATTTGGCACGGCATTGACTTCGCTAGCAGCCTCGGCGATCGCGGGTGCTTTAGCGGTCGGTGGAGTAAATGGGTTGCGATTCTAATCGCAATGTAGGGGCATGGTGTACCTTGCCCCTACGCATATTGGGGTTATTTATTAATATGGATATTAAATTTTGGCGTTCAATGCAAAACCAGAATTGAAATTATACAAAAAACGCATCATTCTAGCGATTTTCGTAGCCTAAATTACAGTCTTGCACTGGTCACATCTAAAAATTGCGCGTAGTCTAGCTAAGGAATGGCGCTACAGAGAATCTTTGATAATGACTAAGAAGACGTTGGTTGTCATCGGCAACGGCATGGTCGGTCACAAGTTTTTAGAACAGATGATCGCCAAAAAAGCGATCGACGATTGGCATCTCGTTACCTTCTGTGAAGAACCTCGCGTTGCTTACGATCGGGTCAACTTAAGCGGCTTCTTTTCAGGCAAAACGGCTGCTGACTTGACCCTCGTCGAACCCGGACTTTATCAAGATCACAACATTCAGATCTACGTGGGTGATAAAGCAATTCGCATCGATCGCGATCACAAAACGGTGACTTCTGCTAACGGCATCACGATTGGTTATGACAACGTTGTGATTGCAACTGGCTCCTATCCATTTGTGCCACCGATTCCTGGAAAAGACACGCAAGGAACATTTGTTTATCGCACGATCGACGATTTAGAAGCGATGGCGGCTCATGCCAAAAGCGCTAAAGTCGGGGTCGTGATTGGTGGCGGATTGTTGGGGTTAGAATGCGCCAACGCCTTAAAGCATATGGGATTAGAAACCCATGTTGTTGAGTTTGCCCCTCGCTTAATGCCCGTACAAGTAGACGACGCAGGCGGCACCGTTCTTAAAAACAAAATTGAGGCTCTAGGAGTCGCCGTTCACGCCAGCAAATCGACCACTGCGATCGTCAGCGAAAATGGCAGAGTTACCAAAATGCAGTTTGCGGATGGTGACGAGCTTCAGACCGATATGATTGTGTTTTCTGCGGGCATTCGTCCTCGTGATGAGATTGCGAGAGATTGCGGATTAGCCGTGGGCGATCGCGGGGGCATTGTGATTAATGATCACTGTCAGACTTCTGATCCTGATATCTATGCGATCGGAGAATGTGCCCTTTACGATAATCGGATCTATGGGCTAGTGGCTCCTGGCTACACAATGGCAACAGTTGTGGCTGATAATCTTTGCGATCGCGGCAGCAATGCTTTTACGGGTGCAGATATGTCTACCAAGCTGAAATTGCTGGGCGTAGATGTCGCTAGTTTTGGTGATGCGTTTAGCAAAACTTCTGGTGCAAAAGAGTTTGCCATTATCGACTCGATTCAGGGCATTTATAAAAAGATTGTGGTGGATGAATCGGGCGATCGGCTCCTTGGCGGCATCCTAGTCGGCGATGCGTCTGCCTACGGCAATTTGCTGCAACTGATGCAAAACCAAATTGTGCTGCCGCCTCACCCCGAAGATTTGTTGTTGCCGCCTCGTGAAGGTCAATCGAGCTTTGCAATGGGTGTGGAAAGTCTGCCCGACACGGCACAGATTTGCTCTTGCAACAACGTTACTAAAGGACAGATTTGCAGCGCGATTCAAGAACAGGGATTGACAGATATCGCCAGCGTCAAGAAATGTACGCAAGCGGGAACCGGATGTGGAGGCTGCGTTCCACTCGTCACCGATCTGTTAAAAGATCAGTTAAAGAAAGCCGGAGTCGAGGTCAAAAATCATCTCTGCGAACACTTCGCTTATTCTCGTCAAGAACTCTATCACCTGATTCGGACTCAAAAAATTGAGACTTTTGATCAGTTGCTGGCGGGTCATGGACAGGGCAAAGGTTGCGAAATTTGTAAGCCTGCCGTTGGCTCAATTCTCGCCTCTGCTTGGAATGATTATGTGCTGAATCCGCCGCATGTTGGGCTGCAAGATACGAACGATGCCTTCCTCGCTAACATTCAAAAAGATGGCACTTACTCCGTTATTCCTCGCATTCCTGGCGGAGAAATCACGCCCGATCGCCTAATCGTGTTAGGTGAAGTCGCCAAAGAATTCGGACTCTACACCAAAATCACAGGCGGACAGCGCATCGATTTATTAGGCGCACGAGTCGATCAGCTTCCCCTGATTTGGAAACGATTGATCGATGCTGGATTTGAGTCAGGTCACGCCTACGGTAAAGCCTTGAGAACTGTGAAATCCTGCGTGGGCAGCACTTGGTGCCGATTTGGAGTGCAAGACTCAACTTCACTCGCGATCGAGGTTGAGCTGCGCTATCGAGGCTTACGCGCCCCTCACAAGCTTAAGTCTGCGGTGTCTGGCTGCACTCGTGAATGTGCCGAAGCGCAAAGCAAAGACTTTGGCATTATCGCCACCGAAAACGGCTGGAATCTCTATGTGTGTGGCAATGGTGGCATTAGACCTCAACACGCTCAACTGATTGCTGAAGACATCGACAAAGAGACGCTGATTAAATACATCGATCGCTTCTTAATGTTCTACATTCGCACCGCTAATCGCCTAGAACGCACAGCAACCTGGCTCAACAAACTTGAAGGCGGCATCGATTATCTTAAGCAAGTGGTAATCCACGATTCGCTGGGCATCTGTGACGAGTTAGAGGCAGAAATGGCGCATCAAGTTGAGACTTACGCTTGTGAATGGAAAACGACGATCGACGATCCAACCAAGCTGATGCGCTTCCGCCATTTTGTCAACGTTGATCAACCTGATCCCAGTTTGGTACACGTCGAAGAACGCGGACAAAAACGTCCGGCGTTTGACGATGAAAAAGAATTGGTGATCACGGGCGAACGATCGTAATCCTCAGGACTTACGCATTTTGACCAAAACCTCCGAGGTTTGCGTAAGTCCTAATCATTGCAAGACCGTTCTCGAAAAAGTTCTAAAAATTCCTATTACTTATGATTCAAGCTTTGCCTACTCAATCGTTAATTAATCAATGGGTGACGATTTGCCCGATCGAGCAAATCTTGCCCAACACGGGAGTCTGTGCCCTGGTCGAAGGTCAGCAAGTTGCAGTTTTTCGGGTTGGAGATGGCACCGAGATTTATGCTCTCAGCAACTACGACCCGTTTAGCAAAGCCTTTGTGCTGTCACGGGGCATTATTGGCGATCGTAACGGCATCCCTAAAGTGGCATCTCCGATCTACAAACAAAATTTCAATCTGCAAACGGGGCAGTGCCTTGACGACGAAACCGTCAGGATTCCAACCTTTGCCGTGAGGGTGATCGAAATGCAAGTGCAAGTCAGCGTTTAAATTTCCTTCTCGCGACATATATCGCGATCGAGGTGTCACCGATAGCGTTAAGAATAAAGAGTATGAAAAAAGATTTATACTCAATTTCTGAAAGCGGGAACGCCGATGATTACTATATTGGAAAACTCTGAACTCAAATTGACGATTCGCCCTGACTTAGGAGGACGAATTGATCAACTCATAGACCAAAAAACCGGGCATGAGTGGCTCTGGCATCCACCTGATTATGATGCAAGTCAAACGCGATCGCTCCCGGTGGGTGCCTCATTTGACGACCATTGGTCAGGTGGTTGGGATGAGATGTTTCCCAATGACGGAGAAGGGTTGTCTCAAAATCGGCATCTGGTCGATCATGGGGAACTGTGGTCGCAGGCGTGGGATGTCGTAGAGACTACACCTTCTAGCATTAAGATGGCGCGATTTTGTGAAACGGTGCCTGTCAGCGTCGAAAAAACCATTCGATTAGAGGAAACTCAGGCTCGAATTGAGTTTCAGTTTCACAACAAATCTGATGAAACGATTCCGTTTTTGTTTAAACACCACGCTGCGATCGCCATCGAAGCTGGAGACGAAATTCTGCTGCCCGACTGCCTAATTGAGCCAGTCGCCTTGGGCTTTAGCAAAATTATTGGACGCGCTCAAAAAACTCATTTCCCGAAAGCGTTTGCCGCCGACGGTCAAGAAGTTGATTTACGAAAAGCTTTGCCGCGATCGTCCCACTCACAAGAATTCTTTTACAGTTCAGATCTGGCTAAAGGAGAGTGTGGAATTCGCAATCAGCGATCGGGCACTGCTTTGATGATGACCTTTGATCAGGCTGATTTTCCTTATGTTTGGGTCTTTCAAATCTATGGCGGCTGGCGTGATTATTATGTGCTGGTGATGGAGCCTTGCACCACCATTCCCTATGATTTAGATGTGGCTTGTCAAAATGGAACGGCTGCTCAACTGCAACCCAAAGAACGTCAGCGCCGCACATTGACAATTCACCTACAGCGATAGGAGGAATCTAGACTAGCGATCGCAGTTACAACTTCTATTAGTTGATTAGAGTCGATGCCTCTATTGCTAGGGGATGAGGGCAAAAGGCTAAAACG
Source organism: Phormidesmis priestleyi ULC007 (assembly GCF_001895925.1). Taxonomy (GTDB): domain Bacteria; phylum Cyanobacteriota; class Cyanobacteriia; order Leptolyngbyales; family Leptolyngbyaceae; genus Phormidesmis_A; species Phormidesmis_A priestleyi_A. The sequence goes on along the minus strand of NZ_MPPI01000027.1, from coordinate 22,243 downwards.
TAGACCGAACTATGTGCGATTTTATGTAATTTACGATCTTAAGCAGAGTCAAGCCCTAAAGCGATCGCTGCATTCTGTCCCCCAAATCCAAAACTAAAGCAAAGGGCGTTTCCAGCCGCCGTAGATCGCGCAGTCCTGACAAAATCTAAGTCAAATTCAGGAGATTTTAGCCCCACACAAGGCGGCAAAGTTTTGTGCCGTAACGCCATCAGACAAAAAGCAGCCCCCAGCGCACCGGATGCCCCGATCGTGTGCCCGGTTGCCCCCTTCGTCGAACTCACAGGCACCCCGGATGGAAACAACTGCTGAATTAAGTGAGCTTCGTTGCGATCGTTGAGCTGCGTCGATGTTCCATGCGCGTGAATATAGTCGATGTCTTGAGGCGAAAGATTGCTGCGCTGGAGGCATTGCCAAACGGCAGCGATCGCGGCTTTACTCTCTGGCTCAGGCGCACTGACATGATGACCATCTGCGGTCAACCCAAATCCTAAAATTTGACCGTAAGTTTTAGCGCCTCGATCTTTTGCGATCGCTGCGGATTCGAGTACCAAGATAGCTCCCCCTTCGCCAAGCACTAATCCCTCACGATCAACATCAAACGGATAACAGCCCGTCTTTGCTAAAGCGCCCATCCGATCAAATCCAATCAGCGTTAGTGGCGTAATTGCCGCTTCGATGGCTCCCGCAATGACGCGCTGACACTGCCCCGATCGGATTAGTTCATAGCCTTGAGCGATCGCCCAAATTCCGGTTGCACAAGCCGCCATTGGTGAGAGCACCGGAGCGCAGGTTTGTAGGAGATTAGCGGCGGCGATCGCTGCCGCATTGGGCAACGTCTTCAACCAGCTTTTTAAAAGAATCGACTCATCTTCTAAATAAGGCTGTCGAGATAATTTCTCCCACTCAGCCTGATTTCCTCGACTTGAGCCAACCACCACTCCGCAATCTGACAGAGGCAGCCCCAGCCCCGCATCTTGAAGCGCCTCTAGCACGATTTGTTGAGTCAGTGGCACCAATTCCGCAGGTTGAGGGCTGATCAACGCCAGAGGTTTTGGCTCTAGATCTAAAAAGGGTTGGTAGAGTTGAATGCCCGATCGTGCCTCTACCAACCCATGCCAGCTAGCTTCTAAATTGCCCAAGGCTGAAGCCAGCCCAATTCCAGTCACCACGACATCCATAGCCAGTTTAAGTTTTGAGTTCTCGGTTAAAATCTCAAAACTAATGCGAATTATCCTCTTTTGAGGTTTTCGATGCCTTGAGTGACTTTGGCAGACTCAATGCGATCGCCCTGCTGAATCTTATCGACCCCTTCCATGCCTTGGGTCACAGTGCCAAACACCGCATAATCGCCATCTAGAAATGGCTGGTCAGCCAATACAAAATAGAACTGCGAGGAAGCAGAATCGGGAAACGCCGATCGAGCCATCGCCACTGCGCCGCGAATGTGCTTCAGCTTCGGGTTTTTAGACTCTAAAGTTTTGCTATAAACGATCGGCTCACTTGCTTTGTCAGGCTTAATTTCTAAAGGAATGTTGCGAGGCTGATTCGTAGTCGGGTCAATAAAACCACCCGTTCCCAGTTGCTCTAGCGGAAAGTTAGGATTTTTCCCCTGCGGGTCGCCACCCTGCACTACAAACGGCTGTGGCTCTCGCACAACTCGGTGAAACACCAGACCGTCATAGACTTTTTTATCGACTAAATCAACAAAATTACCGGAAGTGATCGGGGCATCGGTGCCGTTGACTTCGATCGTGATCGGCGAACCTTTCACCGTCATCACAACGGTTGCTTTGCCTTCTAAACGAGGCAGATTGTTAGCTTGAGGAGAACTCGGAACCACCGCAGGCACCGAAGCAGTCGCAGACGGGGATGCAGACGGGGAATCTGTGGGAGCAGAAGTTGCTTGAGGATTACACCCGACGATCGCGAAGATGGCGACAGCCAATGTCGATAAAAGCCAGTTTCGGATTTTTGTCTGCATTTTTAGTTACCCATTTCAACAAAGCCATCTAACATCTTATCGCTCAGATGCCCGAATTCAAGTGGCAAAAAAGATGGGACGCAATCTTAAGTTTCGCTAATCGAACTTCAAGAATGCGTCCCATCGGTTAATTCGGCTAAAACTCGTTCAGACCATTACAACCCCTCTAAAGGCACACTTAAAAATCTGGCAAGTTCTGCTGCCTGATTTTCTAGCTCAGACAACCCCAAAGGCTGACCCACCCGTGTGAGCGGAATATCTCGCATTCCTTTGACTCGCAGATAGAGCGATCGTCGGGGGTTCACGCCTTCTCTGAGAATTGCTTTGACCGCCTGAACATCGCTCAACTGACAGTTCAACTCAATTTTGCGATTCTTGCCGGGAAACCCCCAGCGAAAAATTGCCATCTGACCCGTCTGCTTGTTGAACTCGTTATATCCGCCACCCAAATCCCACGCGACACTCAGCCAAAGATAAGCAGCGAGCAGCAACCCTGCCACGCCATAAAGCCCCATCGCCAACCCCTGAGGGAAAAATATCAGCTTAGTGGGGTCGGCAAACGGCAATAAATTGACTTTGGTGTAACTAGAAATCGATGCCAGCAAAAAACCCGTCGCCCCGATCGAGACCACGCTTGCCCACCAATAGTTGCTAAACCGTCTCGATCCTAAAATCTGCTGGCGCAGAACAAGATCATTTGTAGAGGCTGTCTGTGCAGTCATGAGATCACTAGACCCTAAAAGAGATTACAAATTGATTGGGAGCGCAAACCGCAATCCACAACCCTCGTGACTTAAATTAAAACCCAAATTTGCGTACGGGCATGGCACTGCCGTGCCCATTGACGTTGCAAGTAACCGACACGGTTTAATCCACGATCCTGATCTAGTATATTACAGCGACAGGACAGTTCAGAAACCCTGAGAGCTAAGGCGATCGATTCATGCCTAGAGATTCTCAAGCAACCGACTGGTAGGCAACAGCGCTCGCGAAATATCTTTAAAGGGATGGTCGGCTCGAATCAGCTTTTCAGCATCGGCACTGCAAACAGGCTTAGAGAACAGATAACCCTGAGCATATTCACACTTCAAGGCTTTGAGTTGTGCCAGTTGCTTAGTGGTTTCGACCCCTTCAGCGACGACATCCATTCCCAAGTTCCAGGACAGGGTGATGATGGTTTTTACCAGCTCTAACTTCTCGCCATCGACATCGACTCGGCTGATAAAAGAACGATCGATCTTCAGCAGATCCATCGGAAAGCGATATAAGTAGCCCAGCGAAGAATAGCCCGTGCCAAAATCATCGGCTGATAGCTGAATGCCCATCGCTTTAAGCTGCAACATCATATCCATGGCGCTTTCAGGGTTTTCCATGATGGCGCTTTCGGTGATTTCTAGCTTCAAATGATGAGCCTCTAGCTCAGTGTCGTCTAAAATTTGGCGAATTTGCTTAATCAGGCTCGGCTGGGAAAATTGACGACTCGATAAATTGACACTAATGCTCAACGGCGGCTGATCAGGAAAAGCGGTGTGCCAAGCCTTCATTTGACGACAGGCTTCTCGCAAAACCCACTGCCCAAGCGGAATAATTAGCCCCGTCTCTTCTGCCATTGGCACAAATTTTACTGGAGACACGATCCCCTGTTCGGGATGCTGCCAGCGCACCAGTGCCTCAAAGCCCATCATTTTCCCCGTTGCCAGCGCCACGATCGGCTGATAGTAGAGCAAAAATTCTTGATGCTCCACCGCTCGCCGCAGGTCATTTTCGAGTTGCAGCAAGTTGACTACTCGCGTGTGCATCTCTGTATCAAAGACTTCATGACAGGCTCTGCCCGATGCCTTGGCGCGATACATCGCGATGTCTGCTCCACGCAGCAGGTCTTCGGGTAGCTCATAATCAGTCGTGCTCAACGTGATGCCGATGCTGGCAGACGTAAACACCTCGTGCCCGTTGAGGTTAAACGGAGTCGATAAAGTTTGATGCACCCGCTCGGCAATTTTCTTCGCGTCCTCTAAGTTTTGAATGCGCTCTAGCAAAATGGTAAACTCGTCGCCGCCTAACCGCGAGACAGTATCTTCGCGACTCACACAGGCTTCTAGCCGTCGCGCGATCGCGATCAAAAGCTGATCGCCAATCAAGTGCCCCAGACTATCGTTGATCACCTTGAAGCGATCGAGGTCTAAAAACAGCACCGCAAACTGATGATCTGCACTTTGCCGAGAGCGAGTCACAGTCTGTGCCAACCGTTCCATAAATAAAAGGCGATTGGGCAAGCCAGTCAGCGAGTCGTGAAAGGCGTTGAGACGAAGCTGTTCTTCTACTTGCTTGCGCTCGGTGACTTCGCGCATCACCGAAACAAAGTGGGTGACTTGCCCTTGCTCATCGCGAATCGGCACAGTGTTGAGGTCAACCCAAAACCCCGTGTTGTCTTTGTGATAGAGAATCAATTCGGCTTTGACGGCTTCAAAGTTGAGCAGACTGGTGCGAATCCGATCGAGTTCGCTGGCTGAGGTGTGAGTGCCTAACAGCAACTGAGCAGATTTGCCGATCACTTCAGCCGAGGTGTGACCCGTGGCTCGCAGAAAAGCATCATTGACATACACGATTCGCAAGCTCAAGGGGTCTTCCGTCGGTTCTGCCTGCGAAATCATCACAATCTCATTGGCATTCACCACGACCGATTCTAAAAGTCGCAGATATTCTTCGAGCCACTTGCGTTCAGTAATATCTTTGACGGTGATCAGGCTGCCAGCAGGTTCTCCCTGGTTTGTGCAGAGCAGCGTTGCGTTGACTTCTGCCCAAAATTTTCTGCCGTCTTTGCGTTTGAGTTGCCCTTCCTTCCAGCCATAAAAGTTTTGGCGGTCTTGATCAGATTGCCCCGTGTGAAACTGAAGCCAGCCTTCGATCGCCGAGAAAAACTGATCAGCAGGTTTGCCGACCATTTCTGCCACTGAGCAGCCGACCAGCCTTGCCATGCGAGAGTTGACGTGCAGAACGCAATCTTCTCGATCGGTGATCACAATGCCATCATTGAGGTTTTCGATGACGGTGTGGAGCAGCCAGTCTGACTCTTGGAGGGGCTGTAGGATCGTCGTCACAGGTTGGGCGATCGAGGGGTCAGTTGCCATAGGGAACTCCTGGGCACTCTCTGCTTCTAGACGCGACCAAGTTGAGATCTGGGATTCTAAAATCTGGTTTACGCAAGGCTTTTAACGGGGTGATCAGTCAGGAAACAAACACGAGCGATCGCTATCAGAGCCTTTGTTTAACGTGAATTCGATGAAGCTTTTCACTACGGTTGCTAATCCGGGCTGCCCCCTAAATCCCCCAAAATTGGGGGACTTTGAACCTCAATTCTGGGCTTGAAGTCCCCCAGAATTGGGGGATTTAGGGGGCAGAAGCGCTGAAGAACGCAGCGAAAGAACTCATCGAACTGACGTTTGCTTAGAGAACTAGTTGATTCAGTTTGCCCAATTTTTTGAGAAACTTGGATGTGAGGCAAAGATTTTTTGAGTTTGCAGAGGTTTTTGCCAGAAAGAATAGTACAGATCACAAGGCTCTCAAAAACTGGGTGATCAAGTCTGCCATCTCAGACGAGTGATTTTGCGGCAGCGCGTGATCGGCGTTAGCAAGGATGGCAAGTTGAGCGTTTGCGATCGCGTTTGCGTAAGTTTGGCTATGCCAGAGGGGAATCGTTTCATCTCGATCGCCAGTCATGACCAACGTCGGCACTCGCAATCGATGAATGTCAGCTTCTACGGTGTCGATCGCGTCTTCAGGACGAATGCGATCGACTAAAAACGATCGCGCCGCAGGCTGGGCGTTTAGTTCGCGCCGTGCCCAGTAGATGGTTTCTAACGCCTTGCTTTGTCCCGCTAATCGAACTAGAGGTTTAGCGATCGCGAGGGCCCAATCAACGATCGGGGTTTGCCACAGCAATGGACGCAAGTGATCATACCGACCCGCAAAACTATCATCTCGAATGCCTGCTGGGGCCGCGAGGAACAGACCTTTAACGGCATCGGGATACTGCAACGCATAGGCAGAGGCAACCCAGCCCCCAAACGAGTGCCCCACGATGTAACAGGGATCGAGGTGTAATGCTTCGACGACCTGCCGCACAAACGCAACTTCTTTGGCGACATCGTAGCGGATATCGGGTTTTGCAGACTCCCCAAACCCCAACAGATCCAAGCTAATGCAGCGAAATTGAGTCTTCAGCCGCTCCATCAACGGGAGCCAGTTAGTGCTGCTGCCCAAAAAGCCGTGCAGCATCAGGAGCGGAGTTCCCTGTCCGGTTTCTAGATATGCGGCAGATTGAGGCGTGCGATCGAGCGAGTCAAACTCTAAGTGGATTTGCAGCAGGTGCTTTTGGGTCACAGACGGTTCCAGGGGTTTATTGCCAAACTTCATCCAATTTTAACTCTCAGCCTTGGCGGATTGAAGATCAGCGCGATAGCCTGGGAAGTAGCAGTTCCTGATGCGTGACTTCTCTGAAAGAGCATTTGATTATGAAGATTCGACATTATGCCGCGATCGTCCTCAGTCTATCTGTGCCTTTGGTGAGTTGGCTGGCTCCTGCTGCCAAAGCGGATGGGATAGGAGGACTGACTGCATCTCAGCTACAGCGATTTTCTCGTGATTTGGTTCCGTCGAGTTCGCAAGATTTTTTTAGGCAAGGGCGAGAGCAGTTAGAGCGAGAGATTCAGAGGCTCGATCGTCCGGTTCGCAATTCAAACGAGCTGCTGAGAGTTGAGCCACAGACTCAGAGTCAGGGCGATCGCGCTCAAAACGTCTGTCAGCAATCAAGCACTCCTAAAATCGGCAAAACTCGCCGCTTGTAGCGAATGGTTTGTGAATGCGTCTTTCGTAGAGTCACTTTATAACTAATAAATTTTGATGAATTTTGCCCTAAATCTTACCTAAGTACTAGTGTCCTGTAGTACTTTATACACAGGCTAAAGTTTCGTATTTGATGAAGTGCCCGTAGAATGCCCCCTCAAGTTTGAAAAAACCCGTTGCACCCACTCATCAGGTCGCAAATACTTACAATTATCAGGAGACTGTGAATATGTCTGTAGAAAGTGCAACTCGATTTTTAACGGTAGCGGCTCAAGATCACATCATCCGTGAAAAGTTTAGCGCTGCCAACTCACCCGAAGAATTTCTCAAAATTTCTAACCAATTGGGCTACTGCTTTACGATCGCAGAACTCAAACAACTGATTCGAGAATCTAGCCAAGATGTGGGGGTGAGACGCTCGACTGGGGTTTGGAAGTGGCTACGGAACGTTAACTGGCTAGAGAGAGCCAATGAGACTTCTCGCGACGAGGGGGAGCAAGAGGTCGCGGAAGCCTAAACTTCAGAATCTTGGCTCGGTGATTTTCATACGTTTGCTCTAATCAGTTGGGAATGGTTAGCGATCGTAAGACGCAATCAGATTAAGCTGTTAGAAGCAACGCTCAAGAACCGTAACCGCCAATCCTCGCAGCGTCACCACCTTGAATTGGCAACCCGAGATGAGGGATATTTGCCTGTTGGTAGACATCCAGGTTAGACGAATCATCCATGACAGACACGATCGCACCAATGCCCACTGCTTGTAGGTTAATGAGTTCCTCTGGCAGAGGCTTACAAACGCCTGCAAGCTTGGTAGGAATCACCCACCACACGTTCTTCTCGATCGGTTCAATGGCTCGTTGCTCCATAGTTGAACTTCTATAGCAGGGATGAAGAGAAAAATCGTCTCTGAAACCAAAACGAGACGTTGACCAAACCGATGAGTGCCGGGACTTCGACTAATGGATCCACCACAGCCGCAAACAACGCCCACTGCCATTGCCAAAAAGATCCATAGCGTCAGGTAGCGATCGAGAAAAGACAATTGTTTGAGAGCGGGTTTCTTCATCACTCTCCGCCTCCCGCGTTCCAAGCAATGTCTTTACTCGGTTGAGGATCAGGGAGCTTGCGGGTAATGACAGCCGCCGCTAAAACCAACACTGTTGACACCCACAAGCAGCCGACTAGACCATAGAACTGATACACCAATCCAGATAGCACCGTTCCTGCTAACCGCCCCCCAGAATTTGCCATGTAGTAGAAACCAACATTCAACGCTACTTTGTCGTCGTCGGTAAATGCTAGAACTAAGTAAGAATGAACGGCAGAGTTAAACGCAAAGACAACGCCAAAGATCATCAGTCCAACCACGATCGCGACATTTGCAGGGACATTGAGTTGAAGCGCGGTCGCGATCGCAGCCGGAACCACAACGAGCAAAGATGTCCAAAACTGAACCGTTTTCGATCGAGGAGGCTGACCCGACCCAAACCGCCGAATCAGTGTTGGCGCTAGGGATTGAACAATGCCGTAACCAATCACCCAACAAGCGAGAAATCCACCCACTTGAGAAAATGACCACCCTAAGACACTGCTCAAGAAAACGGGCAATCCAACCACAAACCAAACATCTCTAGAGCCGAATAAAAAGAATCGCGCTGCGGAGAGAATGTTAATCTCACGACTCTTAGAAAAAAGTTGATTGAATTTAACCTTCGCCTTGATTTTGCCCATCCCCTTTGGCAAAAACAAGCCTGTAAACAACAACAGGAACAAGCCTCCTGCCATAATCCATAGGGAACTAACAAAGCCAAATAATCCAAGTAGGGCGCTGCCTACAAAGAAACCTACCCCTTTGAGCGCATTCTTAGAACCTGTCAGAATCGCGACCCATTTGAACAAAGCAGAATGAGCATCTTGCGGCACGACCAATCGAATTGCACTCTTGGTACTCATTTTGGTTAAGTCTTTGGCAATTCCTGAAAACGCCTGAGCAACCATCACATACAAGACAGCCAACCACTGCGCCCAAGCGGGATTGAGGAAGGACAGCAAAACTAGAGAAAAGATTTGTAGTCCAATCCCTGTGTATAGCGTGACCTTCAACCCTAATTGAGAACCAATCCAGCCGCCTAAGAAGTTCGTGACGACTCCAAAGACTTCGTAGAACAGAAACAGCGAGGCAATCTGAATCGGGGTATAGCCAATGTTGTTAAAGTAGAGCAACACGATCAACCGCAGAGCACCATCAGTAATCGTGAAGCCCCAGTAGGTCAGTGTTACCAGAATGTAATTCTTAAAATTGGCACGAGAAGCAGTAGAAGCTGTCATGAGAAATGAGGGAGTAGGTGTGCTGAATCTTCAGTAAAAACCGCTCTAACTCGAACCTATTTCAGACCGATCGCAACTTTTCTCGCAAGTTCTACCATGCGATTTGAGTATCCCCATTCGTTGTCGTACCAAGCGAGAATCTTCACTTGAGTTCCATCTACGACCATTGTTGAAAGTGCATCAATGATTGATGAGCGCGGGTCATCTTTGTAATCGATCGACACTAACGGGCGTTCTTCATAGCCTAAGATGCCGTTTAGCGTTCCTTCAGCCGCCGTTTTTAGAAGTTGATTGACTTCCTCAACTGTGGTCGATCGTGCTACTTCAAACACACAATCTGTAAGCGAGGCGTTGAGCAATGGAACTCTGACTGCTAACCCGTTGAGCTTGCCATTTAGTTCTGGATAGATGAGTCCGATCGCGGTTGCCGATCCGGTAGAGGTGGGAATCAGCGACAAGCTCGTAGCTCGTGCCCGACGCAAATCTTTGTGGGGGGCATCGACGATCGTTTGAGTATTGGTGTTGTCGTGAATCGTGGTAATCACACCATGCTTGATGCCCAACCCTTCATGAATCACTTTGACCACGGGCGCAAGACAGTTTGTGGTGCAAGAAGCAGCAGTCAAAAGATTGTGTTGGTCTGGCTCGTAGAGATCATCATTAATCCCCATCACAATGTTGAGCGCCCCTTGTTTAACCGGAGCCGCGACAATGACCTTCTTAACTCCGCGTTTGAAATAAGGATCAAGGGTTTCTGGGGTCCGAAACTTTCCAGAACATTCCAACACTATATCTACGCCGTAATCTTCCCAAGGCACTTCTCCCGGCTTCGCAAATTCACTAAAGCTAATCGGTTTGCCATCAATCAGAATGCGGTTTTCGCCAGCTTCGACTTCGGGTGCCCAACGTCCATGTACCGAGTCAAATTTGAGCAAGTGTGCCGCCGTTGCTGCCCCGCCTTTGACTTCGTTGATATGCACAAATTCGATCTCTGACCCGCCCCAAGCTGCTCGTAAATCTAAGCGTCCGATTCTACCAAATCCATTAATTCCAACTCGCACAATCATAGATTTCACCTGGGTGAATCGCTTCTATATTTCAATTTAATTTAGTATATTTCTTTAGTTTACTTATTTCAAGACTTGATTTCAGGATCTTTGAGAAAAATTAAACTTAAAAAAATTGATTGAGTTTAAACTGAGTGGACTTTGATGGACCGTTCACGATCGCGGTTTGAGAATAGAGCGATCGTGAACGCCATTCAGTCTGCCGATTAAAAAACCGCTTGTTTGCGAAGCAGTTCACCGATCGTCAAATCTGGCTGCGGAACGCCTTCAAACACTGTTCCAACTTTGCCCCGATAGAAGTGAAGTTCGCTGAGGCGATAACCTTCATCCGGCAGGGGAATGTAGTTCACTCCTTCCGAAACCCGCTTCGCATTCCGAACCTAGTAGAGGACAAATTCCTGAAGTTCGGGTTTCTGCTGTGCTGCCGCAGCGTTGATGTATATCGTTTCAAATAAAATTGATTGTTTCAAGTATGCTGCAACACATATGAGGTGACGAATTGTAAAAAACTTGATGGGTCAACCATCATCTCGACAAGCACGAGCCGGGAGAATCGGGCTGAAGCGGCGAAATTCTGCTAGATACTGCTCCAATAAGACAAACTGAGCCAAATTTAGGCTGTAGTAGATCCAGCGTCCTTCTTGGCGAGCTTTTACTAACTGAGCCTCCTTTAGAACCTTGAGGTGAAAGGACAGTTTCGATTGTGTTACTTCCATGGCTCCACAGAGGTCACACACACAAAGCTCCTGCTCTCGGAGTAAATCGAGGACTTGAACCCGCAAAGGTTCCGAGAGCGCATGAAAGCCCGTAACGATTAAAGTTGATGGGATTGAGGTTGTCTTTTGCATCAAATTTTATTGTATTGAGTTTCATCGGAGGGGTGCGACCTCCATCCGATACATTGGAAAAAACCGATTACCTTTTGCTCCATAAGGGTTTTGAGTGCCTGTAAAATTGATCAATGAATAATCAAAAAGACTACTGTGAAATCGTTCAAAAACCTTATCAGCAGGAGGCTTGAGTCACTTTAGTATCAGGTAGAGGTCGCACCCCATCGGAGCAACATCCTATTTTAGGCGATCGGACGGCAGTTCACGGTTGTTTCATCTCAATCACAACGCGATCGACTTGCTGAATTAGCTAATTGCTATCTTATTAATTCTTAATCAATTGAAATCTACTGTTAAGCTCACTTCGGTTTCTAGCGTGGCTCCGGGAGCGAGGTCAAACAGCCGATCGCCCGTATTTAACGCATTCCGAAGAGCGCTCCAAGGTTCTAAACAATAAAAATCTTTGCCTTTTAGCGTCCAAAAAACCAGGGCTGAAAACTCAGGGCTGTAGCTGAGGGTGATGCGGGTGTGACGGCTGAGATCAGAGCCGATCGCAACCTGACGATTTAACTGCGGAAATGCCCAATCGATTTCAGGTCGCTCGAAGTCAAACGTGTTAAAAAATGGTTGCCTGATCTGAGACTTTTGATCTAACGCTTCGGTCGCTGGAATCTCGAATCGCAATTGATGCTTATCTAGCACCAAAAAGTAGGGATGAAACCCGATCGAGAACGGCATCACCTCGCTAGAACAATTGGTATAACGCTGCTGAAGTGATAGCGTTTGTCCTTGCAGCGTGTAGGTAAACTCAAGCTGAAAATCAAACGGATAGACAGCACGAGTCTGATCATTGCTCGACAACCCCAATTTTAGGCTGGCTTGATCTTGCGTCACCCGATCGAGCACTTCCCAGGGCAGATCTCGCGCAAACCCGTGTTGTTTGAGCGTGTAAGACTGCCCGTTGTGCGTGTAGGTGTTGTCTGGCAAATTGCCGCAAATTGGAAACAGAATCGGAATGCCACCGCGCACTGATAAGCTCGGATCTGCAAATCGGGCCGTGTCCATATAGAGCAATTCTCGCCCCTGCACCTGCCAGCTCGTGATAATGCCACCTCGATCGGGCACCACTTCTAACCGTGACTGTGCAGTCTGGTCACTCAGAATATAGGTGTCATATTGCTGACGACGAAACGCGATCGCAAACACAGGCATCATCCCAGATGAATCAATAGGCTATAGAGTAACAGGTCACCAGAGCATAAATGAGTATTGTGCTCTACTGTCGGGGTGTCAGCATTGCCGCAGCAACCTCCGTAGAGGCAGGAGTTTGGGCATATCGCTTCTTCAACGGCTCTAAGCTATTGGCAGGGCTAGGCGCGATCGCTGGATCTGACTCGATCGAGGGTGAAGCCGCATCTCCTTGCTGATCAGGCGGCATCGAAGGAGTGGGTGATGCTTCGGTGGGGCTAGGGCTAGGAGCCGAGATAGGCGCTGCCTCGCTAGTCGGGCTGGAGCTAGGAACCGGGATGGGCGAGGTTTCGCTAGTCGGGCTGGGGCTAGGAGTCGAGATAAACGAGTCGTTTTTCCAGGGTGCGGGGGCAGGTTGATCAGAAGAAGGACTCGGCTGCGTGATTGGCGTGCCTGCATCAGGCGACATGGGGGCAGATGGCGGACTAGAAGCATCAGGCGCTTGCGGAGTCGGCGAATCGACGGGGCTAGGAGCGGGGCTAATAGGTTCGGGTGAGGTAGAAGTCGGCGCGGCAGGAGTCGCGATCGCAGGGGCACTTGGAGCGATCACCGTCGTATTTGTCTTTGCATCTAACACCACAGGCGACTTCAGGGGTTCGTGAAAGATGTCTGAGACGTTTTCGATCTGGTGCAAAATCTCGGTGCCGCGATCGCCACTCACAACTCTGGGCTGAAATCTTGTTACCTCGACTGGCACAAACTCTACTTTCATCTGTTTATCTTTAAGTCCCACTTTGAGAACGGCGGTATCGTAGTCGCTCACCGACTTGCCACCAAAGATGAAATTACCCAGCGAGTAAACGATCGGTCGTCCTTTATAAATTTCTGCCCCCTGTAAAACGTGAGGATGATGCCCAACGACTAGATCGGCACCCTGATCGATCGTAAATCGCGCCAGATCCAATTGATAATCACTCGGATATTTGGCTAACTCTTCGCCCCAGTGGTAGTTGACGACGACCCAATCGACCTGACTGCGGATTGCTTGGATATCGGCAGCGACCCGATCGTTTTGGCGAGAATTCGTCCCAGCAACGCCTGCGCCTGCCGCCTGAAATTCTCCGTCATAGTAGCCGAGGTATGCAATTCGTTGCCCTTTTACGTCGAGAATTTCTGGGCGGCGAGCGTCTTCAATCGTTCGTCCTGCCCCGATGTGATGAATCCCGGCTTGATCCAACGTTTTGATCGTGTCTTCCAACCCAGCCGCCTGATAATCCATCGCATGATTATTCGCCAAAGTTACGAGGTCAATGCCGCCATTCTTCAACACCTGCACATTTTCAGGATCGACTTTGAAGTTAAACTGCTTGTCGGGTAAGGGCGTAGTGGTGGTGGTAAACGGCGCTTCTAAATTCACCATTGCCACATCGACCTGTCGCACTTCATCCATGGCTGAGAAAGCCCACTGACGATCGCTGCCCACTAAATCAGTGTAGGCATCGGTGAGGGTGACATCTCCGCCAAACATCAGCGTCACGGTCGGGTCGTTGGCATTCTGCACGGGCGGTTTCTCAACTGAAACGTTGCCCAAAGCAGTCAGAACGGTATCGGGGCGAATCGGTGAAATTGCCGCCGGAGAAGCAGAGGCAGTCGTTTGCTCAGTTGGGGCATCGCTGTAGCCCAGCCAGCATCCCAGAATAAACGCGGCGGCGGTGGTGCCTGTGAGCAGGAGCGATCGCAGCGCCCGAAATTGCACTTTTTGACGAGCAGCTTCTTGCACTTGTGACTGAATCTGGCTAGCTCTGCGAACGGAAGGCACTTGTTTAATCGGAAGCCCAAGTTTGGCGCGTCTTGCTGGAGACAACACTCGCACGGATTGCCGCCAAATCACTTGAGGTTTGCCGACAAATCGCCCCGTCACCTGCACGCCTTCAATCACGTCTGAATTGAGTTTCCAGAGGTGATGACAAATCAAGCGCACTAGGCGGCTGCGAAACTGGGGTGATTTTGGATCGCGATCGGGCGACGGATGAAACTCGACAAGCACCTGCAAACACCCAGACTGCGGGGCTGCCTCGACTTTTGCATAGAGATTATGAGGCAAAAGAAACACATTTAGCCAATAGGCAATGGCTCGAAAATTGCCCGATCGTGCCAGTTCTAACACAGAGGGGTGATACGACTCGCCCGCGTGACTCATACTCCAAAACTCCCACACACAGTTCGCAACAACAACGATACAACCCCGGATGAATGTGTTTGCCAGACCTGACTGATTTCGATGATGCAAATCACAGAATATTAAACTCTATATTGCTGGGTTTGCACTAAAATTCTTTTTCGACGGGGCGAATTGGTGGAGGACACGGCGTGCCATGTCCCTACGCGAACGTTTGATGGGGGCGATCGTTTTCCAATCGGTGTAACTGACACGGCTTTGACGTTTCCCGTTCACAAATCGGTAAAAGTGCTGGCTTAGAATCACAGACGTTGTTAGCTGACGAATCTGTATGCAGTTTGCCAAGCGATCGCTGCTAATTTTTCTGAGCCTCTATGTCCTCTACCTCGCAAAAACGGCTGTAGGCATTAACTTGTCAAAGCGCTACACGGCTCCGGGGTTTGTCAAGTTTCCGGTGAAAGCATTCCTCTATCACTGAATCATGGCTCCCAGAAAAGCCTCTGCAAATCGATAGAAGCAGGTACGATAGGGCATATACTCCCTGAAGTTTGCGGTTTTTTAGGTTAGGCATGACCCTCGACCCCAATTCGCCTCCCTCTGCGCCTGACTCACCCCATGCCAATAATGGAACGGGGAGCAATGAGGCCGATCGTTCTCCGATTTCTCAACCGCCCTCTAAAGCTGAGATTTCGCGAGAAAAAAATGCCTCTGCGTTTCCAGGAGTGGGCATTCCGCCGAGTGACACGTCTCGATTGGCAGCAATTCGCCCTGCGATTTCTCTGATGGTGCTAGTGGCGATCGTCATCGTGATCATCGGGCTATTCATCAATAGTTTTTGGCTCGTGTTAGCAGGCTCGATCGTGGCGTTGCTCTTGTCGTTCCGCGTTCTGTTCCCTATTCTGCAACCGATTTTGGCAGAACTCGGTGCCGGACGAGAACAATCCGTTTTGATCGCTTCCGCAGGGCTAGTGCTGGCAGTGATTGGCTTGCTCAAAATTGCCGGATTCGGAACGATCCTCATTGTCTTGTACAAACAATTAGACTGGAACGCGATCGGCGCACTTGGTGAAGTATTTGGCGCGTTGGGGCAAATTTTGATCGCAATTTTGGCGGTTTACATTGCTTGGCGGCAATATATTATTTCTAAAGATCTGACGATTCAGCAAAACACGATTACTCAGCAGCAAACGATCGACACCTACTTTCAAGGCATTTCGGATCTCGTTTTAGATGAACAAGGCTTGTTAGAGGACTGGCCTCAAGAACGCGCGATCGCCGAAGGTCGCACTGCCGCGATTCTCAGCAGTGTGGATGGATCGGGCAAAGCCAAGATCTTGAGGTTTCTGTCTCGTGCCAAACTGCTAACGCCTTTGAAGCGCGATCGTCACCTTGGACGTGCCATTCTCGATGGCTCTGGCGGCTATGCAGAAGACCGTAGCCACGGCACACGCGTCATTGATGTCGGGGTGATGTTAGCGGCTGCTAACTTGGCAGACACCGACCTGCGCTGGACAGATTTGAGCGAGGCAAATTTGATTCGGGCAAACCTCGATCGCTGTGATCTGGTCAAGTCTAATCTCGCCAGAACGATTCTATTTAGTGCCAGTCTGAGAAGCGCAGATTTTAACGGAGTGCGTCTCTTTTACGGCAGTGCAGAAGCCGCTTCACCTCGCAGCCGCACTGAGCCACCTAACTATAAAACGGGTGCCCACACGGGAGCCGTGGTCGAAAATGCCGATTTCACCGATGCTGAAGATCTGTCTCCAGAGCAGCGTTACTATTGCTGTGCGTGGGGCGGCTCCAAGACGAGAGCCACGATTCCGGGCGGGTGTGACGGCATTCCTAATAAACTGGGACGGTGAAACGGCTGACGTTGCTGAATGCAAGTATGAATTGTTGAGTCATTGCAATTCTGGAAGCCCCCTAAATCCCCCAAAATTGGGGGACTTTAAGCGGATCTAGTTCTCCCAGAATTAGGGCTAGGGGGCGTATTTGACCATTGATTCTGAAACGCTAAACGATTTCTTCAAACCGTCACAACCTGTCCGATCGCGGCCGATCGTCGGGCTGCATCTGCCACTCTCAGCGTATATAAACTGGCTTCTGGCTTGACATAGAGGGGCGTTCCATCAATTAAACAGTCCAGCACCGCAGTGGTGTCTTTGGCAAAAATGCCGCGACGACTTGCGACTTCGATCGGGCGATCGCCTTCAGCGTTGATCAACACGCCGCCTTCTCCGTCAAAGATCAAGCCACCGCTTTTGCCCTGCACTTCAAACTTGCGCTCTGGTTGCCAAACCGCTTCACCCTTGCCATAAACGACTTCGGCAATCAGCCCACTCTTAAATCGAAGCTGGGCGGCACAGAGACAGGCGGCATAATGCTTAGAGTTAGGAATCGTCTGCCATTCGCGATTTTGACAACTGACGGTTGCCACTTCGCCAAAGGCATGAGTCAAACGGTGCAGACGCGATAACGCCCCGATTAAAGGAAACCCAAATAAGTCTGGCTGATAAGTCCACTTTTGCGGCGCAGGGTTTTGAGGAGTCATCGTGACATACCGCGCATAAAAGGGCGTTCCAATCTGGGGTAACGCCTGTATTAACGCTTGATGGACTCCGCCCAACAACTCAATGTGTTCGACGTGCAGTAACAAATTGTGGGATCTTGCCAGCGCGATCGCGTCCTCTGCTTCCCCAACTGTTAACGCTAAAGGATACTCCACTACCACATGTTTTTTGGCTGAGAGGGCAGCCTGCACGATCGTTCCATGATCTCGATTGATGCCCGACACGATCACTAAATCAATCTGCTCATTGCTAATCAGATCAGCCCAGCCGCTAAACGATCGCGTCTGGTAAATGTGTGCAAACTCCTGAGTCGTTTCTGGCGTATGCCCTGCCACACCAACTAGCTTGGCTCTAGGATCTGCATTCACCGTCTCAGCTCGCATTTTGGCTACATACCCCGTGCCTACTAACCCAACTCGAATGGGGAGCGCCGAAAAAGAAGAAGTCATGATGCTTGTAGAAGTAAGAGCTATTGATCAATCTACCTTAAATGGGACTTACGCAAACCTCAGTTAAACAATCACGCTCTTTCTCTGAATATATGGAGCGATGTGCTATCTGTGCCACCTCCGTCAATTTTCTCGTCCTGTGTTAGCGTTATTAACGAGATTTATTTTCGGTTTTGAATTCGTTGAATAGACGTTTCTCCGAATGTAGCTCTTCACACTCTTTGATTTTGGAGAAGCTCTATGTCAATTTATGTTGGCAATCTATCCTACGATGCGACTGAAGATAATTTAACCCAAGCATTTGCCGAATACGGAAGCGTTAAGCGGGTGCAATTGCCTACCGATCGTGAAACGGGTCGGATGCGCGGTTTTGCCTTTGTTGAAATGGGCACCGACGCAGAAGAAACGGCGGCGATCGAAGCCCTCGACGGTGCAGCCTGGATGGGTCGTGACCTGAAGGTCAACAAAGCCAGACCTCGCGAAGAGAGAGGGTCTTCGGGCGGCAACTGGTCAAACGACAATCGGTCTTCTCGCCGCTATTAAGCGCTGACGATCGCCATCTAATCACTCGAAGGGGTAGGCAAAGCGTCTACTCCTTTTTATTTGGGTGTGATCATCGCTTCAATAGACGGATGCGATCTCAAATACAAATAGGACTTACGCAAACCTCCGAGGTTTTGGTCAAAGAGTCTTCCCAGACAGTTTTGGATCAACCGCGAAAGTTTGTTCTATCCTGAGAAGACAGTCTGGAAGTGTATCTGATATGACGGTTCAGTTGCGCCGATCGCTAGTGCTTGGGGGAGTTGGTCTCACACTTTTTGTTTGGTTGTTTGAAAATTTATCTCACAGTCTTGGCGAGTGGGCACCTGCGATCGTCATTGGCAGTGGAATTGCCTGGTTATTTTTGCGGTTTCAGTCCAGTGACAGCGTTAAATCCAACGCAGCACCTGTTAATTTAACGGCAGTGAAGACAGCCCTGGCAGATGCCGAAGGGGTAATCAATCAACTGGCAGTTGAGGTGAATGATCAAACGATCAACGGCAGCGCCCAGCAATTATCGGAGCTGCGATCGCAGATCAATCAAATCACCCGTGAGCTACAGCGAGATCAGATTCGCCTCGTAGTGATGGGTGGCAAATCGGTCGGCAAAACGTCGCTGACGCAGCTTCTGCAATCAACTTGGGCATCAGAATTATCGCAAAAGCTGAGTTTAAGCGACACCCCAGAATTGTTTGCCGCCACCGAAGACGGAATCGTTGCAGAACGAGACGCTTGGAAACTGGCGCGGGCAGCAGATCTGATCCTGTTTTTGACCAATGGCGACCTGACCGCATCCCAGCTTCAAGTGATACAGAAATTAGCAGCCGCGCACAAACGCATCGTGCTGCTGTTAAACAAACAAGATCACTATTTGCCAGACGAACAGCAACAATTGCTGAATCAAATTCGCCAACGGGCAGAAAAAATTCTCACATCACAGGATGTAATAGCGATCGCGACCGATCCCAAACCCCGAAAAGTACGGCAACATCAGGCTGATGGCTCGATCAAAGAATGGTTGGAAACCCCCGCGCCGCAGATTTCGGCATTGACCGATCGCTTGAGCCAGATTCTGCTGCACGAAGGCGACCAACTTGTTTTAGCTAGCTCATTTGGCGCAGTCAACGAGATTAAAACTGAGGCGAAAAAGGCATTGAATACGGTGCGGCGCGATCGGGCACTTCCCCTGATTGATCAAGCGCAGTGGATTGTGGCAACCACCGCATTTGCAAACCCGTTTCCCGCGCTGGATCTGTTGGCAGCGGCGGCAATTAATGCCCAAATGGTCATGGATCTGAGTCAGCTCTATCAGCAAAAATTCTCTCTGACCCAAGCAAAAACGGTTGCGACTACGATGGCAAGTTTGATGGTGAAACTGGGAGTTGTGGAAATTTCGACCCAAGCGATCGCGACCGTTCTTAAAACCAATGTCGTGACTTATGTGGCGGGTGGGTTACTTCAAGGAGTCAGCGCTGCCTATCTGACTCGACTAGCTGGGTTGACGCTGATTGAGTATTTTGAGGGTGACATCCCAGACGGGACGGTGAAGCGAGATCTGCTTCAACAAATCATGGAGAAAATCTTCCAACAAAATCAACGGATTCCATTCTTGCAGGCGTTTGTTAAGCAAGCGGTCGATAAGCTCAAATCGACGGCGTTGGCTCCCAAAATGGAACCGTGGACAACCGAACCTATGGCAGAGCTTCCGGCTCCTCAAGAACAGCTTTTGCAGATGGGGGCAAAACTTGAAGATGAACCGTTCCAAAGCCCAATTTTGCTAGAAATGCCAGAAGAAATTATTGCTTCTTAATCGTTTGCGAATCGTGTGAGAAATGAAATTAAGAATCGGCACGACATTGCAGCAGTGTCTCGACTCGAATTCTCCTTTTAAGCGAGAAGGCATCTTGCGATCGTCGCTCTTTAGACGAGAAAATCTGCTTCCTCGTTAGCCAGCAGTTGTTTGATGCTGTGGCAGAGGCTATTTGCAGCGGTTCGATCAGAACGTCAGCCCTTCGAGTTATCTGTGATGACGCAGCCGGAATGCTTCTAGGATATGTCCTCAAGTAGCTAAAAGTTTCTTAATAGGGTGCGTGGCGGGTCGCACTCATTTTTGCCAACGTCTTTCCAAGTAGCCTATTCATAATGCATTATTGCTTCCTCTCTAACTCACCGTCGCGGATTAGTGATATTAACGGGCAGTTTTTCGCTGGCGTGCTATAACCAACTCAGTAATCTAACCAAGCAGCTTGCATCTTTATTCTACTGATAGAAAATAGTTTATGATTCCCTCGCTCTTAAATTTAAGGTTGCAGCACTTGGAAGAAAATATTGCGAAGGTTTTGCAACTGTTGAATGAGTACGAAACAGAGTTAATTGATGAGGACGATTCTGGGAAAAAAAGTAAATATCGCCGTCGTGTTGAAAGTTTGAAGCAACAGAAAGTCGCGTATGAAGAGGAATTTGTAGAGTTGCAAGTTCAATTGACGAACAAACATCCGCTTCAAACTCAGACTCTTTCTGACCAGTTGCAGGAAATCGACAACAAAATTGAGTTACTTTTAGACAGCCAGGTTGCTCTCAGTCAAGCGTTATTGTTGCATTTTAATCCTGGGGAACAAGCATTGCTTTTTCCTTTCACACAACAGTTAGATGAACCTGAGTTGATAAAGATGCAAGCCTTTCTAGAGGCCATAGATACTGACCAAGCTTCTGAAGAGGAGATTCAATTAATGTTAACTGAGACTCGGCAGCTATTGAAAGCATTAAAAGAGCGCGACCTTACTTTGCCAGCAGGTAACGAAGCTGTTGTTGAAATAATTAATGCTCCAACACTCGATGCGAAACACGCACTAAAGATATCAATTCCAATTATTCCGTTTATCCTTGCTTACGAAGGAGAGCTAGGATTAGGAACCGGAATTAATCTTAAAGAGACTTGGCAACACTGGAAATCAAAATTTATAAAAGATTAGGTAGATTATTTTATGTCTTGGCGTGAAGAGCATAGATCTAACCTTGAACTGAAAATGGGAAAAGTTGTAAGATTGCTTGGTGAGTGCGAGCAACAATTAATTGATGAAACCGATCCCCCGACTAAAAGCAGACTAAAATCTCAGATTTCCGAACTCAAAGGACAAATGCGTGACTGTCAAGGTGATTTAGATTCCTTTGGGCAGGAACAGGTAACGCAAAGAAATTTAGCCTTGACGATGGCAAGCGTCACTTATGAGGATATAAATTTTGTAATTACAGCTCTTTTAAATCAGAGGATGATTTCTATAGACGGTCAAGATAATTTTCAGCCTACTAATCCTGAAGAAAAAATGTACAAGAATGACTTGACCCATAACATTAAATTCTTCTTAGATATGGGTCTAGCAAAGGCCGGAGAGGTACGTCATTTTGTTGAGAATAATGCGAAGATTAATTTTCCTGATGTACCAGAAAGACTAAAAGCTTCTCTAAATACTGAATATATCAAGCTAATAAGGTCAGGTATGCGAGGAGATGAATTGTTTATGCACCTGTATAAATTTTCAAGCCATAATAATCCAGACCCCTTACGGCAAGCGGCAGGACTGGCAGTTTTGTGCTACTTTTTTGAAACTTGTGACGTGTTTGAGCCATGATTTTACCTACGAAGCATATCTCAACCCGTAATTCGTTGTTAGGTGTTGGTGCTACAATTATAGAACACCTGAACTATCCACGTACCGTGACTTCTCTCTGGGGCGATCTATCTAAAGTTTCAGAGGTTGCTACGTTTGAACGCTTTGTCTTGGTTCTTGACCTTCTGTATATGATTGGAGCAATTGAGCTAGAAGAAGGGTTGCTCCGTAAGCGTCACCAATGATTAATGCTGTTTTTGCCAATAAAGTTTCATTCAAGGCTGTCGAATTTACATCCGGCTTCAATGTAATTCTGGCGGATCGCACAGAAACATCCACTGCTAGAGATTCACGTAATGGGCTTGGGAAATCAACTCTAATTGAAATCATTCACTTTTGCTTAGGAGCACGTACACGAAAAGGGACAGGACTTACAGCATCAGCTCTGAGAGAATGGTCTTTTAGTTTGAACTTGACTTTAGCAGATCGAGAAGTCATTGCTACTCGGAGAGTTGACGAGCCTTCAAGAGTGGTAATTCAGGGAAATATACTCTAATCGGCTAAGAGCTGGACTTTTTTGAAGGATTGAAACTTCCAACTCATCAGGCTTTTTAGCTTGTCGTGTTTGTCAATAGGAGCCGTCTCTATCACCGTTGAAATT
>NZ_MPPI01000104.1 GCF_001895925.1 Phormidesmis priestleyi ULC007 | reverse complement strand
CAGGGCTGATCTATTGAAAGAAGGAAAATAGTTTCTGGACATCGTGCGCCAAGAATCGCAGCCCTCTGGTGATCGAATCAAAACCATTGAGCCGAAAGAGATTCAGGCAGAAGGTACGAACAATCCCAAAATTAACCGGCGCATTGCCATCACACAGCGGCGATTCATCCTCTTTCAACACCACATCTTTGACCCAGTGCAGCCGATTCTCAATGTGCCAGTGCGCTCGAATCTGTTGGGCAAAGCCGACCGCATCTAAAGTTAAGGAACTGATGTAGAACATCGTTTCACGATAAGGTTGACCCGCACGAGTGCCCGTGCGCTCGACTCGAACGATCCGTTGGATGCCGACCCATTGCGGATCGATGGCTGGAATTTGGTCTAAAACGCTGACGGTTCGTTGCGTCACCCGGTCATAAGTCCGTTCACTTTGCTGATCCACACTGAGCGGCGGCAGTTGTTCAAACTGCGTCTCTAATTGTCTCAACCAAGTCTGCTGGTTCCCTTTAACCGGGATCAAGTAATCATTGCCGCTGGCAATGATCTGCTGCGTGGTTTTTTTTGAGTATGGAGGGCATCGAGACTGAAGCAAACTCCCTGGAGTTGAAGCTTTTCTAATAGGACTTGAGCCGTCTTGATTTCACTACAATCGCCATTATGCATCGACTCTAAGCCCAGCACCACGCCTTGCTGGACACTGAAAGCTGAGACGACACTGACGAAGTCTTGGTAAGACTGGTCAGAATCGCGCAGACTGGCTTTGATCCCTTTACCGTCCACTGACACTTGCTCGTTGGGGGAGGGCGCACAGTGCTCTTGTGCCCACTGGTTAAACGCCTGGGTGAAGGAGACAAAATCGACTCGCACCATAATCCGCCGCAGAGTGGAAAACCCCGGCAGTCGAGCATAAGGCAGTTCCATGATCTCTAGTAATGCGGCTTGATGTCGGTTGACAAAGTCCGTTAAAGAGCGGTATCCGGTACAACCACTCATCGTGCCCATGATGATTAAGACCAGTATTACCCAGAGGGGGTAATCAGGTTGAGTGCGATAATCTCGAACGGTTTGAAGATGTTGAATTAGGCTCATAAAGCTTGGAGTTCAAGCTAGGGGATTTCTCTAGTATCTATTTTCTTTGATTAATGGATCAGCCCTGCTTAGTGGGGGTGGTGGATGTGGAAACCAAAACCGCTTACGCCCTGTCTGCCCAACAGACGCTGGCTCAAGCAGAGATGCCGAGCGAGATCACGCGGATGGATCAATATCTCTACC
>NZ_MPPI01000026.1:15411-64240 GCF_001895925.1 Phormidesmis priestleyi ULC007 | reverse complement strand
TCAGCTAACGTGCGATCCTCTTCTGAAGTCAAAATGATCCGGAGGGGAGCAGGCATAAGGAGGGGTTAATTAGAGGGTCTTCCTATCTTATATTTAACTTCACCCTCCTACTTAGATTGCAACACTCAAGTTTATCTTTCGTAATCACTATGTTAATAACTTAATGAATATCTCATAAAGGGAATGCTAGTATTCAATACATTAGGTAATGAGCTATTTTCATCACGCTTTTACAGTTAGTATCCAGGATAATTTTTGAGTGCTGCGTGCGAGAAGTGCATTCAAAAAACCTGCCACTTGCTATCTGAAAAGGTTCCCATTCATCGACTCACCCATTCCAATTTCAACTGTGAAGAGGAGTGAAAGCCTTTCATGCAAACTGTTCTTAACTTAAGGAGCGAGTGCCATGTTTGTTGAGTATATTGGGGTTAAACCAGGAACACGCAATCACAAAGGTTACTTTGTTCAGCAAGCTTCAGGATATCGACTGATGGAGATCCAGGAGTCGGGTTGGGCAGTAATTTGCATCAGCGATTCGGTCTGTCATTATGTAGACCCAGAAAATCTACAGCGATCGCATCACAAAGAATTTTTAGTCGTTGAGGAGTTGTAGATATTCTCGACCAATAAAACATTAAATAGACTTTAAAAGGCTGCTCTGACTTCAGGGGCAGCCCTCTTTTTTGATAATCTAAAGAAGAACCTTTCCCCGCAGCAGAGAGCAAAAAAAACTCGTGAAAGATCAGTTCTTTAAATGGCTTAATTTTGTGTTGATGCTAGATCTGTTTCTAGTGCTGCTTAGCTTTGCGTGGCTGACGGTGGCGGTGATTGGTCGCGGCGCTAAGGTTCCGTTGGGGTTAGATCTTTGGTATAAACTTTGGGAGCCTGTGTTTACCCCGGCGATCGGAATTCTCATGGCAGGTGCGATCGTAAGCGGCGCATCCAGTTGGGTGGTTAAACGCCTCAATTCCGATTCATAAAACTAACCTTGGTAGACTGCATATGGTGGATTGAATAGTATTGGTTACTTGCAAAGACAATGGGCACGGCAGTGCCATGCCCCTACAATTCGCGCTTTTAACGGTTTAAATCTGTCAAAAAAATCTCTTATGCGGTATTTATCTTTTAAGCGAATTCAGGCTTCTTTGCTCTCATTGGTTTTGACGATCGTCACCTGGCTATCTCTTTCAACTACAGTCGCAGCATCTTCCACCCATTTATCCCACCCTCCACTCATGGCACTATTTTCATTTTCGGGCACTCGTCCTAATAATCTAGGGGTTCAGAACGGCGCGCTTGCAGCCTGCCCTGACTCTCCCAATTGCGTCAACAGTTTCAGCACCGATGCCGGACACAAGATTGACCCAATTCGCTACACGTCAACGCCAGAAAAAGCGTTTGCTGATTTGAAGCAGACCATTCAATCAATGCCTCGGACTCAAATCGTGACGGAGAATGAGAACTACTTATATGCTGAGTTTGCGAGTAAACTAATGGGATTTGTCGATGATGTCGAGTTTTATTTAGACAAAACTGCGGGGGTGATTCACGTGCGATCGGCAGCCCGTCTAGGCAAATCTGATTTAGGAGTCAATCGCCAACGGGTTGAAGCTATTCGGGCAGCTTTAGCTGGAAGTGGGGCATCAGCGTGAATTAGCGGTATCTTGAGGGTTAGTGACTCATAGACTAATGCTGAAGTACTAATTTGCTATGCCACGCTTTCTCCATTTAGCTGATGTTCATCTGGGCTTCGATCGCTACGACAGCAAAGAGCGCACCAAAGATTTCTTTAGGGCGTTTGAAGATGCGCTGAAAAAATATGCGATCGACGCTCAGGTCGATTTTGTGGTGATTGCGGGTGACTTGTTTGAGCACCGCACCATTCAGCCCAATGTTCTCAACCAAGCAAAGATTTGCTTTCAGATGCTCAAAGATCATCAGATTCCAGTGATGGTGATTGAAGGCAACCACGACAATCGACCCTATGGCACTCAGACCAACTGGCTTAAATATTTGGCACAAGATGAATTAATAATCCTGCTAGAGCCAGAAACCGTAGACGGACAGGTGATCTACGAAATGTGGGATGGCGAAGCTGGGGGCTACATCGATCTCGATTGCGGCGTTCGGGTGTTGGGTTCGCAGTGGTATGGCGCGTCTGCACCCAAAGCGATCGAGTCTTTAGCCAACGCAATTCAACAGCTTCCCGCAAGTCCGAGCTACTCAGTGATGCTGTTTCATCACGGGCTAGAAGGGCAGATTGCTCGATATCAGGGAGCCTTGCGCTATAACGATTTGCTGCCGCTAAAAGAGGCAGGAATTGACTATCTAGCGCTGGGTCACATTCACAAAAACTATAGTGAACAAGGGTGGGTGTTTAACCCCGGCTCGACCGAGGCAAATAGCGTCGAAGAGTCAAAATACGATCGCGGAGTCTATCTAGTCGAGCTAACCCCAGACGGCATTCACGCCGAACTTAAGCAAGATTATTATCAGCGACCCTGGGTGCGATTGCAGATCAAAGCACGAGGCGACGAAAGCCTAGAACAAATTGAGGAAGCGGCGATCGCTCAAGTGCAATCGGCGATCAAATCTCAGCGCATTGTTCCTGATCAAGCTGTGATGGTAGAGTTGCGAATCGAAGGACAAGTCGGCTTCGATCGCCTAGATCTCGATACTAAGAAACTTCAGCAGCAACTCAAAGAACTCACAGGAGCCTTGATTTTTCTGCTGAAGTATGAAGTGGATACGGTTGAGTATGCCTCTCCTTTGTCAGAGGAAATGTCAAGATTGCACATTGAGCGAGAAGTTTTTACTGATTTGGTGGCAGCTCACAACACTTATAAAGGGCGATCGACCGAGCTTGCACAAGGACTGATCGACCTCAAAGATCTACAGATGCAGGATCAGTCCGAGGTCGAGCTATATGACTTTGTGCAAACCTTGCTGGAGTCTTAACTTGGCGTTGTTTCTAGTCTGATTGCGACGGGAATGCCGACATTAGGAAAGGGGTAGCTGCACGATCGTGTAGCTACCCCTTTCCTTAACAGCGAGACTTAGGTTCTACAGGAGTAGGTCAGCAGTCTCTAAATCTGCCACGAAAGGCTTCACGATCCAGTTGGGATCGCTCACGTCAGGCAGCTCATAAGTTTGTGCATAGCTGGAGTCACTCATTCTCCAGATCATCTCCTTCCCAGTCTGCTGGTTACGCCAGAGGATATCGGGTGTGCGATCGCTGCCGAGGTCAGCAACGCCCGCAATCTGCCAGTTCACATCCGCGAGGCTGGTGATCACATCGGCGCTTTGGATCGCCGCGCCATTCATCTGCCAGATGGCGTTTTCGCCACTTGCCTTGTTGCGCCAGAGAATGTCCGATTTACCGTCGCCGTCAAAGTCAGCAGTGCCCGCAATCTGCCAATTGGTATCGGCTACCCGATAGATCACATCGGCGCTTTGGATCGCCGCGCCATTCATCTGCCAGATGGCGTTTTCGCCGCTTGCCTTGTTGCGCCAGAGAATGTCCGATTTACCATCGTCGTTGAAGTCAGCAGTGCCTGCAATCTGCCAATTGGTATCTGCCACTTGATAGATCAAGGAACCACTTTGTAAACCAGTGTTATTCATCTCCCAAATGACGTTCTCCCCGGTCACTTGGTGGCGCCACAGAATGTCAGCAATGCCGTCGCCGTTAAAGTCAGCGCTGTCTGACGAGATCTGCCAGCTACCATCTACCACGTAGGGTAGAAAGTAGCCGGTTTGTAAGGCAAAGCCGTTCAGTTGCCAAACTGCAACCTGTCCAGTGCTACCGTTGCGCCACAGCAGGCTAGGCAAGCTCTCCGTTACGCTGGTATTGAGAGTAGCGGGTGTGCCACCTGAAATTGCCGTTGTGCCACCCTTGCTCGTTGTGTCTACCGTCAGTCGTGTGGTGCCAGTGGTAAACCCACCGCTATAGGTGTTGTCGAGGGCACGAACAGTCAAGCCAGGCGGCGTACCGAAATAATTGGTCACGGGCACAAAGCGCACCAGGGTGCTAGCCGAGAACGCTAGGGCAGTCGCACCTTCGGCAACGGCACCGACATTTGTCCAGGTGGTGCCATTGATCGAGTATTGCCATTGTCCTTGGGTGCTGGGGTTGGCGGTGTTGCCGACGATCGCCAAGCCACTCAAACTAGCACCCGTATCAGGGTCACTAAACAGACTGCCAAATAAGCTGGTGAGGCTGCTACCGCTGGGATTGGTGGTATCTTGTGAAACGGCTGTTAGCGTGGCATTACTAGTCAAGGTCGGGGCATCGTTGACGTTGGCGAGTCCACCAGTGGGAACCGCCACCGTGCTAGGGGTGCTGACTGCCGAACCATCACTGAGGCTCAAGCTGTAAGCAGGAGGAGTATCGCTGCCATCGTGGACAAATTGCACGGCACCCGAGTTGATTTGTGCCTGAGTGAAGCTGGTAATCGCCGTTCCAGGCGCATTCACAAACTCAAACCGTCCATTTGTCACGTTTGTGGCGCTATAGGTCAGTTGGGCGGCGGTATTGTCGGGGTCAGTGGCGTTGATATTGCTGCTAGAGAGCACCACACTGCCACCTTCACTCAGGCTCAACGTGTTAGTGCTGATCGTCGGCGCATCGTTAACAGCGGTCACATTAATGTTTTTGGTAACGGCAGTGCTGGTGCCACCATCGCCATCGGTGATGACTAGCTGCACAGTACGAGAGGCAGTCGGTGCGTCAGACACATTGGCATAGGTAAGGTTTTGCAGTAACGCAGTGGCGGCAGTAGGGGTCGCGCTGGCGTTGAAGGTGATGACCAATGGTGTGGTGCCTGTACCGCCTGCGAACGTGCCAATGATGGTGCCTCCATAGGTGACATTGCTGACCGATACGCCAATCTTTCCAGTGCCGGTGCCCTGGTTGCGGATGGCGAGTCTGTCGTCTACCGTGCCATTGGCGCTATAGCTCACCGTTAGCGTACCTGTATCGAAATTAGCCGAATCAGCATCAGTGACGGTGGCAGTGGTGTCAAGAACAGTGGCTAAGTCATTTTCAGTGTAGGAAAGAGCATTGTTAGATTGGGTAATGCTGGGTAGTGCATTGGGAGGAACAATCGCAAAATTAATGCCGAAGCCGTTGTTGGTAGTGGGACTACCACCTCCATTCGCTGCTGTATTGCCGCTACCAGACACATTGGTTCCGCTTGCAGTAGGTGTGGTTGGAGGTATTCCATCGTTGTTGCCGTTAGGGCTAGGCGTACCATCGAAAACAAAGACTGCGCCGCCCTGACCTTGACCCGGTTGAACGAAGTTACTGCCTGCTGCACCACCAACTGCACTGTTATTGGTGAAGGTAACGGTATTAAGTGATAGGGAGCCAGCGCGAACGAAAATGGCACCGCCCAAGCCAGCACCGCCGCCGCCGCCGTAGTTAAACCCACCTGCTCCACTGTGGCCACCAAACCTGCCACCTAAACCAGCCGCGGTAGCTCCACCACCACCACCACCACCAAAACCTCCATTGCCACCGTTATTATACTCCGTACCGCCGCCGCCGCCGCCAAACCCACCATTACCACCGTTTCCATTGATATTGTAGGGGGGAACTGAGGCCCCACCACCACCGCCTGCACCTGTTCCTCCGTTTGTCGCGCCTGAAGTGCCAGAGCCTAGCGCCCCAATGCCAACACTGCCACCTAAGTTGCCGCTAGTGCCACCGTTACCACCCTTGGAAGTAGAGGCACCTGGACCACCACTCGTGTTGCTGCCATTGCCGCTAACACCACCACCACCACCACCACTATAGGTTTGGCTAATAACACCTGCTCCACCTTGACCACCGATCGCTCGGTTGTCATTGAATACAACTCTATTGAGCGTGACGTTGCCATTATTAACCAGCAAGCCACCGCCCAATCCAGCCCCGCCGCCGCCACCTTTATAGCCATCGCCACCCTTGCCGCCTTGGGCTCGTCCACCTGCAACAGCTAGATCTTGCAGTGTTACCGTACCAGAATTGATGAACAACGCCCGCACATCCCCAACATCATTCGTGCCACTATTGTTGGCATCACCATTAATTGTCAGGTTGCTCTGCCCGGTTCCAGTGATGCTCACATCGCTGTTGATCACCAGTTCTGATTGCAGACGAATCGTTTGGGCAGTGGCAAAAGTGGTTGCATCAAAGGTGATGGTGTCGGCTCCTGCAAGGTTGTTTGCCTGAGAAATGGCATCTCGCAACGATCCGACTCCACCATCCGATGTGTTCATCACCGTGAAGTTTGCCAGCACCGAATGGTAGTTTGCTGCCGCCAGTGCCACCGTTTCAATCTCCCCAGACTGATACTCTAGCGTCCAGTCACCCCTCTGAGTGCTGTCCCCTGTCAGATTGTTAGAGGCAGCAACATCAGCTTCAGTTAACTGGCTGATGATTTGTACAAACGCTTGACCGAGCTCGCCTTCGGCAACGTTACAGCCGTAGAGCAGAATGTCCGCATCGTTGGTCAGCGCTTTGCTCCAGGACTTGAGCTGGGTGGCGTACTGCGGCAGATCGGTCAGGTTCAGGGCGCTACTGCCAAAGTCCAGTCCACCGTCTTCCCCGTGGGAAACAATGTGCAAACTGCTGATGTTGTGCCGCCCCAGCAGCGTGTTGGTAATTTGGGTGACAGCATCCTGGCTGGAGTCGAGGATGTGGACTTCGGTGCCCGGTGCCACCCCAGACACCAACTGCTGATAGTCAGCCACCGATCGATCGACAAACAAAAGGGATTGATTAGCTCGTCCCAACCCCGTTAAAGAAGTAGTCAAACTGGCTTTGTCTAAGACAGGCGTAAGGTTAGCGGTAGACAGCACATCAGCAGAAGACGTAGCCGATCGAGGAAGCTCAAAAGACATTGGGTTTCTTTCCAGGGATAAAAAATGAAGCCAACATTCAGAGACGGATGTAGCTTTGTGGGCTGCGATCGCCAACCGTGCTTTACTACGGAGAGTTTCCGATACATCTAAATGTTTTATTCTTATTGAGAGTACCCCTATTTCAAGCAAACTATCGATGAAGCTTAAATCCCCTAAACTAGTCTCTGGTGAATCTTTCGCCCTGTTACTTATTCTCGGTAATTTCCCATAAGCAATTTGAAACCGAAACAGTTTTCTAAGTAATTTAACTGAATGTGAGTGCGATAGAAGTGGTTCACTCTGAACAGCTTTGCTGATCCGAAGGCACTATGAATTCAGGAGAACCCCCTAAATCCCCCAAAATTGGGGGACTTTGAACCAGAAATCTTGGCTTGAAGTCCCCCAAATGGGGGGATTTAGGGGGCTGAAGCCGCTGAGAACGAAGCGAAAAAACTCGTCGAACTCACGTTGGATTAAGGATCGTGGATAAATAATTTCGTTACTTGCAACGCTATTGGGCACGGCTGTGCCATGCCCGTACGCAGATTCCTGTAGTTATGTAGTTCACGATCCTTAGCCAGCAGCAGGCGGCGACTCAAACTTATAGCCAACTCCACGGACGGTTTGAATCAACGCGGGTTGACTCGTGTCAATCTCAATCTTTTTGCGAATCTGACCGATGTGGACATCCACCACACGCTGATCGCCTACGTATTCGTAGTCCCAGACTTCTTGAATCAATTCGGCTCGTCGCCACACCCGACCCGGATGACTCGCCAAGAAGTGAAGTAAGTCAAATTCCAGCGCGGTCAAGGGCACAAAGTCTTCGTTGAGCTTGACCTCACGGCGCACAGGGTCGATCGCCAGCTTGTCAAATATGAGACATTGCTGCTCGGCGGTGGTCACAATTCTCTGACGTTTTAGAATTGCGCCGACTCGAACGCCTAATTCACCCAGGCTAAACGGTTTAGTGATGTAGTCATCGGCACCTTGGCTAAACCCGCGAATCTTGTCTGCTTCATCAGTGCGGCTGGTTAACATCAGCACAAACACCCCCGTGCGGCTCTGCATCTCTTGACAGAGATTATAGCCATTGGCATCGGGAAGATTTACATCTAGAATGACGAGATCAGGGTTGAACTGCTCAAACATCGCCAAGGCAGTCTTACCGTCTTCAGCAGACTCCATTTGGTAGCTTTGCTGGGTGAGATAGCGATGGATCAACTTCCGAATTGCGGGATCATCGTCTACTACGAGAATCTTGGCTGGAGCCATGACCATAACCTTGCGTTGAGAGAGGGTAGTGGTGGAAACTAAGGGTAACTTGCAGAACTAGATAGAATGATATCTATATCTGTATTACACAGGATAAATTTGCCATCAGCACTAGTATGCCTCAGGTTTTGACTAGAATAGCTTGATAAGCTACGGTTTCCTCAAAAAAGCTTGTGACCCGTGTCGCGCTAAGTTACCTTGGAGAGAAGGTGGAGTAATAGCAGATGAGCGATCGAAATCCCTACGAAAAGCTTGGAGTCCCTGAAGGGGCAACCTTTGAGGAGATCCAAAGTGCCCGCAGTCGGCTGTTAGAAGCGTCTGCGGGTGATGAAAAGCAGCGACTGGAGATAGAAGCTGCCTATGATTCGGTGTTAATGGAACGCCTCAAAATGCGTCAGGAAGGGAAGATTCCCGTTCCCGATCGGATTCGTTTCCCTGAAAAATTGGCTCAGGCATCTCCTTCGGCAATGCCTGCACTGCCCAAGAGTTCTCCTGAGTGGTTGACAAACTTGGTCGATACCCCGGGCAAAGTCGATATTGCCTTGCCTGCCGGGGTGCAGTTTCTTTTAGGTGGGTTGGTAGTGCTTTCTCCGACCGATGCTGTGCTGCAACTGGCAATGGCGGTTAGTGTGGGGTCTACTTTGTATTTCCTTTATCGCAAAGAGCGAAAGTTGGGGAAGGCAGTTCTGCTGGGTTTGGGTGGGTTGCTGTTAGGGTTTGCGATCGGTGCAGTGCTAGAAAGCTTCCTAAAAGTCTATCTCCCAGTTCAGCTAGGGGCAGAGATCTTTGTCAGCCTGGTGACGTTTGTGGTTTTATGGCTAGTCAGCAGCTTCTTAAAGTAGACAGAATATAATAAAGTCTTCTCAGTGTGTGTGTCACTCAAGTGACGCACTTATTCTGGCGGAGACTTTTTCAACGTTAAGGAGCACCGAATGGCTGCGGATAGCTTTGACAAAAATAGTTTGGGCTGGCAGCTTCAGCAGTTGGCGCAGCGCGTTGGAGAATGGATTGAGGCGCGATTTCCTCAAAACTCCCCAAATCTGCCTCAGATTCCAAACTGGTCATTTCCAACCTGGCTTTTGGAGGCGATGTTTTGGGCGATCGTGCTTTCGGCAACGCTCTGGTTAAGTTGGCAACTCGTTCGGCTGCTTGCGCCTTATTGGGCGGGATCGTCCGCCCAAGATGCGAAATGGCAACTCCACAAGTCAGCCTCAAAAGAAGAGGAACGATCGGTTGCAGGCTGGATTCGTCAGATGCAAGAGTTTCAGCGTCAGGGCAACTATCGGGAGGCTTGTCGTGCGCTCTATATGGCGATGCTGCAACGATTGAATGATACGAAACTGGTGCCTCATCAATTCAGCCGGACGGATGGCGAATACTTGCAAGTCGTGCAACCGCTTCCTCAATCTCAGGCTTATCAAACGTTGATTCGCACCCACGAGCAACTGTGCTTTGGCGATGGGGTGATTTCAGCCGATGTGTTTAATCGCTGCCAACGTGCCTACCAAGAAATTGAGCGACTGAAGAGCGAAGAAGTCTGAATCTGCCAGTTCTAGTTTTTACTCAATTTTTTCGCTCTCCACCCTTTCCTGCTTGGTTGGCTCGTCCTACACTTTCTTTGGCGCGAGATGCTTGCACATCAGGCTGATTGATTTGTAGCTGTTGCCGACCATTGCGGACGATTCGCAGCATTTCTGCCATTTGCGCTTCCATATCACGAAGCACCCGATCGGCATAGCCATCGGCCCCGTTTTGGATGTCTTCACATTCTTCGATCGCCAATCGCCGCATTTCTTCAAGATCTTGCTGGGCCTGACGGCGAGTGCGTTCAATCTCAGCGATCGTTTGTTCTTGAACCGCTTCACACTCTTGCTGCAACTGAGCGCGAATCTGCTGCGCCTCTAGCTCGGCTTGATGAATGATCCCCGTTTCATTCATGATTTGAGCGGCGCGGCGTTCAGCCTCCTCGATCAACTCATGGGCATATTGCTCTGCCTGCATCAAGAGTTCGTCTTTTTGACGCACGATTTCTTCTGCTTCGTGAAAAGCTTCTGGCAGACTCAATCGCACCAAATCAAGCTGATCGAGAAATTGCTCCTCATCGATCAGGGTGCGCCGACTCCAAAGCACACGCGGGCTGTCGAGAATCATCTCCTCGATCCGATTGAGTTCTTGCTGAATGTCGGGTGTGCCTACTCGCGAATCTTCTCGGTAGGTGGGTCGATTTTGGGCGCTTCCATGACTGGGATGGAGTCCGTCGGGGTTGGTGCTAGTGGATTCTTGGCGTAGCATTTGTAGATATCCAAGGCGACGTGTTGTGGGACGAGGTGATCGATCGCACCGCCAAATTTGGCGACTTCTTTAACCACACTGCTGCTGAGAAAACTATATTCATTGGAGGTGGTGAGAAAAACCGTCTCGATCTGATCGAACAAGGTTTTGTTGATGTGTGCCATCTGCAACTCCATCTCAAAGTCAGAAATGGCGCGTAACCCCCGCAGCAGAGCGCTGGCACCCCGAAGTTTGGCATAAGTCACCGTTAGCCCCTCAAAGCTATCAACTTCTACATTAGCAAGCGGTTGAGTTGCCCGACGAATCTGCTGCATGCGGTCTTGAATGGTAAAAAGAGGGGTCTTGTTAGGGTTGCGAAGCACTGCCACGATCACCCGATCGAAGAGGTGACTGCCTCGCTTGATAATGTCGAGGTGCCCAAACGTAATCGGGTCGAAGCTTCCGGGGTAGATGGCAATCACACAAATGTAAATCGGTACGTTATGGATTTTAAAGGCAGAATCGAGGAGAAACTTACCTCTTTAGGAGGTTAGTGATCGGAGCGCGATCGCCCTACAAGCTTGCAAAGAAATTGCGGAGCTTGGTTGGGCACCACTTATCCCATCGGCAACCTTCTTGAATTTTACCCAAGAACCCGTTTTGATGCTTAAAAAGAATATTAAGTCATCCGAGGATTTTCTTACTTTACCAAGAATACTTCCGTCACGGATGATATATACGTAATTTATATCGACAAGGGGTAGCCGACTTAACGAACAGAGAAAAGAATTACCAGAAGTCGAAACTGCAAAAGAGTCTGCCTCTCTATGGATATCTTGTATGGGTCGCCACCCCGATCTCGCGCTTGGTTAAATTGTACCAGCTTCTGTTGACCGGAAATTGGTTACCTCCGTTCCTTCAGCAAGCGCTCAACCCTGTGGAGGGTTTCCCTCCGTTTGATAGAGTGGTCGATTCTACTAAGGGTCGATGGATTCTTTAATCAGGTATGTAAAGCTATAGAAAACAAATATTTACAGATGTCAAATTTTTGAAAGAAAAGAGAGTTGATAAACGATTCAAATCTACCTAAACAATCAAATATTTAGACAAATATTTAGACGTTGTGTGAAATGCTGTGATAGAAGACTCCCTCAAGATTCTTTTAGTTGACGATGATGCCGTAGCTCGAACGGCGCTGGGTCGATCGTTGCTGATTGCGGGTGTCAAAATTCGAGAGACGGTGGAGGTAGAAAACTGTGCATCGGCGATCGCCATCTTAGAGCAAGCCGTCTTTGATTGCGCCTTGATCAACTATCAGTTGCCAGATGGTGATGCGCTAAGTCTAGTGAGACAGATTCGTCATTGTGAATTTGCGATCGCGCTGATTGTGCTGACTGGGCAGGGCGACGAGCAGCTTGCCGTAGAACTCATGAAGGCAGGTGCAAATGATTATCTGTCTAACAAGCTGCTGCCAGAAAACTTATCTCGCAGCTTATGGAGCGCGGTGCGGGTGAATCGAGCCGAGCAAAGAACTGCCGCAGCAACCCAAAAACTCCGCGCGAGTGAAGAGCGATATCGACTGGTGTTAGAAGGCTCAAATGATGGCATTTGGGACTGGTCTATCTGTGACGACGAGGTGTTTTGTAACGATCGCATGTTAGAGATTGTGGGGCGATCGCGAGAAACCCTCGGAACGGCTCAAAGTGCTTTCTTTCAACTCATTCACCCAGACGATCAAAATCGGGTTTTACAAGCCATAAGGGCGCATTTACATCAGTCCGCCCCGTTTGATGTTGAGTTTAGGATGCAACACGGGTCTGGCAACTATATTGACTGCACCTCGCGAGGCAAAGCCCAATGTAATCAGGAAGGTCAGCTTTTTCGGATGTCGGGCATTGTGAGTGACATTACGCAACGCAAACAGGCACAAGAAAAGATCGTTCAACTAAATCGCGATCTAGAACATCGAGTTACAGAACTGCAAACGTTGTTGGATGTAATTCCAATCGGAATTGCCATCGCAGAAGATGCCGCTTGTCAATACATCAGAGTTAACGCTAGCATGAGCGCTCAGTTAGGAATCGCACTTGGAGAGAATGCCTCTAAAAGCCGTTCTGATGCCGAGCAACTTCCCTTCAAAATTTATCAAAACGGCAGAGAACTTGATGCAGCAGAGTTACCGATGCAGCGATCGGCGGAATTAGGCATTTCAATCTCCGGCGTTGAACTTGAGGTGATGCAGCAGAATGGCAGAAGCGTCACACTCTTGTCAGAGGTTGCCCCTCTATTTGATGAATCATTTAACTCACGGGGCTGTGTCGGTGCCTTTTTAGATATCACCGATCGTAAACGCGCCGAGGATTCTCAGCGCTTTCTAGCCAATGCCAGCACGTTACTGACCTCTTCTCTAGATGCTTCAACTATTTTAGAAAATCTCGCTCAACTCTCAGTGCCTTATCTAGCAGACTGGTGCATGATTCACACGCTGCAAGACGAGCAGACCCAGTTAGTTGCCCTGTTCCATTCAGATCCGCAGAAAGTCGCTGCCTTTGAAGATTATCGACAACGTTACCCGCTCGATCTCAATTCTTCTGACAGCATTGCAGTCGTGTTGAAAACTGGACAGTCACAGTTCTATCCCCAAGTCTCTGATCACCTGTTGGTCAACCAGACTCAAAATGCTGAACAATATGAACAATTAAAAGCCTTTAAATTTCGGTCTGCCATGATAGTGCCGCTACTGGCCAGAGAGCGAATTTTGGGGGTGATTACCTTTGCTTTAGTCGAGTCAAACCGACACTACACTTTAACAGATCTATCACTGGCAGAAGATCTTGCCCGTCGAGCCGCGCTTGCCGTTGACAATGCTCGTCTCTATCAAGCGACTCAAAGAGCCGAACAAAACCTCCGCAAAGCGATCGTCATTCTCGGCGAACAACAGCAACAGTTAAGAATATTGCAACGCCTAACCGACTTACTCAATCAGCGCTTGACCGATCTACCCGGATTGCTGCAAGCCATGATCGATGCGATTTGTGATGCGATTCCTAACGCTGAGTTTGGGTTGATTGTGCTTCAAAATCCCCAAACTCAACAGCTAGAGTTAACCGCAACAACTGGACTCGATTTGGACGAATTCCCGATCAATGAAGCGTTTTCGCCAGGAGAAGGACTGTTAGGACGCGTGTTTGTGACAGGGAAGACCCATTTAATTCAACCCAGTTCGCATCCGATCGCGCCCGATCATGACTCACTTCTGACCCCTCACGCTTCTCTTGATCACCTGCCTTCGTCTCTCTGTGCAGTGGCGATCGAGTCGGCTCAAGCAGGTCGTTTAGGCGTACTTGCGATCGGAAACTGGGAAGGCAACACCGCATTTGATGAAGATGACTCGCGAATGCTGGTCGCGTTTGGAGAGCAAGCAGCGATCGCGCTGAACAATGCTCAACTAATCAATGCTCTAGAAGAACGGGAAGAACGGCTAGAGATGCAAAATGCAATTCTGGCGCAGCAAAATCAGGCGTTAGAAAATCAGCGTCAGCAGATCCAATCACAAAACCTCAGACTTATCGAAGCGGCACAACTCAAGTCACAATTTTTAGCCACCATGTCTCACGAGTTGCGAACTCCGATGAACGCCATTATGGGGTTTTCTCAACTCTTGCTGCGGCAAAGTCAACTCCGCCCAGTCCACTTAGAAATGGTCGATCGCATTCTCAACAATGCCAAAAATTTGTTAGCTCTGATTAACGATATTCTTGACCTCTCAAAAATTGAAGCCGGACGGTTAGAACTAAAACTGGAACGATTTAATCTCTCTGATTTTTTGACCGCAACCACTTCAGAGTTACGATCGCTGGCAGATCAAAAGCAGTTGCTCTTAAGCGTGAACTCTCATCTTAAAGACCCTTGGGTAGTTAACGATAGTGCGCGTTTGCGCCAAGTATTGGTCAACTTGTTGTCAAACGCAATCAAGTTCACAGATGTTGGGACGATCGAGGTCGAAGTCTGGGGGTTGGCAAACGGTCGGCTGGTGATTTCAGTTCGTGATACTGGAATCGGCATCGCGCCTGATGACCTGGTTCGCATTTTTGAGGAGTTTCGTCAGCTTGACCAATCGAGCACTCGCCGTCACGGGGGCACTGGGCTAGGGCTGGCAATCACCAAATGGCTGGTGCAAATGATGGGCGGCACGATTGGCGTTGAAAGCCAGTTAGCAGCAGGGTCAACGTTTCGAGTAGAGTTGCCGAGGTGGGTAGAGAGACGGATGGATTAGAGCGATCCTAGCTATCGTGTATTCCTTTCCAGTTTGAGCGGTTAACTTTAACGTCAGTTCGATGAGGTTGTTCGCTTCGTTGTAGAGTGCTTGTGCCCCCTAAATCCCCCATGCTGGGGGACTTCAGACCCAGATTTTCAGTTCAAAGTCCCTCACTTGTGGGGGATTTAGGGGGCGTTCCAGAGGGTGTTTCTTAGAAGTTAACCTAACAAGGAGCGAGAATTTTGATCAATTCGGATGTGATTGGGCTGAGACTGAACCCGATCGCACCACTCTTGAATATTAGGAAACTTGCTCAAGTCATATCCGCCTTCATGGGCAACATGAGTATAGGAGTAAAGGGCAATGTCAGCGATCGTGTAGCGTTCTCCGACAAAAAACGAGTGTGTGGTTAAATGTTGTTCCATCACGCCTAGTCCAGCGTTGCCCAAGCGTTGGTGATAAGCAATCAGAGGCGCAAACTGCTCGGCTTGTTTAACAACTGTGATCCAAAACCGAGGACGAGATAAATTTGCGCCTAAACTAAACTGCTCAAAAAATAGCCATTTTAGAATTTGATTTCGCTCTAAGCGATCGCGGGAAAAGAAATCAGTTTCTTCAGCAAGATAGATCAAAATCGAATTCGATTCGGTCAGAAATACATCGGGTTCTATTTCGAGAACTGGCACCTTCCCATTCGGATTTTTTTGCAAAAACTCTGGTAGATAAGTTTCTTGATTGAGCAGATTGACCGAGACAAGTTCAAATGGAATTTGAAGCTGCGTTAAAAACAATCGCAACTTATAACAGTTACCTGAAGGAGGAAAGCTATAAAGTCGATACATAAAATTTGGTTCGCCTGAAACTATGAGTGTTTGGATTTTTTCTTCGCTTTTTTGGATTTTCCGTCTAGTGCGCCTTCAATTTTGGCATTGAATCCATACACTTCGCGGGTGCCAGCCAGCGGAACTAGCGTAATCTCTCGATCGTCTCCCGGTTCAAACCTGACTGCCGTTCCAGCCGGAATGTCTAACCGCATTCCTCGCGCTCGTTCTCGATCGAACTCCAATGCCGAATTCACCTCATAAAAGTGAAAGTGAGAGCCAATTTGAATCGGGCGATCGCCTTGATTAGCCACGTTGAGTTTAACGGTTTCGCGTCCTGCATTCAGTTCGATCTCGCCGTCATCAATAAACATTTCTCCAGGAATCATAAATCACCTCAACGAATGGGATTGTGAACCGTGACCAGCTTTGTTCCATCGGGAAACGTGGCTTCAACTTGCACATCGTGAA
This sequence comes from Phormidesmis priestleyi ULC007, assembly GCF_001895925.1. Taxonomy (GTDB): domain Bacteria; phylum Cyanobacteriota; class Cyanobacteriia; order Leptolyngbyales; family Leptolyngbyaceae; genus Phormidesmis_A; species Phormidesmis_A priestleyi_A. The sequence continues at coordinate 48,259 of NZ_MPPI01000026.1, read as the reverse complement.
TCATTTCAGAAATGCCATCCATCACATCATTTTGAGTTAGCAATGTGGTGCCATAACTCATCAGATCTGAAACCGTTCGACCCTCTCGTGCGCCTTCTAAAATTGCCGCAGAAATGTAAGCGATCGCTTCTGGATAGTTGAGCTTTAAGCCCCGATCTTTTCGTCGTTCTGCCAACAGCGCCGCCGTAAAAATCAACAGTTTGTCTTTTTCTTGGGGAGTTAATTGCATTTCTATTTTTGGGTATCGTTACTAACAATAGTCTCAAGTTCAGCTAACAAAACTGAATCGTCAATGAACATACTGTACCAAAGCTAGGTCAAGAACTTTTTGGCGAAAACGATGGCTCAAATCTTCAGGGGTTCTCAAATCGACTTTGCGGACTAAGATTTCTGTTAACGCTATTTCCATGCCCGCTAATCGAATTAATCCAGGAACATGATTCGGTTCAAACTCGACTAGAACATCTATATCACTATCAGGGTTGAAATCTTCTCGTAAGATAGAACCAAATAGAGATAACTTCAGAATGTGATATTGATCGCAAAAACTAGCAACTTTATCTGAAGGAATTTCAATCGGAAGTTTGCGGTTCATCATGTCCTCCGTTATTGTTGCCAAACTCTTGGAACGCAGATAGCACGATCGCAATACAACTCTCGCACCAGTCGCCAAACTTCAATAAACCACTGTCGCGCCTCCATTGTAGAATGACCTCGATAGCGACACAGTAGCCCAGACATCAAGCGAGTCACGCCGATTTCTCCGTTACCCGCCCAGACAGAACGCGCTTTTTCGATGATTTCTGGATCGATCGATCGCCCAATCCAGGCGAAACTGCCCACCACAGGACAGGTTGCCAACCCGTGAAGACTGGTGACTAACGCCTCGCTGCCCGGAAGCCACTGACGATCGACCCAAATCGGGCGATCGTGCTGCCAAACTTCAGTGTGCGATCGCCACTCGCCTTCGATAAACCGTTCGCCCCTAGCACTGCGACCAAATCGGGTAATTTCCCAACCAAGCCAAGTGGCATCAGGCGCGAGATTCACCCGCATTTCCTGCCGATAGACCGCTTGGTTGAAGACGATCGTTTCCTGCGGAAACCACTCCAAGCAGGCTCCGCTGGCTACGTCTACCTGAACGACTTGCCTGGCTTCTCTACCGTTGGTTTTGTAAATCTTGCTGGCGGCGGCCGTAGTGATCAGCGCGTGAGCTTTAGATTTGAGGCGAAAATCGAGGGACAGCCGATCGCCCCCCACGATTCCGCCTGCCGTGTGCATAATCACGCTATGACAAACCTCAGATCCCTCTGGATAAAAGGGGCGTTGTATCTTTAGAGGTGCTTTTGTCTGACTGTGAATGAGTTGAGTCGAACCTTGACGGTTTGCAAACTCCAGGCATAAGCTGCCATGCCAATCGGTAGGGGTTGTCTCAGTCAGAGCGGGGAGAGGTTGATTCACAGAACAAAGTGAGCTAACGGTCAACTGCAATTAGTTTGGTTTGACATACTCCCCAAGGAGAAGAGGAACCGCGACTCATGCTCCCTCTCCTTGGGGAGAGGGTTGGGGTGAGGGCAAATCCGGGTCTTATTTAATTCACGATCGCTAAGGTGCCAAGACCCCGTTTAAGAAAATATCGGCTAACCCTTCTGCCATTTCCTTCATTTCACCAGGGGAGCTATTGGGTTGCATGATAGTGTCTTGACTGAAGCCTGCGATCGCAAACATGCCCAAAAACACTCGCGCCACCAGTTTAGGATTCATCTGACGATAAACGCCTCGATCCATCGCAGTTTGAAAAAAAGCTTCTGCCACATCAGTCATTTTGTTAATCACTTCTGACTGAATATGTTCACGCAAATCGGGATGAAACTGCGCTTCCATAAAGCAAACTTTGAGCATGTCTGCGTTTTGGTGCAGGTGCAGCATCCGTCGCCGCATCACTTGCGCCACTGCCTGATAGCTGCCCATCTCGCTCAACTCGGTCAAGAGGTCAGTGAGAATCTCGATCCATCCCTGGGTGGCAATCTCGACCAAAATTGCTTTCTTATTGGCAAAATGACGAAACAGCGTGCCTTCGGCGACTCCAGCGTGTTCGGCTAAATCGCGGGTCGTGGTGCCATCATAACCATTACGGGCAAAGAGCTTTAGCGCAGATTTAAGAATGCGAGTTCGGGTTTCGGTTTCGGCTTGGGGGGGGCGATTGGTAATTGCCATAGATTCTTAATCAGGCGCATATTGCGGGGCAAGCTTCTTTCAGAATTGCACAAAAAAGCCGATCGGTCTATTTTGGAAGGTAACAAAAAACTGGGATATCTTTTGCGACGAAGCTCTTAGCAGTCTTTTTCTACAAAATAAGACGACTGAGAATAGTCAACCAAAGGCATCGGGTTCGTCTGGAGTCAGATACTATAGTAAAGACTCTATGCTGTGTCTCTAAAGCCGTGATCGGCTTGTAGTTCATGGTTTCGTTCAAAGTCTTCTTTACATTTATGACTGTCGACAAACGATGAATCATCGCCGCATTGAGGAGATCTTGCAGAATAACCGATCGTGGGCGGCTCAACAGCAGCAAATTGATCCCAACTACTTCAAGACTCTATCGGTCGGACAAACCCCGCGCTATCTCTATATTGGGTGTTCAGATAGCCGTTTACCCCTGACCCAGTTTATGCAAACCGAACCGGGTGAAGTTTTTGTCCACCGCAATATTGCCAATCAGGTTTGCCTAACCGATATTAATCTTTTGTCAATCTTGGAGTATGCGATCGACTACCTGCATGTTGAGCACATTCTGGTCTGTGGTCATTATTATTGCGGCGGGATTCAGGCTGCTTTTGAAGGAGTCACGGCAGTGCTTGTCGATAGCTGGGTCAACCCGATTCGAGAACTGTATCTGCAAAATCGAGAGGAAATTGACGAACTGTCTAGCCGCGAAAGCAAACTAAATCGCCTCGCTGAGTTGAATGTCAAAGCTCAAGTCAAGAATCTCTACCAAACCTCAATTATGCGGAATGCCTTGCGGGAAGATCGTGCGCCTCAAGTTCATGGTTGGGTGCTCGAATTGCAAACAGGTCTGATCAAAGATCTAGATATTTCAACCGAAGGCTGGCACCTCTACCCCAGTTGCCCCACGCCTTAGCCTTGGTGGCTACCAGAATTTTCAGAAGCTGAAGATCGCGCTCATTTCAGGTTCTTGATGAAGAGAAGTCTGCTATCGTTTACAACGATGCTAACTAAAGAATCCATTTTTACGGCCCTGTTGGTCTTTGTGCCAATCTCGATCGCTGCCCACTTTTTAGGGTGGGGAGAACTTGCTGTCTTCATCACTTCAGGTTTGGCGATCGTGCCCCTCGCTGGCTGGATGGGAACGGCGACTGAAGAACTTTCTGTCGTTTTGGGGGCGACGATCGGCGGTCTCTTGAATGCAACGTTTGGCAATGCTACTGAACTGATTATCGCCCTGATTGCACTTAAAGCCGGGTTAGTTGATGTCGTTCAAGCCACCATTACTGGCTCGATCATCGGCAATTTGTTGCTCGTGCTAGGTTTTTCGATGCTGCTTGGGGGGCTTCGCTACCCAGAACAAGTGTTTCATCAAACGGCGGCACGGGTTAATGCTTCTTCGCTGAATCTTGCGGTGATCGCCATTTTGCTCCCGACTGCGGCAAACCTGCTCGCAGGTGGCATTCCTGAACCTACGATGCAGCGTCTTTCTAGCGCAGTCGCGATCGTATTAATTTTAGTGTATGGGCTGATGCTGCTGTTTTCGATGCGGACGCATACTCATCTATATAACCTGGAGTTAGCTGCGATCGAGTCTTGCGAGAGCACAGAGGCGACACCCACATCGGCTTCTCACGATCAGCGCCATCTGTGGTTTTGGGTCGGGGTGCTGCTGGGAATTACAGTGCTGGTTGCGATCGAATCGGAACTGCTCGTGGGTGCCTTGGAAGCAGCTACCGCCCAGTTAGGTTTGACCCCTCTGTTTACCGGAGTGATTTTGCTGCCAATCATTGGTAACGCGGCAGAACACGCCACTGCCGTAACCGTCGCCATGAAAAACAAGATGGAGCTTTCAATGGCAGTTGCGGTTGGGTCGAGTTTACAAATTGCGCTGTTTGTGGCTCCGGTTTTAGTGTTAGCAGGTTTCGTTTTGGGTCAACCGATGGATTTGAGCTTCAACCCGTTTGAGTTGGTCGCGGTTGGTGTTGCTGTGTTACTCAGTAACTCAACGATCTCAGACGGAAAATCAAACTGGCTTGAAGGAGCCTTGCTCTTGGCAACCTATCTTGTTTTGGCAATTACTTTTTACTTCTATCCAGCTTAAGTTCCAATTCATTTCAATTCATTTCAATTCAAGCAGCGTTTCAATTCAAGCAGCAGCCCGAAAGCCGCCGCTACGTGGATTCTAAATAAGCCAAAGATTGCATGGCTTGTTTCAATTCAAGCAGCAGCCCGAAAGCCGCCGCTACCTGGGAGAATCGAGATTGTAACCCCCGCCGACCAATCACTGTTTCAATTCAAGCAGCAGCCCGAAAGCCGCCGCTACCCAATCAACCTCAATTCTCGATCTTTGTGTTGGAAGTTTCAATTCAAGCAGCAGCCCGAAAGCCGCCGCTACTCCCGATGCCTTACCCACTCTTCGACCGCTCCTTATATTGGTTTCAATTCAAGCAGCAGCCCGAAAGCCGCCGCTACTCACGCCGCTCGACTGCAAGCCGCCCACGATTTCGTTTCAATTCAAGCAGCAGCCCGAAAGCCGCCGCTACGCCATCGCCCAAGTTGCCCGCGTTCAAGATGTTAGTGTTTCAATTCAAGCAGCAGCCCGAAAGCCGCCGCTACTTGATTGCAGCCAGCCGCCGATTCACGGTCGCCTCTGCCAGTTTCAATTCAAGCAGCAGCCCGAAAGCCGCCGCTACGAGTTGGGCAATCGCAAAGGGAGCATAGAGAAAGTTTCAATTCAAGCAGCAGCCCGAAAGCCGCCGCTACTCGCTGGATTCCTCCTCTAACCGTGCATCTGCACGTTTCAATTCAAGCAGCAGCCCGAAAGCCGCCGCTACCAAGAGTCACCTCTTCTACCTCTAGAGTTAAGCTGTTTCAATTCAAGCAGCAGCCCGAAAGCCGCCGCTACGCATTAAAAGCAGTCTTCGCTTTGGCATTTCACTTGTTTCAATTCAAGCAGCAGCCCGAAAGCCGCCGCTACGCTACAAGAAAGTTCCGAAAATACTCTCACTCTTCCGTTTCAATTCAAGCAGCAGCCCGAAAGCCGCCGCTACCTGAAAGGAAACAGGATCTTTTAGTCAAACAAGAGGTTTCAATTCAAGCAGCAGCCCGAAAGCCGCCGCTACCTCAGAGACTTTCGCAGCGATCGAGTCTTGAGAAAGTTTCAATTCAAGCAGCAGCCCGAAAGCCGCCGCTACCGCTCGATCGACTCGTAAACGCCCTTGAGGTCGTGTTTCAATTCAAGCAGCAGCCCGAAAGCCGCCGCTACACGCTGAACAAGCCACCGCTTGTCTGTAAATTCCTAAGTTTCAATTCAAGCAGCAGCCCGAAAGCCGCCGCTACGAGTGCTGCAAACCTGAGTGGTGCAAAAGGTTTGCCGGTTTCAATTCAAGCAGCAGCCCGAAAGCCGCCGCTACGATGGTGGCAAAGACGGCAAAGACAAAGATGCTTTGTTTCAATTCAAGCAGCAGCCCGAAAGCCGCCGCTACTCCGTCTGCGCGGCTTTGAGGCTGAAATGGTCTCGTTTCAATTCAAGCAGCAGCCCGAAAGCCGCCGCTACTTGACTTCGGCAACATTCTGCAAATTTTTAGACAGTTTCAATTCAAGCAGCAGCCCGAAAGCCGCCGCTACGGTCTACAATCAGTTGCGTAAGTTTGTGTTGCGCGTTTCAATTCAAGCAGCAGCCCGAAAGCCGCCGCTACAGGGAATGCGGCGCGCGATCGGTTGCAAAAAGAACTGTTTCAATTCAAGCAGCAGCCCGAAAGCCGCCGCTACTTCCAAATTAACTGTACTTATGAAGGATTTGTATGTTTCAATTCAAGCAGCAGCCCGAAAGCCGCCGCTACGTTTATAAGCCTCGATGTATTTAGCCAGTGAGTCAAGTTTCAATTCAAGCAGCAGCCCGAAAGCCGCCGCTACGTGCTGGGGGGTGAAAGTGTTTCGCTCTGCGTTGCTGTTTCAATTCAAGCAGCAGCCCGAAAGCCGCCGCTACGGCGGGGATGAATGAGGTACACATTCCGCAAGTGGGGTTTCAATTCAAGCAGCAGCCCGAAAGCCGCCGCTACCGGGCGCACCTTCAAAAACGTTCGTCAAGAGTTGGGGCTGTTTCAATTCAAGCAGCAGCCCGAAAGCCGCCGCTACGAGATAACAACAGCTTTACGATCGCGCCTACTCTTGTTTCAATTCAAGCAGCAGCCCGAAAGCCGCCGCTACGCACACCGAAGCCACCGATCGCCTGATCGAGCTTCATGTTTCAATTCAAGCAGCAGCCCGAAAGCCGCCGCTACCCGCACAGATTCTCGATCGCTCTCTTCCCTCCATTCGTTTCAATTCAAGCAGCAGCCCGAAAGCCGCCGCTACGTCGGATTAACCGACGTGAATCCATCCTGTCCCTGTTTCAATTCAAGCAGCAGCCCGAAAGCCGCCGCTACGTTAAAACCGCTTGCTGTTTGTTCCTCCCAGGTCTGAAGTTTCAATTCAAGCAGCAGCCCGAAAGCCGCCGCTACGTCTATGCGGTGGGGTAGTTTATCTTGTCTAGTTTCGCGAGTTTCAATTCAAGCAGCAGCCCGAAAGCCGCCGCTACTTCTTGCCAGGGTCAATCCCGATGACAATATCCTGGTTTCAATTCAAGCAGCAGCCCGAAAGCCGCCGCTACCTGCGTCCTCGTCTACCACGTCGGATTAACCGTTTCAATTCAAGCAGCAGCCCGAAAGCCGCCGCTACGCTTTGAAGTGCGAACCCCTATCGATGATATTAGAGTTTCAATTCAAGCAGCAGCCCGAAAGCCGCCGCTACCTAATCGTGGGGCGAGTGTTGCGCTGAATGCGAGGAGTTTCAATTCAAGCAGCAGCCCGAAAGCCGCCGCTACCACTTAAAGCCAGAGCGATCGCCGAAACATTTCCAGTTTCAATTCAAGCAGCAGCCCGAAAGCCGCCGCTACGACTTGATTCTCTGTTCCCTGGCTTTGTTGGTTCAGTTTCAATTCAAGCAGCAGCCCGAAAGCCGCCGCTACCTTAAAATTCCCCTCTCGAATTTCCGTGAAGCTTTGCTTGTTTCAATTCAAGCAGCAGCCCGAAAGCCGCCGCTACCTTCAGGAGGATGTGCTTCCCAGTCAGTATGTGGTGTTTCAATTCAAGCAGCAGCCCGAAAGCCGCCGCTACTTCCGGGGAAAGATCGACGCACCGAAACAGGTTGTTTCAATTCAAGCAGCAGCCCGAAAGCCGCCGCTACCTGACTTCTGCTTCTCATTGAGAGCAGGTAATCCGTTTCAATTCAAGCAGCAGCCCGAAAGCCGCCGCTACGGGATCGACACAGAAATAAACCCACGAGGGAAGACAGGTTTCAATTCAAGCAGCAGCCCGAAAGCCGCCGCTACAGTGGGAGCTAGAAATCCCGTCCTACTAATAGTTTCAGAGGTCGATCGTGCGAACCCCGAAACAAGTTGTCATCCTCAAACAAGATTACATAATTAAACTCCATTACTTTCCAGTTAATTAATCGGAGCGCGGAACACCTATCGTCAAAATAGGCTCAAACCATTGCCTAGTAACGCATTCAGCTAACTAAATTAAAACCTCATCACAAACACCTACCCATCCGCGCTCTCGTCGATAAATTCGTCCCAATATTTTAAGATCAACCGCCTTACTCTGCTCCCCCGCCCTTTTAACTTCTTTGCGATCGCAGCTTTATCGATCGGCAATGTGCATGAAAAAGTAACTGGAACCGTAACCTTTTTCCCCACAAATTGAGTACGCTTCGACCCCTCACTACGACCAGTTCCGATGCCCTTAGCCTCGCGTTTAGCCATCGCCACCTGTTAAATAGTTGGATGGCACACCTCAAAGCGCCATATCAGCACCCCAATCATAACCACCGCACCACACATAGAAACCCTCTACATCTTTGATGTTGGCAATATTTTTATCAAATCGTGACTTAGAAACCCCGATCGTGAAACCTTGCAAAGCTCTAAAATCACGACTTGTTAGAGCGCTATCAAATTTAATCTCATGATGGGGCACCCGAACCAACACGCTGATCTGCTCATCTATCAGCTTAAAAGCTTTTGCAACACTCTCAATCTCAACTCGATCGAGCTTTGAAATGATTTCCAATTCATCAGTGTCAGAATCCGAATAAAGCCTTTTTGAATAAGCCTTGATACAGTTTGGCGATTGTAAGTCGTCGCCCACATCTAAACGTTGCTTGGTGATCCGAATGCGCTGCTGATATTCAGGCATAGTTGGATAATCAATCTCTGAATAAAAGATTCGCAACACGCCTTCCGGGTTCTTACCTTCTCGATTAACGCGACCTGCTGCCTGAATAATTGAATCAAGCCCCGCCATCATGCGGTATCCGATCGGAAAATCGAGATCTACTCCAGCTTCTACTAGCTGAGTCGCACATAGGACGATCGGATCATCATCTTCAAGCTTTTGCCGGACATCAGCAATAATTTCGCGTCTGTGAATCGGGGGGCAAAGAGCAGTGAGTAAGACAGATCCTTTATGCGCTCGATAGGCATCACGGGCAGCCGCGATCGTGTTGCACACAATCAACGCTTGATGATGATGATGAGCGGCAATTTCGAGCCAACTCACTTTTCCCATTACCTCATACCGCACCCGTTTGAACTCCTTGAAGTAGTAATCGGGGTTAGCAATCACTGGGGTAATGTTGGCGCAAAATGGTGAATAATCGGGCTGTGATGCACTCGATAAAATAACCACACAACCCCAGTGCGCTGCCAAAATCTTTAATGACTCCATCACTGGTTTCAGAACATTAGTCGGAATCGTATGAGTTTCATCGAGAAAGATCACCGAGTTAACAATACTGGGCAGCTTCCGGCAACGTCGAGCAGAGTTCTCAAACAAACTTTCAAGAAACTGAACAGCCGTAGTCGCTACGATCGGGTGTAACCATCGCTCTCCCGCTATTTTGTGTTCATAGGCTTCAGACTTGGGATCGAAATTAGAGTGATGTTCTAAGACATTTTCACGTCCTAATACCTTCGCTAAAACTGAAGCATTTTGTTCCAAAATAGAGATGAACGGAGCGACGTAAATCACCCGATCTTTATGCAGCCGACTCGCAATATCAAGGGCAAGTTGAGCGCCTGAAAGCGTTTTTCCGCAGCCGCAAGGTGCAGTTAAGTCAAAAATGCCCCCACCATTATGCAGTGATACTTTCTGTGCAAATTGACGACACTCATCATAGAAACGCTTTCGAGCTAAGTTCACGGGTGAAGTCCCAGAGAATTCAGCAACGTGAGTCGCTAAGTTGTCCTGTAGAGTTGCGATTTTTGCAAACTGCGTAGCGGGTAAAGTGCCCTCAAGTTGAGCCACATCTGTACGATCGCCATCGATCAACGCTCCGAACAAAATGCGAACCAGCATCGAGAGTTGAGGGCCACTTTCGCCATAAGCGGTCTCCAATTGCTCTCTAGTGATATCCAGTGCTGAAGGGAGAAACTCAGAGGGAGTTTGAGCGATCGCCGCCTCGATCTGACTGTCATAGGCTTTTAGAACCCCGTCGAGTTGATCAAGGTCATACAACCCACGATGATGTCCTGCAACACACAGCGCAACTATGTTCCCCAACACCCCTAGCTGCTTAGTTGCCCAAGATGCACCTGCCTGAGCATGACTCGGATGGTTAGTCGGAGAGGCTCCAACGGCGATCGCATTAATCCACGCCTGCCATTGAGGATTGTATTTGCCAATGTCATGCAATAACCCAGCAACTTGTCCAAGCTCAGATAGAGTGATGGGAAGCCTCGCGATCGTCTTCTCGCTCACGCCGTGCAAGTGAGAAGACAACAGTTGTCCTGGACGCGCGATGGGTTGAGTCATACTAAAACATCTCGCAGCCGAGTCATCGTCACCCCTTTGGGAGTTTCAGCGATCGTGATGGTATAGTCCTCGATCGAACGAGGAGACTCAACATCCGTCTTGATACTCAATGCAGCTTGTAAATCTTCTGTACGAGCACTGCCAAACTTGCTTTCGTGGGTATATACAAGGACATCTCGCAAAATCATTCGTCCTCGCATCGTGGAAGGCGTGAGTTCAAGGTGAAGCGCCAGCGCTTTCCAAAACTTCTCCAAATCTTCAGCACTGATAGGGTTCCCCTGGGCTTTAGCGAGAGCAGCACTGTAAGTACCCATTGTGGTGTAAAGCCCATAGGGTACGCGGAACTGAGCGCCCATATTTTGATTGAGTCCATCTTTTTCGGTTGCCCCAGCGCAACGAGTGATACCATCCCGGCGAATCTCGATCGGAGTCACAGATCGGGCGGTGTCAATCTGAATCGCACCGGTCACTTGTCCGCCATTCCCAATCTTTGTAATTTGAGTAAGCACCGCACCAAACAATCGGACATCGATAAAACGCTCGAAAATTAGTTGACGCGCTGACTTAGCAACTGCACTTTTATCTTTACCATTTGCTTTCTCAGCATCAGCAATTGCAGCAAGTTGAGGCGCGTCAAGTGCGGTGCCACTGGCAATATAAAGCGACTCGTTAAACATGCCCCGCATATCGATCGGGTCTTGCCGAGGTTCACCGCCGTTGTCTGGATCGCCGTTGGGATTACCATCCGTCACATCAAAAACCATCACAAAGTCGTGACGAACATCGGGATTAGAAATAGCTGAGAGAGATTGAGTTTCCATTGTTGATGTTTAACAGATAGGGTTGTCGATCGGATTACAGAAGCGTTTCGATTACCAAGAGAATTCAACTTTTGGATTGTGCGATCGCGACTCGAACTGCGTGAGATTCGGCTTGATAGCCAGCCAGAAATAGCTGTTTTTCTGTAACAGTGAAGGTTTTGGGCAGGGTAAACAGCGCATCGTCTTCCAGCTTATAGAGTTCAGAAATCCGCTGAATTTGAAAGTCGTAATTTTTGGCAACCTTTGAGTAGCTAGGAATGAGCGCCATTGCTCGTGTGAGTGCGATCGCGGGCATCGACAAAAAGGTGTTGTATAACCTGTCGATATTCGTTTTTCCCTCATACCACCCGTCGGTTCGATTGTGAGATAGACGCTCAAGCGTGTTGTAGAGTTGTCCGGCACGATAGGCGCGTGTTTCTGATAGTGAGAGCGTACTGAGATTCATCGTTTTTGTGTAGATCAATAAGTTGAGTAGCGCAAAATGCACTCGCTTTGGAGGTGACAGCATCACCCTTTGCAGTAGCCGAGCGCTGAAAGAAGTTGGTAGAGATGTGCCATCGATCGCATGGCATACCAGAGCATCCACATCCGCACTCAGAGCATCTTTCGCCCCTTTTGGCTGCAAACACTTTGCCAACATCCACACTCCGTAAGCTTTCCCCCCTTGAGCGAGTTGGCACTCGATAAACTGCGTCGTGTTGCTCATTACACTGCCAACTGTGCGCTCGGTGATTGCATCGAGAAAGGGTCGCCCTTTACTAGGTCTAGCCCTAATCAGGTAGAACGCAGTCGTGTTCATCTGCTGAGGGGATAGCTTAGTTCTAAAAATATTCGCCAAGTAAGCTTTCACGTCAGCAGGTTGAGCAGGAGCATCTTCAGCACCCAACAATTTGGACAACATGACCGATCGGGCTGGAACCCCCTCGCACCAGTAGAGATAGTTAGACTCATCACAGCGAAAGCAGTTGTCTGGTGAGGCTAGAAGTGCCGACAGCATTGTGTTTGCAGCACTGTAAGCTTTGACAGAAAGATTTGCATAAGAGATATCGCTCTTACCATCCAGCTTGCCACTATAGCTGCGCGTAGACTTGTGTTGGGCGGATGTGATCGGAAGCGCTTTGCTACCCGAAAACTTAATGCCTCGAAAGTTTGCGGTCAAGATTTCGTCTGCATCCGTGATGGCACATCGTCCGGGTTTAGTGCTTGGAGATGCTCCATAAATTCCCCAAAACTCCTGGATATTGGGGTAGTCGTGAACATAGGTGGGATTAGATTCGTACAAAAAGACTGCGCGTAATTTGGCTGGAATTGAAGATGAGCCAGATTTCTCTGTACAGAGCCATCTAGCCATCTCAGGCTGATCAGTAATAAAAGCGTCTGAGCCAGCTTCGGAAAACTTAAGAATGGCAGCGATCGCAGGTTCAGCAGTTTGATCAAATGCCGCCTGATGTAGCTCGACAAAAGCTTTCTGACATTTTTCACCATTAGTTCCTAGCCCAAATAGATATTCGGCATTTTCAGACGCAATTAAGCTATTGCCAAGGAAGTTGCGTTTGGAATAGTCTGGCACTGCTAACTTGCTCGATTTCTTGTCTAGAATCTCGACAGAAAGAGCTTTTCCATCCGCGCTCAATGTAATGACATAATATATCCTTAATGTGTTGTAACCTTCTGGCTTCAACGTCAAACCATGATTCGATTTTGATAAGTTATACAGTTCTCTCAGCATTGTTAAAATGTCTCATATTCATAGGCTGGAACAGTAATCACACTGTCTTTAGCGATCGCTCTAAATTGATTGAAGTGGGGATTAATTCCGACTAATTGACCCTTCTGCGTAGGTGACACAGCCGTATATTGAGACTTAAGGTTAAGCTGCGGTTGGAAGTACCAGGGCATATACCCAAAGTCTTTGTTAATCAGCACTTCTGGTTCCCGTCCATCGTCCCATTGAACCGTTGCGAAGTGTTCACAAGTCCCCATCACAGGCTGCTTGAAAAACTTTCCTCGATCGAGCCGCTCTCTAAAGACTCCTAGATGTTTATTAGGGTTGCCATCCAGTGCGACGATCTCCGCACTGATTCGATAACATACGTCTCGCAGTTCTGTGCATCGACGCTGCATTCTCACGTTTTTGATGTCTCGAATATCAACACTTTTATCACTAGAACTCTGAATATGGTTATAAGTAATTGGAACAATCTTAATCGGAGACAGAATGGTGATTGCTCGAATTCGCCACCAAAACTCAGGCTTCCAGTAGATTGCACTGAGAATACCCACTGCTGCGGTGGGCGTGATCACTGGATAGGTTTGGGGGTCAGCTTTCAACTCAGGTCGGGTAAATCGGGCACCCTTGCCGATGATTAGAATTTCTCGCATATCTCAGATTAAAGGGGCTTTCTCAAACTGCCATGAAGCTTGTGATGTCAAGGTGCCCAAATCTTTAAGTAAATCGACAAATTACTAAGCACAGGCAAAGCTTTCTACTTTTTAATGTTGAGTGTCGAGCAATCGTTGAATGCGCTGTTTTAAGATAGCTGACCCTGCCCGATCGCCCCTTTGTTCTTTTAACAATGCCAAATGAGTCATCGCTTCATAAGCCTTGGGATTAAGATAAATAGCTTTTTGAAACGCCTGTTCTGCTTGCTCAGACTGATTAAGTCCCTGATGGATTTCACCTAACAGCAAATAAGCTTGATCATCGGTTGAATGAATTGTTAAATAAGATTTGCATACCGCGATCGCTGCTTTAAGCTGTCCCCGATCGGCAAGTTGTTGAGCCGTTTCAAGTTTAGGAATCGGTTCAGAATAAACAGGTTTAGGAACGGGAGCCGGGATCGCTGAGGGAACGATCGTGGACAGTGGGCGATCATTTTGACGATTTTCTTTGCGATAGCCAAACGCAAACGGATGACGGATTGGCGTAAAGTGTTTGGCAGTGATTTGCGCCGTTTCTGACGCTCCCAAAAATAATAAACCTGATGGCGCTAAAGCTTGATCTAGCTGCTCAATCACTTGATTGCGAGACGCACGATCGAGATAAATCAAAAGATTGCGGCAGAAAATTGCGTGATAGGTTTCTCCAGATAAAAAAACAGGATTGAGCAAATTTCCCTGCATGAAGTTGACGGTGTTGCGGACAAACGGGCGAATTTCGTGTCCGCTCTCGACGGGTTCAAAATAGCGCAATTGATCCGCCACGCCACCGCCTCGAAAGGACGGTTTTCCATAAATCCCTCGCTTTGCTTTCAGCAGTGCTCGTTGACTAATATCAACTGCATCAACCTTGAACTGAGCAGGAGTCAACCCAGATTTTAATAGCGTCATGGCGATCGAGTAAGGCTCTTCTCCAGTCGAGCAGGGCGCACTGAGAACCCGAAACACGCCAGCAGGATGTGCGGATCGCCACTCAATCACAAACTGGCATAGATAGACAAACGGTTCACGATCGCGAAAAAACCAGGTTTCTGGCACCACCACCGCTTCGATCAGGTTCTCCAACTCTTGAGGCGATGATTGTAGGTGCGAGAGATAAGCGGCGCGATCGAGCAACCCACAGCTTAATCTGCGTCGATCGACCATACGAGCGATCGTGTTAGACCCAATGCTGTTAGCATCTAAGCCAATTTTCTGCCTTAGCAGCGTCTCAATTGCGTCCTGTACCATTCACCCGATCGCTTCCTCCGATAAACAACGGTGCAGATTGGTCACCTGACACTAAATGCTGCCAGTGAATCTGTTGAATCATGCCTTTCTCATCCATGAATAGGTCTCCTAGATAAGGCACGTCACCCACCTGAGACGCTTTTTTTGAATCGAGGTCAGGTCTACTGAGCGTTTCAGTCACCCGTTCTGCCATTAGCCCTAATGGATGATCTTTGCCATCATTTGCAGGGTAGTGAACCATAATGACGCGAGTGCTAAATCGCGGGCGACAATCGGTGCCGTGAAGCAAGCGACACAAATCGATAATCGGAACTAAACCGCCTCGATAATTAAAGATACCTGCAACATAATTGGGAACGTGATCAACTTTTCGTGGCACAACCATCGGAATAATTTCTATCACATGAGCGCTATCGAGAGCATAAAGATTATCGCCAGCATAAAACAACAGCATCAGCATAAAGTCATACCAAATTGATTTGTGCATGCAACAAAATCCGCATGAGAATATGCCATGCCCCGTCCATTACCATGCCCCATCGGATTGAACGATCGGTCACAATTGCCTCCAAAATTGGTATTAGGCGATCGCTATCTTGCACTGTTTTATCTGTAATCCGTCTTACAATATCACCCTGGAATCCTGCCCTAGTGTAGGTTGTTTGACATCCCCCCAGGGCTAGAAAGATGAGGACGTATTCGATCGCTCAATATCCCTTTTGTTAAATTCCGAAAATAGATTGAATTCTTCTACGAATTTGATCAAAGGAGGTTCCTTCTTTTGTAGTGGTATCGATCGTAATGCCTAAACTTTTTAACACTTCTTGGCGATCAGATAATTCTTCTGCAATCTTGTCTGCTAACCCTTGGTTATTTTTTAACAGGTTTTGCAAATTACCGTGATCAACAACAAACAAAATGGTTTCTTCTAATGTTCGCAAAGTAGCAGTGCGCGGCGTACCCATGAGCAGCGACATTTCACCAATAAACTCGCCTGCCCTGCGAACAGCAACTTGTTTGTCGATCGATTCGATAAACACCTCCACCGAACCTGACAGAATAATATAAAATGAATCACCTGGATCGCCCTCTCGACAGATCGTTTCGCCGATCGGCAGTTTTTTACGATAGCCCTTCTCAATCACCTGCCGTAGCTCGATCTCACCGCACTGTTGAAAATAGCTAACTTTTCGCAACAGATCGCGCAACATCCAGCCCCCGATCGGCATTTCAGCCATCTCTGAGTCACCCGCTTTTACCGCAAACTCGTTTGTTGGAGAGGATCTCAGCAGGGCTGCCAGCGAGGGCAGATTCTCGATCGTCAGCTTAGTGGCTATGTTCTGATCAATGGCGCGATCGCGAAATTCTGCCTCGATCAAAAATCGGAGGGCACTCTTAATCGCATCCATCTCGATCGGGTCACGAATCCACACCATCAGGTCAAAGGTGAGCGCGTCCTCTGCAATTCCCTTAAAGTAAACCTCTGGCGATGGAGACGGCAAAACTCTTGGCTCCTGACGAGCCGCCGTTAGCAGCGCTTCTAACACGGTTAGCGAGTCGCTCTCTTCGGCAACCCGCACCGGAATCTCAATCCGACATTTAGGATCGCGATAGCTCCAATTCACCACATTGTTGTCGAGAAAGCGGCTGTTAGGCACAATCACAAATACACCGTTAACTGTGCGAATTGTGGTCGATCGAATGGCAATTGTTTCGACCGTTCCTGCAAGTTTATCGACTTCAATATAATCGCCTACTTTAATCGGTTGCTCAAATAGCAGCGTTAGACCACTGATAAAATTGCTGGACAAGTTCTGCAACCCAATGCCAACCCCAATGCCGATCGCGCCCGCAAACACCGCTAGAGAACTGAAATTAATACCAGCCGTCTCTAGCACGATGAGAAAGCCAATTGCTGTAATGATGTAGCTAGTGATCGTTGAAAGTGATTCTCGTGTACCAATTTCTAGTTTAAAGCCGGGCAAAATTCGTTCCTTTAGTAGTCGCTTAACTATATTTGCCAGCACTAAAACAATGATTACTTGAGTGATTAATCCCGCGACCAACCCCAGAGAAAATTTCTCTCCTGCAAACGTGAACAAGCTGCTATTAAAAGCATTTAACAAGTCTTGAAAAAACTGCTTAATTTGAATGTCTGCCCAGTAAAAGGCTGATTGCAGTTCCATCTTCAAATACTCCTAGCGATCGCTTTTGTAGTATGTAATCTATCACTTATGGATCTCAAAATTCTATCCTCAGATGGATGCCAGCCCTATTTAGAAATTTTGATTCTAAAACACTTGTAGTATTAATAAGTTCTGCAAAAACGCTATCACGTCCTAATAATCTCACATTTATAAAAAGTGACTACTAAACCGCATTCTAGACCCGCCGCCCATCCTCTAGTCTTAAACCTCACCACAGGCGGCACGATGGGGCTTTTGACCGTGATCACAGTCGTCTCATTTGCCTCAGTGATCTTCTCTGGAGACTTCTCAAATGCGCTGCCGTTTGGCGCTGGGTTGATGCTGTTTAGTGCAACCATGGTGAGTCTGATTGTGACGACATTTAGCGCTTATCCTGCCATTGTGGGAACGGTTTCAGAGCCGAGCATTCCAGTGTTAAGTCTGGTTGCTCGACAAATTCTCGATCAGATGCCCAACGCCTCACCCGAAGATAAATTATTAACGCTCACGGCGACGATCGTGCTGTATGCCGTTGCAGGTGGCATTATCTTTACCTTGCTGGGTCGGTTCAAACTCGGTGGCTTTGTCCGATTTATTCCTTATCCGATCGTCGGCGGCTTTCTTGCAGGTACAGGAGTGCTGCTGATTGAAGGAGCGATGCACTCGATCGGAGGGCTTGATTTTCATCACTTAACTCTTTCAGCGTTCTTTCAACCCGACGTGCTGCTTCAGTGGGTGCCTGCTCTGATCTTTGCAGTGGCAATGTTTGCAATTCCTCAACTGATCGATCACTTTTTAGTTATCCCCGGCATTATCGCGATCGCGTTCATTCTGTTTTACGTTGCTTTGGCGATGACGGGCACCTCGATCGAGCAAGCTACCGATCGCAGTTTGCTTTTAGGAACGCTTCCCCCTGGCAGCCTTTACCGCTTTACAACGATTCCGGCGCTGACTCAGGCAAATTGGGGCGTTGTTTTGAAGCAGTTGCCGAGTCTAGCCGCACTCTGGCTCATAGAGTCAATGGCGCTGTTGCTCAACGCCAATGGCATCGAGCTGGCTGCCTCTCGCGATCTTGACCTTAATCATGAGCTAAAAGTGGCGGGGGCTGCCTCGATCGCCTCTGGTTTGGGGGGCGGCATTGGTGGATTTGCCAGTTCGGGAGAAAACACGCTGGCTCGTCATTTAGGCGGCACCCGGCGCATCGTGGGCTGGACGATTACCGGAATCTGTTTAGCCATGCTGTTAGGAGGTGCGTCACTGCTTTCGCTCGTTCCTAAATTTGTTTTGGTGGGCATTCCGCTGCTGCTCGGATTGGAATTCTTCTATGAATGGCTCTATCAAGCTTGGTTCAAACTCTCGCGATCGGACTATGCGATTATTGTGCTGATTGTGGTGGTGACGGGCACCCTTGGCTACCTGCAAGGCATCGGCATCGGACTGATCGCCGCGATCGTGCTATTTGTGGTCAACTACAGTCAGTTATCCGTCACAAAACGAGTGGGTTCAGGTGCATTCCAGCACAGCAATGTGATGCGAATCTCTGAAGAACTAGACGTTTTAGATGCTGAAGGCGAACAGATTTATCTTCTAGAACTGCAAGGGCTGATCTTTTTTGGCACCGCCAACAAACTGTTGACCCAGATTCGCGATCGCATCGATCACCCGACCGCGATCGCCGTTCGATTTGTGATTTTAGACTTTCGGCTGGTGAGTGGATTGGATGCCTCCGCCGTGCTCAGTTTTGCCAAACTTAAGCAAGTCGCCACCTCAAAACAGGTACATTTGCTGTTTACCGATCTGTCTCATGAAGCCATGCAGCGACTTAAGCAAGGCGACTGTCTCGAAGCCGATGACCCGTTTTCTCACGTTTTTGCAGATTTAGATCGCGGGCTTGAGTGGTGTGAGCAGCAGGTTCTCGCCGCCAGCAACCTGAGTGAGCTAGAAGCCCGATCGCTCTCTGAACACCTCAAAGCAGATTTTTCAGATCCGATTCAGGTCGATCGCTTGATGAGTCGGCTTGAAGATCGGCTCTTTGCAGAAGGAGACTATCTATTTCACCAGGGCGACCCGTTTGATGGCTTATATTTTGTTGGGTCAGGTCAAGTAAGCGTGGTGCTCGACTTGGGCGAGGGGCAAACCAAACGGATTCGCACCTACACAGTGGGCAACACGATCGGAGAAATGGGTCTCTATCGCAAGACGCTGCGGATGGCCTCTGTCGTGGCTGATAAACCCAGCACAGTCTACTTTCTATCGACTGAGGCGTTTGAGCAGATTGAAGCCTCTGATCCGCTTTTAGCTTCAAATGTTCATCGGTTTGTGGTCAATCTGTTAGCCGAACGCCTCCAACACCGTGAGCAAGAATTAAAAAATCTGTTGCAGTCGTCCTGACCATAAAATCTAAGGTTGATGAAGATTTGACACTCTCTACCCGTTGAACAAGCGCGTTCAAAAAATGCTGAGTAGAGACTACTCCTCAGTATTTTCACTGTTAAACCAAGATAAAAAGAAAATAGCAATAGGAGACTTTTTGCCTTTTCTAAGTCTTTACAAATCCATGCCACAAAAAGCTGCGACTATCTCTGCAACTCAACCTCCCTATAAGGAAAGGGCAAAAGCTAAAATTATTTGTTGGTGAAGATTATATGAAGTAGCTAATTTTAGCTGTAATTTCTTCGATACTTAGAATTACGCACTTGCGAGAACAATCAGGTTTACGAAAGCAAGCCTACGTTCTCGACTCGTGAATTCACTGTTTCAGTGATCCAGTCCCCTGTCGATCGGTTGTTTTGAAGATCAGAAACTAGGTGTTCGCTTTTAGGGAAGATACCAACGGGCTGCAATACTATCTCCTATTAGGAAAAATCAAATCCTATTAGGAAAAATCAAAGATGTCTAGTAGTGAGCTTTCGCACCAGTGAAGTTGGGCTGTGGCTCATGGATGGGACTCAAATTGCAAACGCTACAATCCCTCTCAGCCCCCAAGACTTAGACTGGCAGATCGCCATTAACCCTTTTAATTAACCACGAACCGAACTATTCTCAAGGCTGATGATAAACGTTCTACCGATCTCTATTCCTGATGTCTTGATCCTTCCTCGTGTCTTCCAAGACGATCGCGGCTGCTTTTTTGAAAGCTACAACGAAAAAACGCTCTCTGAGAAAGCGGGAATCACGGCTCATTTCGTTCAAGACAATCACTCTCGCTCTACGCGGAATGTTTTGCGTGGACTGAAAGATCAAGCAGGTCAACCCTTCAAAGCAGCCGAACTCTTTGTATGAGACGCATCTTACTCACGGGCAACGATGGACAAGTGGGACAGGAACTTCAGAAAACACTTGGATCGTTAGGGGTGGTGATTGGGGTGGGGCGGAACACTATGGACTTAGCCCAGCCTGCTACCATTCAGCAAATCATTCATCAAGTCAAGCCTGATTTGATTGTGAATGCGGCTGCTTACACGGCCGTCGATCGCGCCGAAACCGACTCTGCCGCCGCAGCAGCCATTAATGCGATCGCCCCCGCAGTCATGGCGAAATCTGCTCAACAACTGGGTGCGGATGGGTGCGACCTCTACCTGATACTAAAGTGACTCAAGCCTCCTGCTGATAAGGTTTTTGAACGATTTCACAGTAGTCTTTTTGATTATTCATTGATCAATTTTACAGGCACTCAAAACCCTTATGGAGCAAAAGGTAATCGGTTTTTTCCAATGTATCGGATGGAGGTCGCACCCGTGCGGATCTGATTCATATTTCGACGGACTATGTGTTTGATGGCCAGAAAAACACGCCCTACACCGAGCAAGATTCTACTAACCCAATTAGTGTTTATGGACACTCTAAATTAGGCGGAGAGCAAGCTCTTCAGCAAGCGTGGCTGCATCGCCCTGCCAATCAAACAAACAGTTACATCATTTTGAGAACTGCCTGGGTTTATGGTGCTTATGGGAAAAGTAATTTTGTGAAAACCATGCTGAAGCTAGGATCTGAACGCGAACAAATTCGCGTCGTCTCTGACCAAATCGGCACCCCGACTTGGAGCAACCATCTCGCGCACGCGATCGCGCAACTGATTCCTAAACTCAACCCGGAGACTTCGGGAACTTACCACTTCACCAATAGTGGAGCGGCAAGTTGGTACGATTTTGCGATCGCGACTTTTGAGGAAGCTGAACAACTAGGGTTTCCCTTAAAAGTTCAGTCTGTGATTCCCATTACAACGGCTGAATATCCCACCCCAGCCCAGCGTCCTGCTTATTCGATTCTCGGTTGTGCAAAAATCTCTACCCTGCTAGAAACCCATCCGCCTCACTGGAGAACAGCGCTCAGACAGATGCTGATTGAGCTTCGAGCCAACAATGCCACTCTTTTACAAACAAAACGATGAAAGCACTCATTCTCTCAGGCGGCAAGGGCACACGCTTGCGACCGCTGACTTACACAGGCGCAAAGCAGCTCGTTCCGGTAGCCAATAAACCCATTCTCTGGTACGGCATTGAAGGCATTGTTGCCGCTGGGATCACGGAGATCGGCATTGTCATTAGCCCTGAAACGGGCGAAGAAGTGCAAGCCAAGACCGGAAATGGCGATCGCTTCGGGGCCAATATTACCTACATTCTGCAAGAACAGCCTGCGGGTTTGGCGCATGCCGTTAAGGTGGCTCAACCCTTTTTAGGAGATGCCCCGTTCATTATGTACTTGGGCGATAACCTGATCCAGGGAGGGTTAGCGGAGTTTTTGGATCGCTTTAAAGCTCAAACGCTGGATGCCCTGATTCCCTTGAGAGCCGTTGCCAACCCTAGCGCGTTTGGGGTCGCCCAGCTAGCTAGACGAGCAGGGGCGAGTCCTTCAGCTAGTCGAGAAGCCAAAGGTTCCTTCCTCAAACTTAGCGCTGGTCGGAATTTACTTCTTTTCGAGCGCGATTCACCACGCGATCACTGAGATTCAGCCTTCCCTGCGCGGTGAACTCGAAATTACCGATGCGATTCAATTTTTGATTGATCAGCAAAAGCGAGTCGAAGCTTCTGAGCTAGAAGGCTGGTGGTTAGACACGGGGAAAAAAGATGATCTGCTGGCAGCCAATCAAATCATTCTCGATAGCTGCCTCACCTCTGCTGTGGTGGGAAGGGTCGATGCTCAAAGCCAGATTATTGGCAGAGTTGAGATTGGGGCAGGATCACAAATCGTCAACTGTACCATTCGCGGCCCTGTGGCGATCGGCAACGATTGCTACATCGAAAATTGCTTTATTGGCCCTTATAGCAGTGTTGCCGATCAAGTCACCCTGATTGATGTTGATCTCGAACACAGTGTGATTCTGCAAGGGGCAAAAATCAACGGGGTGCATCACCGCATTGTCGATAGCGTAATTGGGCAACGCGCTCATCTCACGGTTGCGCCGCAACGACCCAAAGCCTTGCGCTTTCTGATTGGGGATGACTGTCAAATTGAATTAGTGTGATCATCATGCACAACAATCTCGATAATACTGCTAGAACGCCTCGGAAAGTATTGATTACAGGTGGAGCCGGATTTATTGGCTCAAACTTCGTCCATCACTGGTGCGCTGCTTATCCACAAGACCGCGTTGTCGTCCTTGATGCCCTTACCTATGCAGGCAATCGGCGAAACTTGGCAGGCTTAGAAACTTCAGTGAACAAGCTGCGATTTGTTCAGGGAGATATTTGCGATCGTCTCTTAGTTGACGCACTTCTGCAAGCAGGAGCTATTGATACGATCGTCCATTTTGCGGCTGAGTCGCACGTCGATCGCTCGATTCTAGAACCCGATGCGTTCATTCGCACGAATATTGTCGGCACCTTCACGCTTTTAGAAGCGTTCCACCAGTACTGGAAAGCCAACCAGAAACCGATCGACTATCGATTTCTGCACATCTCTACCGATGAGGTTTATGGCAGCCTAGAACCCAATGATCCTGCTTTTACAGAGACTACTCCTTTTGCGCCAAACAGTCCTTACTCTGCCTCTAAAGCAGGTAGCGATCATTTAGTGCGTGCCTACTACCATACTTACGGCTTACCCACGCTGATTACAAATTGCTCGAACAACTACGGCCCTTACCATTTTCCAGAGAAGCTAATCCCTTTGATCTGCATCAACATCTTGATGGGTAAGCCTTTACCCGTTTATGGAGATGGGCAAAATATTCGAGACTGGCTTTTTGTAGCCGATCATTGTCGGGCGCTTGATGCAGTCATTCATCAAGGTAAACTTGGCGAAACCTATAACATTGGAGGCAACAACGAAGTCAAAAATATTGACCTAGTTCACATGCTTTGCGATTTGATGGAAGAACTTGCACCTGAGCTACCTGTGCGCCCTTGTCGTCGTCTAATTACCTTTGTCAAAGACCGACCGGGACACGATCGCCGCTACGCCATTGATGCCACCAAGATCACAACCGAGTTGGGCTGGACTCCTCGTGAAACGATCGCGAGTGGGTTGCGACAAACCGTTCAGTGGTATCTCGCTCACCCTGACTGGTGGCAACCTCTACTCTCCTCGCAGTATCAAACCTACTATCAACGGGTTTACACCAGTGTTTAGGGCATGGTTCATTAATTAAACTCAGTGGGATTGTCTCTAACAACACAATTGCCTTTCCATTTCTCTTCTCGTTTCAGTAGACTTAGGAAATTTAGAGAGCCGCGTGTATGTGAAGAAAAGAACTTTGACCCGACACACGATTAACGACTCCCTAATCTGCAACGTTCTACAGTTGAATCGTAGTTTTGTTGTGCAATTCCTCCAGGTAAATCAGTGAACTGTTGCCCAAGACAATGTTGAACTTCACGAGAGAACGTTCTACTTGATATCCCGGCAACACTCGCACAATTTGATATTCTGTCGTCAAGTCACTAGTGCCATCCCACTTGAACGCTGCTAGTTGATTTGAGGCGATCGTACTCAGTTGTGAAACAAATTCCTCAATAGAATCGATCACATTAGGAAGAATGCCAGACGACAGAAAGATCAAACGCTCTTGCAAATCCAAAGTAACGGTGACTCGATAGCGTTTCATCGTCGAGAACTGTAACTCAACAGTGAACGCGATCGAGCCAGGAAAGATATTCCTGGCTCCCATGTTGTTTGTCCTCTCTGTTAAGTCAAAGAGGATGAGAATGCTGAAGTCTCAGACATTCTGCACGGGTATAAAAGACTTGCTGGATCTTGATTCCACCCTTCCAAGATCCCATCGCAAAGCTGACGGTGTACAATCATGAACGCCTCCTGAGTTATGAACGCTAACTTAGGATGGAAGTCCTCGGAGTTCTGATAGCCACATCAGACTTCGGGGCACGACTCCATCACTGCGATGTATTCTACAGGAGTTTTTGCTTTTTTGGAATGCTGAATTTTTGAGGGGCGCGATTACCTCAATGGGAAGGTGCAGGCGACACCTCTTTGGGGAACTGCGAAGCACCGTTTCTCTAGGATCTCTGATGAAAAGTGAGGGGAGATACACGGAAAGTTTCCGTATAATCAATCGTTAGATCGGCAACGCCATTTAGTTCGCTTGCACTATGTACTAAAATCTTCGTGACGCTACGATCTAACTAGCGTTGGAACCGACAACCGAATCCACATTCTTTGTCAGTGAGCAGAACCGCTTGCGGTTGCGGCTCAACTAGGTTATCCAGCCTTGAGTTATCGGTGAGGGCGTGGTTGGAAGATTGTCTGTGAATTTTTGTAATCCAATCGACCTGGAACGCTTATAACTTTTCAATATAGAAAAATTAAAGCCTATCCCCTGGTGTAAATTTATAGATGTCTGAAAATCAGTGGCGTATTGGAGGAAGGCAGTATTTCTGGGCTATTGGCAGGTGAAGGAGCGGTAGGGCGTTATGGAGATTTACTGAAACTTGGGCGCAGAGGCGATAATCTGACTCCACATCATGTCCCATCTAATGCATACATGGTGGCTAGAGCTTCGGGTTATACGCGAAATCTGGGGATAGCTATTATGATGGAACATCCTATACCGGGTGCTGGAGGTCGCCATAGGCAAACCCTATCCTACGGGCAATCTCCAGACTTGAGTCTTCAACCCAGACAGGTGCTGGCTAGAGAAGTTCAAGATTTACGATCGCTCTATCAGCGTCAAGGCGTTTACACTGAAGGGATGAAGCGTAGTTTACAATCGCTGGTGCGTCTGAACAAATCAGCCTGGGTTGGTGTTTTTGAAAAGTAGGAGCGTGTTGTATGAGTCCGAATCCGCTAATTGATGTGCTAAAAGCGAATCGGTTGCTGCGATCGCCCGATGAAGTCACCCTGTTTGAACACGCTTTAGAAAAGCTGGCCCAAAATCCTGACCCTGCGAATTTGCCCAGCCTACACCTAATTCTAGATGATGCCTGCGAACAACCGGAAGTGATGTTTAGTCTGGTTCATCTTCTGGAGTCCTTTGATGTGCAAGAACAGGTGCAAGCGTTTATTCAAGTGATGCCTGATTTGGTTAAACGGGCAACGGAATGGACAGCGATTCTGCATTCTCGGATTATGAATGATGCGATCGCGCGATCTGCCTTTGAAGAGAAGGTGCGATCGATGAATACTCAAAAACAAAGTGAGATTCACCATTTGCTTTCGTTAGTTTCAATTAAGACTTCTTCAGGGCAGGTAACAAAAGTAGCTTGATCTAGATTATTGCAAATGAGCCTGTGATTGATGAAAGCCAAAGAGCTACTACGACGCTATGCGGCTGGAGAGCGTAACTTTCAGCGTGCTAACTTGTGTGGACAAGACCTAAAAGGTAAAGACCTTTCTGGAAGTGACTTTAGCTATGCCAATATCCGAGGGGCTAACTTCAGTCATACCATTTTGAAAGATACAGATTTGACTGGAGTGAAAGCAGGATTGCGCGGTGGTTGGTTTATCGCTACTGGTTTATTGGTAGTACTAGTTATTCTAGCTATACTTTCAAACTCTGCTGTTATTGTTGCTATTGCATCTATCACCGTGATTGGTACTTCAGCCTTTGCAGCATCAAGTTCTTATTGTGGTTCTTATTATGGTTTTTATTATAGAACTTTAGCTCTTGCTTTGACTGCAAGCATAGCTGTAGGAGTAGTTGGAGGAACATCTTTAGTATTATCTCTGGCCATCTCTAGATTTGCGACAGGGAGTATATCGCCTTTTATTATCGCTGTAGGCTGTATCCCCGTAGGCTTATCCTTAATCGGATGTATTGTTCTAGCTGGAGTTGGAACGAAATCTGGAACAGTATCCGCTGTTGTAGATGCTAGAGGCAGTAGAATTTTCGGTGCATTTACAACTGTATTGATTGGTATAACAGATGAATTGATGAAGTTCTCGATCATTAGTACCGGAGGTACAAGTTTTCTTGGCGCAGATTTGACAGGTGCAAATTTTACTCAAGCCAATCTTGGCCACACCACCTTTAGAGAAGCTATTCTCGATTCTGTTTGTTGGTTTCAGGCAAGGGGACTAGAGAGATGCCAAATTAGGTTGAGGCATCTGAATAATCAATATCTTAGACAACTCATTACAACTCTTAATGGGCAAGATCAAAACTTTGATTTTTCTAACCTGCAAAAAGTCAATCTGCAAGGGGCTAACCTACAAGATGCTAGATTCATGGGGGCTAACCTCAATCACTCCAATCTGCGAAATGCAAATTTTTCGAGAGCAATTCTGAAGCAAACGCAACTGGAAGGAGCTGATCTGACCGGAGCAATTCTCACCGGAGTTTATATCGAGGATTGGGGCATTACCAGCACAACCAACCTGGAAAAGGTGCAGTGTGATTATGTTTACATGCGAGTTCCAACCAAGGCAAACCCAAATCCTTTACGGAAGCCGGATAATCTACGGGAAACCTTTGCAGAAGGCGAGTTTGCTGATTTCATTCAGCCGTTCTTTGATACCCTGGATTTGTACCATAGCCAGGATGTTGACCCTCGTGCTGTTTCGATCGCCCTCAAAAAATTGTCCCAGAATCATCCAGAAGCCAATTTGGAGATCGTGGCAATGGAGAAACGGGGACAAAATAGCCTCAATCTAAAGGTGCGGACAGCGCCGACAGTCGATAAATCAGAACTAAGTTCAGAATACTTTGGTGATTACAATCAACTCAGAGCATTATCTGAGACGCGATTGCTCTTGCTGACGGAAAAGGACGATCGCATTCGCAGCTTAGAGCAGATGATTCAAACCGCACTTCATCAGCCAACCTTTAATGTTGAAACTGTTCAAGGAGATTTTATGCCGGAACACAGAGGAATTAACATCAATGCAGGCGATAATGCCAATATCAGCGGGGTGAGCAGTGGCGATGGTGTGGTCAATCTTGGCGAGATTAGCGGTAATGTTACGAACACGATTAATCAACTACCTGAGTCGTCTGAACCAGAACAGTTAAGCATCAAAACACTTCTAACTCAGTTACAACAGGCGATTGAATCTGATGCAGATCTTTCCACTCCAGATAAATCAGACTTGTTAGAACAGGTGAAATCTCTGGCTGAAGCAAAAAAAGCTGAGGAACCTGAAAAACGGGAAGGAATCGTGCGAAAAGCGATGAAGATGTTTGACGCGACCTTGAAAAGTCTGCCTGACACGGCCAAGATCGTGGAAGCTTGTAGTAAATTATTGCCATTGATTCTAAAAGCTTTAGGATTTCCCGCATAATCTGCAACCGCGACGGCAAGATAACAAATCGTTGCAGCGGCGAAATAGATATAGTCGGTGGTGAGGCTAAGTTTAATCGCCGCCGCTGAACTCAATCGTTAGACCTCAAGTTCTCAGTTGAGGTGGATTTGACAAGTCATTGGTGGGATGCGATCGCCAAGTAACCGCAAGGTTTAGGTGCATTTTGAGGATATCAGCGGAGCAATCAAACCTGTTCTACAATGCGAAAATAAGGTTATTTGGATAGGGGCAGTCAAAATGGATTTTTACACCGTTGTTCTGCGCCAAAGTAGGGGTTATTAGGTCGCCTTATGTTTAGAGAATGGCATTGTGGGACAGGGCGACACGCAGGATAGCGCAATCACAAAACTGAAGCAGGCAATTGAGTCGTTTCAAGAGGTTTACGAATCTCAATCTGATATTTATAGCGCTCCCATTCCCATTAAGGAATTGCATGAGTTTTTGATGGTGGAGTCGAAGGAGCCAGCCTCAGAAATTTACGAGATTAACTTGCATAACCACAACTGACTGAGCGTGAAAAGCAACAATGTCGATCGATTGAATAGCCAAGTTCTCTACTTGGGCGTTTGCAACCCTAGTAGCAATGGCAGACAACTTGACAACTTTGACTTCAAATTTAGGAGTTTTACAATGATTCATCATGTTTCGATCGCGGCAAATCAGCCGCTCCAGGTTGCTAAAGTTCTAGCTGAAATGTGCCAGGGACAAGCGGTGCCATTTCCGCATCATGAAGGCAGCTATATTGCGCTGACTCTTGACCCACACGGAACCATGATCGAGGTGCTTCCACGCGGCACTGAGATTACGCCAGGGGTGGGAACTGAAAGCACTTTCGAGAACCCAACTTCCCAGGCTCAGACCTATAACGCTTTTCATGCGGCGATCTCAGTGCCGACCTCCGAGGCGCAAATTCACGAGATTGCTAATCGTGCAGGCTGGCGGGTCGCGTCGTGCAATCGCCTGGACTATTTCAGCGTGATCGAAGTGTGGGTTGAAAATCAACAATTGTTGGAGTTCTTACCACCCACCTTCGCGGCTCAATATCTTGCCTCTTCGCAACCAGAAGTGCTGAAGCAGTTGATCTCAGCGAGGGCTGATGGCTTAAACCCCTTTAATGAGTAAATTGGGACGATCGTCAGTATAGGGTATGGCAATGCTGTGCCCTTACATCAACATTTGTCCATTTAGCTCAACGTTGATTATATGAAATTCAAACTGCGTGGCACCACACTCGGAATCTTTTTGGGCACTGGGTTAGCCGCAAGTTCTATAGTCGTTGTTCTGACTGCCTTTGCTAAACAGGCACCCGTCGAACAGTTGAACATACAAGAGAGTTGTCAGCAGCTTACTGGAAAAACTTTTGCCAGAACTGAGCTATTGTTTGGTTTGTCAAAACCCGATCGCTCAGTCATAACCGAGGCAGAGTTTCAGCGCTTTGTTGATCGCCAAGTCACGCCCCTATTTCCAGATGGCTTGACGGTGTTGAGTGCAACAGGTCAATTTAAAGCACCCAATCGAGCGGTTGTTAAAGAGAAGTCAAAGCTTTTGCTGTTGGTCTATCCACTCAACAACAAACATCACAACAGTATCGAACAAATTCGGACAGTATATAAGCAGATGTTTCGACAACAATCGGTGCTGCGAGTTGATGATTTGTCGTGTGTTTCTTTTTGATATCCATTTGATCTACGCGACAGATCTGCATGAGTGTGAGATCGTTGCCACCTTCGGAATCGACCATTCCAAAATCAGTTCGACGAGGTTTTTCGCTTCGTTGTCAGCGCCTTCTGCCCCCTAAATCCCCATTCTGGGGACTTTGAACCGGAAATTTTGGCTTGAAGTCCCCCAAATTGGGGGATTTAGGGGGCTTCTCGAATTCACAACCGGAGCAACCCACTTCTGTCGGACTGACGTTATCTTAAATTTCTTCCGCCTCTACGCGTTGTTTTAATCTACGTAGGGGCGGTTTTCATTCGAGAATCTAGCAGTTTTATTAGCATTGCACTGCCCGAAATCTACCTCAAGCGATAGATGCTTTTCAAACATCCTATGCCTTTTGATCAATAATGCATCATCTAATGTGTTATTGATCAGAGCGTGTAGGTAAATCTATGGCAACTACGTCTAGTCCCCTAGCCAAGCCTCAAAGCGAAATTGGCATTGTTATCCGTCAGTTGCGTCAACTGTTAGGGCTAACCCAAGCGCAGTTTGCTCGAAAGTTAGGGGTGACTCTCCCCACGATTAATCGGTGGGAAAACAATCGATCGCAGCCTTCGTCGCTGGCGCTGATGCAGCTAAAAGCGATGCTGCATGAACTCAAAAATTCACCGATCAAATTTCATCAAGTCTGCGCTCAAACGCTTCTCGAAGATTACTTTGACGAACAAACCGAGCAACCTTAAGCTCATCTAGTCTCAAACGGTCAACAACATCTTTAAACATGGAACAGACAGAAAATGATTTTAATCATGGCTGAGAGTGACGATCGAGCACGATATCGTCAGACTTTATAGCGATCCAGCCATTGCCCCGATCGCCTACGCGGGCGAGTATGATCAACAGCAGGCACTCAACGCGGGCTTTCAAAAACACCTGACTAAACCTGACGATCTAGAAGCATTAGTCAAAATAATTGTGACGTTAGTAGAAAGGACTGGAAATGACTGAACGATTTGCTTCACAAAACTCAGAAGGATCGCCGCAAGGAAAAATCGAGAACGTTCTCGCGGGTGGAGGTGCGACGGGTGCGTTGATGCGAGCAATAGACTGGTCAGAAACGTCACTGGGTTCGCCAGCGCAGTGGTCGCAAAGCCTCAAAACTGCCGTCCGCATTATGCTGACCTCTCGACAACCGATGTTTGTTTGGTGGGGTGATGACCTGATTAACCTTTACAACGATGCCTATCGAGCGATCGTAGGAGGCAAACACCCAACAGCACTAGGGCAACCCGCTTCTGTGGTTTGGCGAGAAATCTGGGATCAGGTGGGGCCGCGCGCCGAGTCTGCAATGCTCAAAAACGAGGGCACTTACGACGAAGCGCTGTTGCTGATTATGGAGCGTAACGGCTATTCAGAAGAAACTTATTACACATTTTCCTATAGTCCGGTGCCAGATGATAATGGCGAAACTGGCGGCATCATTTGTGCTAACACCGATGACACACAGCGCATCATTGGAGAGCGGCAATTGACCCTGCTCAGAGAACTGGCAGCCAAAACCGCAGATGCCCGCACCTTTGATGAAGCCTGTACGCGGAGTATGAGTTGTTTAGAAACGAATCCCTACGATCTGCCGTTTGCGATGATTTATCTGATCGATTCTGATCAGCAGTCTGTTTTTCTGGCTGGAACCTGCGGCATTGATGACTCTTCTGGGGAACTACAAAATAGCCGTCACGTCGCGGCTTCTAAAAGTTTTGATCTCGATGCCGATTCGATTTGGCAGTTTGCAGAAGTCTTCAAAACTCAAAAGGGTCGTCTAATTTCAGATTTAGAAACGATATTTGACCATTTGCCGATGGGGGCTTGGCAACGATCGCCCCACCAAGCCATCGTTGCACCGATCGGGGTCTTACGTAACTCTGAAGGCATGCCATCTAGTCAAACCGGAAGGGTAGGATTCTTGGTGGCTGGGCTAAACCCATTCCGGCTGTTTGACGACAACTATCAGCGATTTATTGATCTAGTGACAGCGCAAATTTCAGCCAGCCTCGCTAACGCCAATGCTTATGAAGAAGAACGCAAACGATCGGAAGCGTTGGCAGAAGTCGATCGTGCCAAAACCGTGTTTTTTAGCAATGTCTCTCACGAATTCCGCACCCCGCTCACGCTGATGCTGAGTCCGCTCGAAGAGTTGTCAACCACGCTAGACAACCGCTTGCAGCCTGATGAACGGGAACAATTAAACCTGGTGCAGCGCAATGGTTTGCGACTCCAAAAGTTAGTGAATATGCTGCTTGATTTCTCGCGCATTGAAGCGGGGCGAGTGCAGGCAGTCTATGAACCTGTCGATTTAGCCCTTTATACGGCAGACCTTGCAAGCGCCTTTCGATCGCTGATAGAACAGGCGGGACTGTCATTAATAGTGGACACTCCACCATTGCCCGAAGCGATTTATGTCGATTGCGAAATGTGGGAGAAAATCGTTCTCAATCTTTTATCAAATGCATTTAAGTTCACGTTATCTGGATCGATTACGGTGCGATTACAGTGGCTAACCTCTCACGTTGAATTATCGGTTGCTGATACAGGTGTCGGGATTCCATCTGATGAATTGCCGCATTTATTTGAGCGCTTCCACCGCGTTCAAAACTCTCAAGGGCGAAGCTTTGAAGGATCTGGTATTGGGCTATCGCTAGTGCAAGAACTCGTTAAGTTACAGGGTGGTACGATCGCAGTAACCAGCACCTTTGGGCAAGGGAGTTGCTTTACGGTTTCAATTCCGACCGGAACCGCGCATTTATCGATCGAGCGGATTCGAGCAAGCCGCACCGTAGCATCTACTGCATTAGGGGCGATACCTTATGTCGAAGAAGCACAACGATGGCTACCCCAAAGCATGGATTTGTCGATCGCATCTGAACTCGCCGATCATCCTGACCGATTCACGCCTGAATCTGACAAGCAATCGGCTTTATCGAACCTTGAAACCTCAAAATCTAAAATCTTATTGGCAGACGACAACGCTGATATGCGTGATTATATTCGACGGCTCTTGAGTAGTTCTTATACCGTTCAGACCGTTGCCGATGGCGTTGCTGCTTTGACAGCGATTCAAAATAATCCACCCGATCTAGTGTTAACCGATGTGATGATGCCGGGGATGGATGGGTTTGAGTTGTTGCGTTTGCTTCGCAAGCCTCCGGAGGGGTCGCCGCTGCGGTCTAATTCCGCTACTCAAGACATTCCAGTCATTCTGTTATCAGCCCGCGCAGGCGAAGAAGCTCGGATTGAAGGACTCGCAGCCGGGGCCGACGACTATCTAACTAAACCGTTCTCAGTGCGTGAACTGTTGGCAAGGGTAGAAGCAAGTTTGAAGCTGGCACAGCTACGGCAAGAAGCCACTCAGCGAGAGCGAACGATTCTGGGTCGCGTTACCGATGCGTTTATGGCATTAGATCGCGACTTTCGCTTTACTTACGCCAACAAAGCCGCCGAGCGAGTGACGCAAACTCCTTTAGAAGCAATGCTGGGCAAAACGATATGGGAATCGTTCCCAGACATAATCGAAACCCAGTTTGAATTCCAATATCGACGATCGCTGAGCGAACAGGTCGTGGTGCAATTTGAGGAATATTATCCCCCGCTTGATTTGTGGCTTGAGGTTCACGTTTATCCTTCACCGACTGGGTTGTCTCTTTTCTTTCGGGATACCAACGAGCGCAAACGAGCC
>NZ_MPPI01000026.1:0-15016 GCF_001895925.1 Phormidesmis priestleyi ULC007 | reverse complement strand
CTTAATTTCCCCCTCAGTCGGTTTAGTCAATGGCGATGCTGGACGATTGCAGCAAGTCGTGTGGAATTTGTTATCGAATGCCGTCAAATTCACCCCAGCCAACGGACAAATCACGGTTGAGTTATCTCAAGTCGAAACCAACCTCCAAATTCGAGTCAAAGACACCGGGAAAGGCATCAGTCCTGACTTTCTGCCCTACGTCTTTGAGCATTTTCGTCAAGAAGATGGAGCGACAACCCGCAAATTTGGAGGGTTAGGCTTGGGGTTAGCGATCGCACGTCAAATCGTCGAACTCCACGGCGGTAGAATTTGGGCAGAGAGCCTGGGTGAAGGACAAGGAGCCACGTTTATCGTTGAGCTTCCCCTGTCACAAACCGTTAATTCCATCTCAACTGAACCTGATGATCGAGTCGCTCCTGCTGCAACCTTTTTACCCCTCGCAGGTCTTCGCGTACTCGTGGTTGATGATGAACCCGATTCACGCGACGTTGTGACGTTTGTGATTGAACAAGCTGGAGCCGACGTGATTGCGGTTGACTCTGCGATCGCGGCTTTGCAAACGCTCTCAACGATGCAGCCTGACATCCTCTTGAGTGATATTGGTATGCCAGAAATGGACGGCTATGAGCTGATTCGTCAAATTCTGGTTGACTTGGGTAGGCAACTTCCGGCAATTGCCCTGACTGCTTACGCGAGTGAGCATGATCAACGGCAAGCCCTCAACGCGGGCTTTCAAAAACACCTGGCTAAACCTGTCGATCCAGAAGCGCTGGTCGAAACGATCGTGACGTTAATACAAAAGAATGGGAATGCCTAAACAATTTGCGGCATTGCCGAATAGAGATGGTTTGGGTAGGGGGAATCCCCCCGTCTTTGCCCTCCGCCAAGAGCAATCCCCCGTCTTTGCCCAACATCAGGGTAGGCACGGGGGCGCTACCCCTACGCCATTTCATTTCCTCATTTTGCAACACCGAATTTTTGGGCGATCAAGAGCTAGAAGTTGCCTCATCTTTGGGCGGCTCAGACACTGCCGCATCGTTAGCCGCCGCTTTTGCCTGGGCGCGTTCTTCCCGCTTTTTGCGATCGGCTTTGATCAAATCTTCCATCACGATCTGCGCCTGGATCATTTTTTCTAAGTTGCTGCTATAAAGCTCTAAGTCTTTTTGCAGCTTCTCTTGCGGCAAGTTTAACCGTGAGCAAACTTGCTTCAAAGCTTCGGTACGTTTGACTTCATCTTTGATCAGCGTCGGGTCAGCAGTTTGCAAGATTGTAAACAGCCCGATCGCAAACAGCCGACTATATTTGAATTTAGGATTATTGACGATCGCTTGCAAATGCTGGCGCAGATCATGGGCTTCTGGGATCTCAGACGATTGACCTGGCAGTGACAGCAATTCATCCCAAGAATGCTGTGATGCGAGTAGAAGCAGGTGTTCGGCATCGCCTCGATAGTTAGGAGTGTGATCGCCCAACGACTGACAAATGGCGTTAAAAATTGAAGCCTTATCTTCTTCGGGGCGATAGCCCTGCATAAAGCGATCGAAAGACGTAACCACACCTAGCGCGTAGATTGGGTCATAGCGGAAGTCTATATTGACGGTGAGCAAGTGCATCTCCACCATCAATTCTTCGACCACTCGACGGTAGATCGAGTTTACCGGGCGCGTGTGGGTGTTGTAGAAAGCACGCTTGGTATCAGAAACGGTGCGGACGTTGTTCACAATACAGACCTAGTGGGTTACAACTCTCCATTCTCTCGCTTGACAGGACGTTTGCCAAGGTTAGAAAAAAGATTGGGGATCAGAGACATCGAAAAAAAATCAAGCCGATTGAGTTAGGAACGTGGATTTATTAAGGTGTAACTTCTCGCCATCTCCCTAAGGAGTTACGGTGTACACCAATCTTTGTCGCTGCGTTTGGGTCGGCTTTTGCCCCCTAAATCCCCCATTCTGGGGAACTTTGAGCTAAGACTCTGGTTTCAAAGTCCCTCACTCGTGGGGGATTTAGGGGGCAAAAGCCTCGGCGATGACAAATCAGAGGACTTTTACGGGTTATTTAATCCACGATCCTTAGCAAGGCGTTGAGTTGCCCTTGACGATCGAGGGCGTAGAGATCGTCACATCCGCCAATATGTTGGGCGTTAATAAAAATTTGGGGAACGCTGCGGCGACCGTCGGCGCGTTCTGCCATCAGCGATCGGGCGGCTTCGTCACCATCAATCTTATGTTCGGTGAAATCAACGCCTTTCCACCACAATAACAGCT
This sequence comes from Phormidesmis priestleyi ULC007, assembly GCF_001895925.1. Taxonomy (GTDB): domain Bacteria; phylum Cyanobacteriota; class Cyanobacteriia; order Leptolyngbyales; family Leptolyngbyaceae; genus Phormidesmis_A; species Phormidesmis_A priestleyi_A. The sequence continues at coordinate 12,752 of NZ_MPPI01000026.1, read as the reverse complement.
TGGCACGAATGCAAAACGGACAGGTTTGCCAGGTATAAATTTCTACGTTGGCTTTGACCTGTTCGGGGTGACGACCTAAAAGCGAATTCAATGTGTTCATCATCAAAAATGTCTAAGCACTAGCTTAGTTTGGCAGTGCATTCTAATATTAATCGCTGATTTTGAATCGCGAACGGCTGAATTTTTAGCGCCTCTCGAAATGCCTGAATCGCTTTGTGATGATCACCGATCGCGGCATAACATAGCCCTAATCCGTGGTGCGCTCCAAAGTGGATGGGGTTAAGACGAATCACAGCTTGACAATCCGCGATCGCTTTTTGATAATCTCCAATCAAAAAATACAGTACGGCGCGACGGTTTAAGGCTTCTGCAAAGTCGGGCATTGCCTCAATCAGGTCTGTCAAAATGGTTTCTGCTGGAGTGGTTTCCCCGGCTTGCAGCAGCCCCTGAACCCGTTGCAGCATTTGAAAACCTGCCACTCCTTTTTGAGTAAACCAGATGCGCCAGAGTTCTTCAGTTGCCTGGTCACGAACTGCTTCATCAGAGTTTTTTAAGTCTTGTAGCAGCAAATTAATCGAGGTTTCATTCATAGTCAATTTACGATCGAGAATAGGTCTAACAAGAACAGTAGGTATCTTCTATACTGTAATCAAATTTAACAACTTCAAGTTGATGAGACCGGGGAAGTTTGACTTACGTTGTAACCACGATCGGCTCTCGCGGAGACATCTACAAATAAGAATCTTAAGATCGGGTGTCTAGCGCATCTCGCAGCCCGTCGCCCAAAAGATTAAACGCCAGCACCATTAGCGTAATCACCAAACCTGGAAAAACTGTCGTCCAGGGTGCAGAGAGCGCATAACCTCCCTTGAAAGCATCTGCCAGCATGGTTCCTAGCTCTGGGGTGGGTGGTTGTGCCCCTAAGCCCAAAAATCCTAATCCGGCGGCTTCTAGCGTTGCTGTGCCCGTCGAAAGTGTGGCTTGAACCACTAACGGCGAGAGACTCGCAGGTAAAATATGCCGCAGAATAATCCAGAGTGAAGTCGCGCCCAAGGCTCTGGCAGCTTGCACAAACTCCTGTTCTCGAAGGGAAAACACGACGCTGCGAGTGAGTCGGATGTAAATCGGAATTTGCACAATTCCAACCGCAATGATCACACTTTGCACACTCGGACTTGTCACGGTCACAATCACGATCGCCAACAAAATCGACGGAAACGCCAGCAAAATATCGGTGAACCAGCCGACGATCGTGTCTAGCCAGCCGCGAAAATATCCAGCCACTAATCCTAAAACCAAACCAATGATGGCCCCAAAACCAACCGATGCCAGACTGATCAGCAACGATGTCCGAATGCCATACCAAACTAGAGTCAAGAGATCGCGCCCTAACCCATCAGTGCCAAACCAATGATCTCGACTGGGAGCCATTAACCGAGTCACATAGCTCTGGTCAGCCGCGAGATTATAGGGTCGCAGGAGAGGAGCCAGCAGCGCCAGGAGGATTAGGGCGATCGTCAAACATAACCCAATTTTGCCAAAGCGTGATTTTCTAAATCGTTGAATTGCTGGGTGTGATAAGTCCATTTCAATTAGCGATATTGAATTCTTGGATCAACCCAGGCGTAAGACAGGTCTACCAGCAGATTGATCACCACAAACACCACCGCAATAAACACGACTCCACCTTGCACAACCGGGTAGTCTCGCGCCAGAATGCCGTCATAGATCCAGGAGCCAATGCCTGACCACGAAAAGATAGTTTCGGTGAGAATTGCGCCACCTAACAGAGTGCCAAATTGCAGCCCGATCGTCGTATTAATCGGCAACAAAGCATTCTTCAGCGCGTGACGAAAAATCACGAGTCGATCGGGCACTCCTTTGGCTTTGGCGGTGCGAATATAGTCTTGCGTCAATACATCGAGCATGGCGCTGCGAGTGATGCGGGCCACGATCGCCAACGGAATCGTACTCAACGTCAGCGCGGGCAAGACTAAATGAGACACGACATCTCCTAAAACAGGCAAATTTAATCTCAGCAAAGCATCCAGCACATAAAACCCGGTAATGGGCTGAAAGTTGAGTCCGCTCTCGATACCAATACGTCCGCTTGGAGGCAGCCAGTTGAGAGTGACTGCAAACAGATAGACCAGCAGCAACCCTAACCAATAGACCGGAATCGAGACACCCAGCAGCGAACCCGCCATCAGCACCTGGTCGAGCCAGCGATTTTTGCGAACAGCCGCCATCACACCCGCCGGAATGCCGAATAGGATGGCAATCAACATCGCGGCGATCGTCAACTCAAAGGTCGCCGTCCAGCGAGTCTTGATTTCATCGATAACGGGAATGCCACTAATTAAGCTGTTGCCTAGATTTAACTGCAACAAATTTCCTAAAAAAGCAAAATATTGAATCAACAAAGGTTTGTTTAATCCGAGTTGTTCTCTCAGTGCGGCGATTTGGTCTGGGGTTGCCCGTTCACCCGCTAGGACGATCGCCGGGTCGCCAGGAATGAACCGCAGCAGTAAAAACACCGCCAGGGTGATGCCGAGCAGCACGGGCACTAAACCGAGAAGCCGCTTGAGAATGTATTGCCACATCGAGTCGATTCGCCAACAGAGCAACGTTTCTGCAACTCTACCACTGACGTTCTGTTAACGTGAATTCAACGAATTCGCTACCAGTCCATTGCGCCCCCTGAATCCCCCAGATTTGGGGAATTTCAAGCCAAAAATTTCGGTTCAAAGTCCCCCAGAATGGGGGATTTAAGGGGCAGAAGCCGCTGACAACGCAGCGAAAAACCTCGTCGAACTGATGTCATTTCTGCAACTCTACCACTGACGTTCTGTTAACTCAGCAATTGCGTGATCGCAGTCACTAGCGCTTGTGATTTAAACGGTTATAAACAAACAACTTACCTTGACATGGCTGCAAAGGTATCATTTCGATTGATTGGATTGGCTGATTGATTCCTGATAGCGAATCGTCTACTGTCTAGGTGAAATCGATGGGCTAGTTTTTATGGCAAGGGTTGAGCTAGACGGCATCACGCGACGGTTTGAGCAGTCGGTGGCGATCGCAGATATCACCTTTGAGGTGCCTGATGGTGAGTTTTGGGTGCTGGTCGGCCCGTCTGGCTGCGGTAAGTCTACGATTTTGAGAACGATCGCGGGGCTAGAATCAGCGACTTCTGGCAATCTCTACATTGGCGATCGGCTGGTTAATCAGGTTCCGGCTCGGCAGCGCGATGTGGCGATGGTGTTTCAAAACTACGCGCTCTATCCGCACATGACGGTTGCCGAGAATATCGCCTTTGGGCTGAAAATGCGGAACGCGGATGCAAAAACGCAGCGAGAACGGGTGGAAACGATGGCACGAATTTTGGATATCAGCCATCTGCTAGATCGTAAACCGCGTCAATTGTCAGGAGGACAGCAGCAGCGAGTGGCGTTAGGGCGAGCGATCGCGCGTCAGCCCCAGGTGTTTCTGCTCGACGAGCCGCTTTCTAATCTAGATGCTCAACTGCGCGATGGCACCCGTTCTGAGCTTAAACAACTGCATCAGCAAATGGGCATCACGACGATTTATGTGACGCACGATCAGGTTGAAGCGATGACTCTCGCGGATCAAATTGTGATTTTAGAGCGGGGCAAGATTCAGCAAATTGGCGACCCCCAAAGCATTTATGCCCAACCCGCAAACCGCATGGTTGCAACCTTTTTGGGCAATCCGCCGACGAATATTTTGCCAGTCACTTACCGGGGAGAGGCGTTTCACATTCAAGGACAGAGGATTCCCTGTCCGTTAACGCTGCGATCTCTGCACGATGGACAGCAGTTTGATTTGGGCATCCGTCCAGAACAGATGCGAGTCAGTGAGGATGCTCATCTGATCACCCAAGTCAGCCTAGTCGAACCGTTGGGGCGAGAAATCTTGGTTCGAGTCGAGTTGTTGGGTGAGCGATCGCAACCAACTACGCTGAATGTGCAAGTTAGTCCAAATGTGCGGTTGGCTCCGGGCGATCGATTGCCTCTGGCGCTGGATCTCAATCAACTGTTTCTGTTTGACCCAATGACTGGGCAAAGAGTTCATCCAAACTGAGTCACGCGGATTAAATAAAGCCCGGATTTGCCCTCACCCCAACCCTCTCCCAAGTTTGGGAGAGGGAGCAAGAGTTACCTTAGAATTGCCGCTTCGGTTTTGGCGATCGCCAGCCGCGTTTTCAATACCGAATCGGGGTTTAAACTAATCGAGTCGATGCCCAACTCGACCAAAAATTCCGCAAACTCAGGATAGTCACTGGGGGCTTGTCCGCAGATGCCAATCTTGCGATCGAACTCCTTGGCCGTTGCAATGACGCGGCGTAATTTGCGTTTAACCGCTTCGTCGCGCTCGTCGAATAGGTGAGATACCAGGGCAGAATCGCGATCGAGTCCTAATGTCAATTGCGTTAAATCGTTGGAGCCGATCGAGAAGCCGTCAAAAATCTCACTGAAGCGATCGGCGAGTTCGATATTGCTAGGCAACTCACACATGACGTAGACCTGCAACCCGTTTTCTCCACGAATCAGCCCGTGTTTTGCCATCTCTGCCAAAACTTTTCGCCCTTCTTCAGGCGTGCGGCAAAACGGAATCATCGGAATCATGTTCGTCAATCCCATCTCGTCACGGACTCGTTTAAAGGCTTTGCACTCTAGCCCAAATGCATCCCGATATTTGGGGTCATAGTAGCGAGATGCACCGCGCCAGCCCATCATTGGGTTTTCTTCGTGTGGCTCAAATTCGCGACCGCCAATCAAATTTGCATATTCGTTGCTCTTGAGATCCGACATCCGCGCAATCACTGGCTTGGGGTAAAACGCGGCTGCTAAAATGCCGATTCCTGACGCGAGTTTGTCTACAAAATATTCTGAGAGATCTCGATATTGAGAAGTCAATTGACTGATTTCCCATTTCGCCCCATTGTCTTTGAGCGTCTCGAAGTTGAGTAGCGCTAATGGATGCACCTTGATGTGATTGGCGATGATGAATTCGGTACGCGCAAGCCCGACCCCATCATTGGGAGTCAGCGAGAGTCTAAACGCTTCGCGGGGGTTGCCCACATTCATCATAATTTTGGTGCGAGTGGCAGGCAGCGCATCGAGTTCGAGGTGTTCGATCGCAAAAGGCAACAGCCCATCATACACATGTCCGTCTTCGCCTTCAGCACACGAGACGGTGACTTCTTGCCCATCGCTGAGAATCTCTGTAGCGCTGTCACAGCCGACGATCGCCGGAATGCCCAATTCTCTCGCAATGATCGCTGCATGACAGGTGCGTCCACCTTGATTTGTAATCACAGCACTGGCTTTTTTCATGATCGGTTCCCAATCGGGATCAGTGCGCGTCGTGACTAACACATCTCCTACTTGGAATTCGTCAAGTTTGCGGAGATCTACGATCGTTCTGACTTTTCCCTGTCCGATCATTTCACCAACAGCCCGACCGATCAAAAGCGGTTTAGCTGATGGCTTTCTGTTTAGTTTATAAGTCTTAAGAACGTTGCCGATTTTTTGAGAATGAATGGTTTCAGGACGAGCTTGCACAATAAATAAATCACCACTCTCACCATCTTTCGCCCATTCAATATCCATTGGGCTATCCATTCCTCGAACTTTGGCGTAGTGATCTTCGATCATACACGCCCACTTTGCCAGTTTGAGAATCTCTTCATCTTGAAGGACATATTTTGCCTGTTGTAACTTGGGCACCGAGACATTTGTAGTCGATTTGCCGCCGCCGATATCGTAGATCATTTTGATCTCTTTGCTGCCCAGCCGTTTTTCTAAAAGCGGACGGAAACCTTGTTTAAGCGTGGGTTTAAATACGACGTACTCATCGGGATTGACGACTCCTTGCACCACAGATTCACCTAAACCATAAGCAGCCGTGATCAAAGCTGTGTCTCTAAACCCGGTTTCGGTGTCGATCGAAAACATCACGCCCGATGCTGCCAGATCCGATCGCACCATTTTTTGCACACCGACTGATAAGTCAATCTCAAAGTGATCAAAGCCTTTAGTCGTGCGATAAGAAATGGCGCGATCGGTAAACAGCGATGCAAAGCACAGATGACAAGCTTTGAGAACGCGATCAATTCCGTTGATATTCAAATAAGTTTCTTGCTGTCCCGCAAAGCTTGCGTCGGGCAGATCTTCAGCCGTGGCGCTCGATCGCACTGCCACATCAACCCCGCTATAGCGACTGAGACAGGCTTCTAGCTCGTTGTCGGTGAGTTGATCGCACCGCTCGACCTCAACGCCATAGCGCTCAGACAATTGCACATAGCTGCGGGTGATGGCGGCTTCTAGTTCCGCAGGAAATGGATTGTCTAAAATCAGAGTTCGCGCCTGTCTGCCTCGCTCTCGGAGGCGATTAACATCTGAAATATCTAAGTCTGCAAGCAGCTTTTGTAACCGGGTTTTTAGCCCTGCTTTTTCAATGAAATAACGAAACGCATAAGCAGTCGTCGCAAACCCAGTAGGAACATTCACACCTTTAGGAGTTAGCTGCTGAATCATCTCTCCCAATGAAGCGTTTTTGCCGCCAACAAACGGCACGTCTGCAATTCCTACTTGCTCAAACCACAGCACAAACGCCTTTTCTTTAAGTTCTGGGTTTGTTGTAGAGCTATCTAATTTTTTAGCAGTAAACATGATGGGTTCTCCCGATCGTTAAATTCTAAATGTTTGCAGCATTAATGGAGCGAAGTAGAGCTACAAACTATTTTGATGAATAGAGTTTCACAAGCCAAATCCTCAAAGAATTAGTCGCTTAACTAACACTCTAATATCTGCGAGTCTAACGCAGTTTTTACTGAGATAAGGAATGAAAAGCAGGAACTTTAGCTTAGTTGCAACAAGATCGCTCTTAAAGTAGACATCGTGCCTCATCAAGATTTCTAGAATAAGGCATTCTTAAATGAGATAGTGGGCAGCGAGAGGGCAGTATGAGCAACGAAACTGACACATTAACCGATTCCATCAACACAACGGCAGATTCTGCGATTAAAGAAGTGAAAACTCCGTCAGTTCACCCAGCGGCGGGAGTAGTCGGAGTCAGCACGATCGGGGGATTTTTAGGCGCGATCGTCGCCGGCCCGATCGGGGCAATTTTGGGCGGAGCAGTGGGCGCACTAGGAGCCTCGATCGAAAACACAAAATCTGGAAAGTCGGGTTATTACATTAACCGAAATAGACCTCGTTCACCGCGATCGAATCAACCTCTCGGCGTGATTTCAAACGAAATGACGCAGGCTAGAAAAGAAATCGCTCAAGACATTGACGAGGCTGCCGGAGAGATTCAACAAGGGGCATCTGATCTCGCGTCTAATGCTCAGGCAACGGCAGAGAAACTAGGCAATACGCTGTCAGACTTTACCGGATCAAATCATTCAACTTTAAAAGGCATTTTGCTCGACATCGACGGAACACTAGTACTCAGTAACGATGCTCACGCTCATGCCTGGGTTGAGGCCTTTGCCGCCTTTGGTTATGACATCAAATTTGAGCAGGTGCGTCCGTTTATTGGCATGGGTGGCGATCAGGTAGTGCCACGACTGGTTCCAGAGCTTTCGGGCGAGGAAGGCGTAGGCAAACAAATTGCTGATCGTCGCAAAGAGCTAATCATCAACAAATTCGGCGCTGACTTGTCGCCTGCACCAGGGTCGCGAGACTTAATTTTGAGACTCAAGCAAGAAGGCTTTAAGCTAGTGGTGGCAAGCTCGGCAACCAGTGAAGAGCTTTCTGTTTTGCTCAAAGCTGCTCAGGTCGATGATCTATTAACAGAGGAGCCGAAGACCACCTCAGACGATGCTGACCAATCAAAGCCTGCTCCTGATTTGGTGCAATCGGCTCTCAAGAAGGGGAAATTAGAACCGGGTCAAGCGATCATGTTAGGCGATACGCCCTATGACATTCAGGCGGCAAATGCAGCAGGTGTGAACGTGATTGCGTTTCGGTGTGGCGATTTTGACGATTCTCAACTGTCGGGCGCAGTGGCGATTTATGACAATCCCGCCGATTTGCTAGCACAGTTTGCCCGATCGCCACTTACAGATTCTGAGGTAGTTGCGATCAAACCATAAATAACAGTTTGAATGCGATCGCTAACAGCCGACTAAATCTGGAAACGTGCGGAAAAGTTCTGCCGATCCATCTAAACGAGCGTAGTATGCAGAAAGTTTCTGCCGATCCACCTAAATTTGGCGTGATATGCGGAAACTTTCTCTCTAAAAAGAAGTTAGATGGCTAGTCGTAACTGCTTGGCTTCACGCTCCATTAAGGGCAGCGGCGTAATTAATTCAGGAGTGCTGAGGAAATCTCGCACAACTTCTGCAACGACTTGTGCCAGGTCGCAGGGAACTGCGTTACCTATTTGCCTATAGATCGAGCTTTGTCCGCCGATAAACTGGTAGTCATGTGGAAAAGTTTGTATCCTAAGTGCCTCGTCAATTGTTAATCGTCTAAGTCTCTTAGGTGCGGCATCTAAGGATAATGGTTCTCCTCCTGCCATCAGATAGGAGTGATACCATTCGACCCAGCTATCTTGACCAAAATAGCAATGCTCTTCATCAATAATTGGTGTTTTATTCCCACCCATAGAAGCGTGGAGAGCGCATGAATATCCAGTAGGGTTTAAGGGTCTTCCCTGACCATTGAACATCATTCCTGCATAGGGCGATCGACGCATTACAGGCTTTGCAGCGATGGTAACTTTCGCATTGCATACTCGCTGATTGTTCTCGGAACCCGCCACACCCAGAGGTAAAACAATATCTCTAACTGTCGGAGCCTGCTTCTTATACCGCTCGAATTGTGCCTCTAAGTCATTAATGTCTTCAATATCTCGAAACCCGATCAAAAACATTCGCTCTCGGGATTGTGGTACGCCGAAAGCAGTTGAATTGAGTACTACTAACTTGTACTTATATCCCAATTGACGGGCAAAACGAAAAAGTTGCTGGCGAACCTCAGACCACTTATCAAGAACTGCTAGTGCCTTGACATTCTCACAAATAAAAGCCCGAGGCTTTGTGAACTCCACAGCCTTCATGAATACCCATAACAATTTGCTACGCGGATCATCAGGGTTCATCTTTCCAGCTACAGAAAATCCTTGGCAGGGCGGACCACCAAAGACGATATCGATCCCCTCAAATCGGCGTATGTCAGTCAAGTTTTGATTAATGTCGCCGCATTTGATAATCCCTCCTGGGTGGTTTGCCTCATATGTGAGGCAAGCATCTCTGTCAATGTCATTGGCGCTAACAATCTCAACTCCTGCTCGGATGAATCCAACATCCATACCGCCTGCGCCGGAGAAAAGTGATAGCCCTGATAAAGGTGTTTTATTTTTCATATATGCGATTTTGGCATATTTGCCTCTCTAAATCAAGATCTCAATTATGGAAAGTCAAAAGCAGTCTATCTCAAGTATCCATGATCCGGATTACCACAGGATCATTGATGCGCTTGTTTCCCTACGAGAAAAAGCAAAACTCTCTCAGAAAGCGATCGCCCATGAGATTGGGTTGACGCAGCCTGACGTTTCCAAGATAGAACGTCGGGAACGCCGAATCGATATTTTAGAAGCATTACGATGGGTGTGGGCTACAGATGCTGATCCTGCTGAGTTTTTCACGCAGTTTACTAATTCAGGGAAATGAGCATGAGCCTTGCCAAACCAACCGTCGATCAAAGAGCTGCCGAGCAACTTCTCCGGGAAGCGATCTCAATCGCACAAGATGATTCTAGAGAAATTCCAGCGACAGAATGGGATATCGAGATCAGAACAATCATTCAAGGAAAACATCTGACTTTCAGATACATTCTCGTGACTGCTCTTTTAGGAAAAGCCACTAACCCGAATATCAATGCCCTTTCGCTTCAAGCGGGTGCTGATGTTAAGGGTGCTTACGATGCCCGGAGCTTATGTCATGGGGTTGTTGTGCCGCTTGAGCGTCAATTGCTGAGTAGTTCGCTGGGAGGTTCAAATGAGCCTTTTCTCAATAAGCCTGCCCGTTTTCCAATGATATCTCCATCAAATGCAGTGAGAGCTGGTAGGGATAGAGAGCTTTTGCTTATCCTACATAAGGTGCTGTCTGAAGGGGAAACGTCTGAGCAAGCTTTTAATAGTCTCTGTACTGCTATGCGATATGCGATCGCAAGACAAACAGCTCGAACTGAGCTGTTTCCTCAACTTTCAGAATCGGCAGACTCCCACTTAAAAATTATTGAATTTGTTGATGCATTTGTCACAAGATCGATTGAGGGACAAGTTGCTGCAATCGTATCAGGAACTATCCTGTCCACATATTTTGACCAATTTGAAGGCTTTGAGGTCACTGTCCATCCGGTTAATCAAAGTGGTGCTTCCTCCAATGAAGTGGCAGATGTAGACATCAAGAAGAACGGTAAAATTTTTGTGGCAGTTGAGGTTAAGGATAAGCAGTTCAGTGAACAGGATGTTGATCATGCTGCTTTCAAAGCAAGTCAATACGGCTTAAAGTCAATTACGTTCGTCATTGGAGTAAATGGAACGTGTATCGGTTCATCTCTTGAGCAGGTTGCAAAAACCGTCTTGATTACGAGAAGTGTCAATGTTATTTTTGTTGATCTTGTCTCCTTCGTGAGATCAGTAATTGCATTATGTCCAGAGTTCCCTTTTGCTACATTTTTTGCAAAGCTTCAGTACTATGCGATCAGTGCTCGGGTTAGGGATGAGATGTTTGAGCATATTGAGCGTGTTTTCCAATCTGTACAAGTTCCGCCAAACCCGCCATCTAACACGACGTTGGAGCGGACGGAATAGAGATGGTTAGTGAGGATGCAAAGGATACTAGCCGCCGCTCAACTATACCGTTAGGTAGTCAGACCCAAAAGCCAAAGTTAAGTTCTAGCTGCGATTGCCCTGAAGTCAACCGCAACGATTCTCACGTCTTTTGAGTGAAATGAGCGAGTGAAAGAGCTATCGTCATCAGGACAAAGGTGAACGCACTGATCGCATTAGTGAGTAGCTTAATCAGTAAGCGTCGAATGAAATAGCCCTGCTCCCAAGTTATGGAAGCTATTTAATTCACGAGCCTTAACGACTAGAATAAAGATTTCTAAGAACGATTCGTCTGTATGTTGCCAAAGGAAGACCTGTTAAAAGGTGTCGAAAATCGAGATAGCGTGATCAGAGTCATTGACCAGGCAGATCAAGCGATCAAAACCTGGGAAGTGGTCATGACCGACTTCTATTCACCGCCAGAAATTGCTGAAATTCAGCGATCGTTTGCGCGATTGACCGATGTGCAGATGGTGGCTTGGGGCGGCTACCCGCAGGCAGAACGGCAACGACTGGCGATCGCTCGCTCAGAACTGCCCCTTGATATCGATCAAGTCGAGGTCGTCGCGCTTAACATTGCCGGAAACTTTCTCTTTGACCCCGCCAATCATCGCGACTTTTTAGGCGCAATCTTAGGGACGGGAATTGTGCGCGAGAAAGTAGGTGACATCATCGTATTGGGCGAACGCGGTGCCCAAGCGATCGTCGTGACTGATTTAGTCGAGTTTTTTCAAGCAAGTTTGACTCAAGTGCGATCGGTGCCCGTTAAAGTGCAGCCCATCCCGCTGAGCGAACTCAAGATTCGAGAGCCAAAGAAAAAAGAATTAACCACCGTCGAAGCGTCGATGCGGTTAGATGCGATCGCGTCTGCTGGGTTTGGCATGTCGCGCAGCAAGATGGCAGATCTGATCTCGTCAGGCGATGTGCGAGTCAACTGGAAAGACATTAATTCCACAAGCTACACGGTCAAGCCTGGTGACTTGATTGCGATTCGAGGCAAGGGGCGAGTCGAAGTCGGCGAAATGATGGTGACTAAGAAAGATCGCTACCGGGTTCAGCTCACTCGTTTTGTGTGAGTCTTTGAACACTACAGGTTGAAGAGATTCACGTTCCGCTTCATTGGCGCAGCGTGATTGTAAATGGTCGAGTTGATCGCCTCACCAAGCAACCAGACATCGATCGGGCAATGCAATTCAGCAAAGAGCGCAATCCAGTGCTGTCACCTGCTATAAATCGCATCTGGACTGATGCTCAAGGGCGTTCAGAAGTGATTGCAATCTACCGCTTCCGGTAAACACACTTTGCGCTCGCCCAAGCCGTTCTGTGACGAGCTGTCGCGCCCGATAAACATCGGTATCCCAACTGAAAACCGCTTTGATAGAAGAGATACCCACGGCAGATGCCGATCGCAAGGAAACGAGTCCCGGTGTTCCATTAATCGCACTCTCGATCGGGCGCGTCACTAATGATTCGACTTCTTCGGGTGCGAGTCCGGCAGCATCAGTTTGAATTTCGACCTGGGGAGGTGCAAATGCCGGAAATACATCCAACGGCATTTGAGTAATGACTTGCAGCCCCCACAGCGAAATCAGAATCGATTTTGAACAAAGATCATTTTCTTTTTATCGTTGGTTTCGACGATCGCAGATTTCGGAGCTACTAAAATTGAAGCCGAGGTGCGGTCAGTCAACCCCTCAATCTCGGCAAACATTCCAGGTTTCAATGCACCATCCGCGTTATCTAATTCTGCTTTTACCGGAACGGAGGGTTCCCGCGCCGCTGTTAGGCGGCAGAGTCCGACACTTCTAGAAATCTTCACAAAATCATCCCCCTTTTTGTCGTACATTTGCATTAGTGGACAAGGTAATCAACCACTTAAA
>NZ_MPPI01000025.1 GCF_001895925.1 Phormidesmis priestleyi ULC007 | reverse complement strand
CGAACTCAGGTGTGAAACGTGACAGCGGCGAAGATAGTTGGAGGGTAGCCTCCCGCAAAAATAGCTCATCGCCAGGTTGAATATTAAAAGAACAAAGCCTCCTTTCTTAGCTGAAAGGAGGAGTTTTGTTTTTGATTATACGGATGGTGGGTTTGGTTACAGCAGGTGATTATGGGTTTATTGTTCGGGCTTTCATTTCTTTAGCTGCAAGTGCATAGCCTCCATCAGCACCATCAAAAAAATGTACTTGTCGTCCGCTAAGATCGAACACTAAACAGCTTAGCAACGCTCGATCGCTGACGTGCAATCCATAGACAAGCTTGCCTGATCGATACTTCCGCTCTAAGTAATCGGTGAGCTTCTCTCGTTGCAGGGCATCTCCAGCGATTACCATTCGCAGCATATCATCAAACTTGCAATAGTCAGTTGCAGCCGCTACAACGTCTTGATATTTACCCCAATCTGTTCCGCCGACGTTGAGCTTAAATTTCATAAATATCCAGCCGAGCAGATTTTCAAACTGAATTTTGATCAGATATTTGAGTTTGCTGAACCCATGGTTGGTCGGGGTACGGACTTTAGTTTCTTTAAGAAGTGTGTTGGGGCTGAAAGATAAAGAGCGGCGATCGCCCGCTCCATAGATTCAGTTGAATTTGTTCGATTAGGTCTCGATACTCTTCGTCGTGCGTTGCCAGCACTAATAAACTGACCGTTTCTCCATAGCGACTTGGAATGTCTTGCCAGCGACACTCTAAATTGAGAACCGATACGATCAAGCAAGCACCCAACAAATTGACATCTTTATAGCGACCCTGCTCAATGGCACGAGTCGAGCCGATGATATCGGTAATCACAATCAGCCAATCATCAGGAACAGCCACAAAATTATGATGGTCAGTGATTTGTACAAAGTCAGTCAAAACAGGTAAATCGGAATAGAAATACCGAGTAGGCATGGTCTTAGTTTAGTACATGCTTTGTATAATCTAGCACTAGTACGGAATTCTCTCTGACGTGGATTTAGTCGTTTAATGTAGATTCTATGAACCTTCTGCAAATTCTTCAAGATGACTATCAGCGCTTTCCAGACGATCAAACCTATGGTCTTTACGCTGAAGACGTTTACTTTAAAGACCCGTTGAATGAGTTTCGGGGACGAGATCGCTATCAGCAAATGATCGGCTTTATCAAAACCTGGTTTCTCAACGTCCAGATGGATCTCCACACAATTCAGCGCAATGGCAATTTGATCAGGACAGACTGGACATTGAGTTGGAACACGCCTCTACCGTGGAAGCCTCATATCTCGATTAGCGGATGGAGTGAGCTAACCGTCAATGGGGATGATCTGATCGTGTCACACATCGATTATTGGCACTGTTCGCGTTTAGACGTGTTAAAACAACATTTCCGCTAACGGTGCGCGATCCACAAAGCTGGGTTCCTGTGGGAGAATGAAGTTAAGTAAAAGAATGTAAACAATTCTCAGGCAAGGACTTCGATCGACCATGCGTGTAATTTTGATGACAGGGAAAGGCGGCGTTGGCAAAACCTCTGTAGCTGCCGCAACTGGGCTTCGTTGTGCAGAGCTTGGTTATCAAACCCTTGTCTTAAGCACCGATCCGGCTCACTCGCTAGCCGACAGTTTTGATCTAGAGCTAGGTCACGAGCCAAAGCTGGTTCGCCCTAATCTGTGGGGTGCTGAGTTAGATGCCCTGATGGAGTTAGAAGGCAACTGGGGTGCAGTCAAACGCTATATTACTCAGGTCTTGCAAGCGCGGGGGCTAGATGGCATTCAAGCTGAAGAGTTAGCTATTCTCCCTGGTATGGATGAGATTTTTGGGTTGGTGCGGATGAAACGCCACTATGACGAAGGCACCTTTGATGTGTTGATCATCGACTCTGCACCAACTGGAACCGCACTGCGGCTGTTAAGTCTGCCAGAAGTTGGCGGCTGGTATATGCGAAAGTTTTACAAGCCATTTCAAGGAATCTCGGTGGCATTGCGCCCCTTGGTGGAGCCGATTTTTAGACCGATCGCTGGCTTTTCTCTGCCCAGCAAAGAGGTGATGGATGCGCCCTTTGAGTTTTATGAGCAAATCGAAGCGTTGCAAAAAGTGTTGATCGATAACACGCAAACTTCAGTGCGACTAGTCACCAACCCTGAAAAGATGGTGATTAAAGAGTCGCTGCGTGCCCATGCTTATTTGAGCTTGTACAATGTTTCGACAGATTTGATTATCGCAAATCGCATTATTCCTGAGTCAGTGACTGATCCATTCTTTAAACGTTGGAAAGAAAGTCAATCGCAATATCGTCAAGAAATTCACGATAACTTTGCGCCTTTACCTGTGAAGGAAGTGCCGCTCTATTCAGAAGAAATGTGCGGGTTAAAGGCGCTCGATCGCTTAAAAGAAACGCTCTACCCCAACAACGAAGATCCTGCCCAGGTTTACTACAAAGAGACGACGCTGCGGGTTGTGCAAGATCAGGGTCAATATAGCTTAGAGATTTATCTGCCTGGAATCGAAAAAAGCCAGATCGAACTTAGCAAAACGGGCGACGAGTTAAACGTGCGGATTGGAAATCATCGCCGTAATTTAGTGTTACCTCAAGCATTAGCGGCGTTAAACCCGGCGGGGGCAAAGATGGAGGACGATTATCTCAAAATTCGGTTTGCTGACCCGGCGCGAGTCTAGATATTGTGGTCTTCGCTGTCTTGTTCTCGCCCTTGCAAGCGATTAAATAACTTGGATCTTTAGGATTTAAGAAAGCACTCTAAAATCCTATTCTTGAAGACTTAGGATAGGTTTTACAGGAGAACAAGACCATGCCCAAGTGGAAGATCACAACCGAGTTTACGTTTAACGCCGCTCACTCAATTCGTGACTATGATGGGCCCTGTGGACGACTGCACGGACACACGTATACCGTTCGGTTAGAAGCGACGAGCGATCGCCTTCATGCTTCAGAATATTGTCCTCATGCAGCAATGGTGGCAGACTTTAGAACGCTCAAATGGGCAAAACGAGATGTTCTTAAAGGCGGACTCGATCACTGCAATCTCAATGAAGTGTTGCCAGAAGGCTATGAATCAACGTCAGAGATGATTGCTCAGTATATCTACGACAAAACCAAGAAGACCCTGCCGGAGGGCATCAAACTCAAAGTTGCAGTGTCAGAATCGCCAAACTCATGGGCGGAGTATGAGGATGATTGATTTTGAATTGACCGATCGCGCCTCGACAAATCAGACCACGTTGCCGATTGTCGAAACCTTTCACTCGGTTCAAGGCGAGGGCGCTTGGACGGGCACAAACGCATTCTTCATTCGATTGGGGGGCTGTGATGTGGGCTGCTGGTTTTGCGACACAAAAGAGTCTTGGAATCCGCGACGACACCCACAGCGAAAAATAGTGGACTTGGTGGCAGATGCGATCGCAGCAAATCCGGCGATCGTCGTGATCACAGGCGGCGAACCTTTGATGCACGATTTAACGGAGTTGAGTCACTCGCTTCACGATGCAGGTCTGCGAGTGCATTTAGAAACGTCTGGCGCACATCCATTTAGCGGTCGATTTGATTGGGTGACGCTTTCCCCTAAAGTCTCTAATCCGCCCCAAGAGAGCGTTTATGCTCATGCGAGTGAACTCAAAATCGTGGTTGCAAACTCTCAAGATTTGATTTGGGCAGAGCAGCAATCTGCAAAGGTTGTAGCCTCGGTAATTTGCTATTTGCAAGCTGAGTGGAACACAGAAGGAAGTCGTGATCTGATTTTTGATTATGTGTTGCGACATCCACAATGGCGAATCAGTGTGCAAACTCACAAAATGTTAGGAGTCCGGTAGAGAAGCGATTTTCTCTCTGACCCACTTCCGAAATGCTTTTAGTGCTGCGCTTCTTCCCTCTGATTTGCTTTGTCGCACAAAGCGAGAAACCGCTTCTGTGATCGAAAAGTTTGGAAACGTCGGGCTAGTTTCAGATTGAACATATTGATTGTCTTGAAGAACATCGATTCTCAAGCTTCCAGCTTCATATCGCCAGAGTTCCGGCACACCCAACGCTTGATAAGCATCTAATTGGGTTTTAGACGTGACATCAATTTCGATCGCTAAATCGGGTGGTGGGTCGATCGACAAATCGATTCTTGACTTTCCTCGCATCCGTTCGGGGTGTTGGATGTAAAAGCAGTTATCTGGCTCGATCCCCTGCTGCATCTCTTGTCGCTTAAAGGTGGTTGAGCCGAAACATTCGCAATCCATATCCAACTCTTCGAGCAAGATTTTTACCAAATCTCCGATCATCTCTTTGCTGACTTCATGCTCTGGCAATGGAGCCATAATTTCTAATGTTCCTTTGCTGTAAGCCAATCGCGTGTTGCGGCGATCACCGAGTTCTTCCAAAATCGCCTCAAACTCTTGCCAATTAATATCTTCTAGCACTACTCGCTGCCCGGCCAAAACTCGAATTTGTTTCAGTTGAAGTGTAACCATGTTGGCTCCTCGGCGAGTGGAGATCGGGATAGAAAACCCAGAACATGAGATTAGTTTGACATCCTCAACCCGCACTCTTCAGGTCAAAGATTACGTTTTGTCAAGACTAATGAGAAAATAGTCTTCCTTTACGACCCCGAAACTCGGTACACTACAAGATGAATTCTGAGATACCGCAATAAATATGAGCGTAGTTAGCCAAGTCATCCTTCAAGCCGACGACGAACTCCGTTATCCCACGAGCGGCGAGTTGAAAGGCATAAAAGAGTTTTTTCAAACCGGGGTACAGCGCACTCGCATCGTCGAAACGCTCTCATCCAACGAGAAGAAGATCGTCGAGCAAGCTAGCAAAAATCTTTGGAAAAAGCGCCCCGACTTTATCGCCCCCGGCGGTAACGCCTACGGCAACCGTGAACGCGCCCTCTGTCTACGTGACTATGGTTGGTATCTCCGCCTAGTCACCTATGGCGTATTGGCCGGGGATAAAGACCCGATCGAGAAGATTGGTTTAATCGGCGCACGTGAGATGTATAACGCCCTGGACGTTCCTGTTCCTGGCATGGCAGAGGCGATGCGCTGCCTTAAAGATGCTTCTCTAGCACTGTTGAGCACCGAAGACGGGGCAGAAGCCGCTCCTTACTTTGACTACCTGATTCAGGGTATGTCTTAGAGCTAGGTTGCGAAAAACTGAATATTGTTGACTTCCCCACGATCGAGAGAGGTTTCTGGCTCTTTAACGTCAGAACTCTCTCGATCGTGGGGAAACTTTTTACAGACAAAGGGCATTGCTGAATGTGAATTGCCCTCCTCAACGCCAGATAAAGTTCCGAAAATAAAGGAGTCCAGATTGATCTCTAAACTGTAATGACTCAACTCGATCAGATTTTGAACTTTTGGTTTGGCGATATGCAAGATGTCGCTCAGTTAAAGTCTCGCAAGGTTTGGTTTACCAAAGATGCGGCGTTTGACAAACAGGTGAAGCAGTTCCAATCTGACTATGAGCAAGCCGCCTCAGGTCAACTCGATCGATGGCTCGACTCGCCCCAAGGTTGTTTAGGGCTTGCCCTGCTGCTCGATCAGTTTCCACGCAATCTGTTTCGGGGTCAGCCACGATCGTTTGCCACCGATGCCAAAGCGCTCTCTGTGGTACAACACGCTATTGCTCAGAGGTTCGATCGACAATTGCCTCCAGTTCAGCGACAGTTTCTCTACTTTCCAATGGAACACAGCGAAAACCTGGAGCATCAACGTCAGTCTGTGAAGCTATTTCACCAGTTCAGCGATAATCCCGATCTGAGTGACACTTACGATTTTGCGTTGCGCCATCAAGCCATTATTCAAAGGTTTGGACGGTTCCCTCATCGCAATCAGATTCTCAGACGTGCTACCACGCCTGAAGAAGCTGAGTTTCTCACGCAGCCAGGATCATCTTTTTAACTGAGAGGCTATTTAATCGGGTAGATAGTCCTTTTACAACGTTCCATAACCTCGCCAAACTCCCACCAAAACGCCTTGCACATCCACTTGAGCTGCCGAAACTTCGGTGACAGGATAAAGGTCTCGATTGGGGTTGCCGGGTTGAAGAATCACCTTGCTGCCTTTTCTCTGAAAATATTTCAGCGTCGTTTTTCCTTCGACTCGTGCGGCGACGATCGCGTTGTTCTTTAAAGTCTTCGGGTCTGGCACTGGCTGCATAATCACAACATCGCCATCATCGATTAGCGCATCAATCATGCTGTGTCCGCGCACTTTTAAGGCAAAATGCTGAGGTTTGATCAACAGACTGGAGAGATCGAGATGCTCAACTTCGGTATCAGAGAAAGTTTCTACCAGACTGGTTGCGGCGATCGCGCCCAAGATTGGCACACCTTTAGGTTCGGGGTGCAGCAGACGAATGGTGCGAGCTTGTCCTTCTGACCAGGCGATGTAACCTTTATTTCGCAAGTGTTCTAAACGGCTCTGCACGGGGGCTGGTGACTTAAGATTCATCGCTGTCATCATCTGCCGAATTGAAGGAGAATGTTGATGTTGGTAGATATATTCGGCTAGCCAGTCGTAGAGTTGCCTTTGGGCTTCGGTGAGAGGTTCCAGCATAATTAGTACAAATGATGAAAGATTTTAGAACATTTGTATCACATATTAGTACAGTCGTCTAGTGATTTAAACAAAAGATCTCTAAGAACATTCGTATCATCAATTTTGACATTTGTCTTGCGATCGAAAAAAGATTGCGATCGTTCTCGGTGCAGTTCGTTTGCGATAATGAGTGGGTTGATAAAATGCTGTTTTGATACGGTGACTTATGACTGCTGTTGAAACCACTCCTCGTCTGGCATCTCGCGTTGTAAATCGCATTCTAGCGATCAAGCCATTGTTTAATCTGGCAAAATATCAGGCGCGTCAGATGATGATTAAGCGGGCAGAGTCGATCGGAGTGCAGTGGGTTCAAGAAGCCGAAACGCTGCGATCGCGCGATTGGACAGCCGAATTCAATCAGGTCAACTATCCCGATTTAGCCTATCCCGATTATTATTTGCGCCCCTTCCATGCTTACAACGAGGGCAATCTAGGCTGGGAGCCTGCCACAGAAGTCGAAGTAGCTGCCTACGCCGTTCATGCCCGAATTTGGAAAGATGCTGGAGCAGAGGGTGATGCTCGACTGCGGCAAAGCTATCACGCGATTTTGAAAGAGTTACCCAACGCGCCAAACGATATTGTGGATCTGGGTTGCAGCGTTGGCATGAGTACCTTTGCGCTTCAAGACACGTTTCCCAGCGCCAAGATTACTGGAGTCGATTTGTCGCCCTATTTTCTAGCAGTTGCCTACTATCAAGCCCAGCAGAAGCGTCAAAATCCTCCGATTTGGGTTCATGCCGCCGCCGAGTCAACCCGCTTGCCGTCTAGCTCTTTTGATTTGGTGTCTGCTTGTTTGATGTTTCACGAGTTGCCTAGAACTGCTGCGATCGAGATTTTGCAAGAAGCGAAACGGTTACTGCGTCCCGGTGGACACTTAGCGATTATGGATATGAATCCGAAGTCAGAAATTTATGCGAAAATGCCGCCCTATATTCTGACGCTGCTTAAGAGCACTGAGCCGTATATGGATGATTACTTTTCGTTCGATATTGAGGGCGCGATCGTAGAGTCGGGGTTTGCTCAACCTACGGTGACTTGCAACACGCCTCGCCACCGCACGGTCGTGGCTCAAGTAAAATAGACGATTCTCTACTGACTGTCTTATCTTTTGCTGGTCAAACTGAATGCCCGAAAGGATTTTGCTTGTTCCTCAATTCGACTGGCAAGCCGATCGCAGACTAAATTGCAAAGATCAAAAATCAAATCGTCTTCAACGCTGTAATAAGCCAGGGTGCCTTTGCTGCGACGGGTTAAGATGCCCGCTTGCAACATCACCTTTAGATGTTTTGAGACATTTGCCTGACTTGTGTCGGTCACTTCAACCAAATCCTGAACGCATTTCTCGCCGTCTCGCAGCAGATTGAGAATTCGGAGGCGCATCGGCTCACCCAAGACACTGAAGTAGTCGGCAACTTGCTGGACAACCTCTTGCGGAACAGGCTTTGCGGTTTTCATGTCGATTGAAGACAGGCTAGCTGGGATCACCAAATCTTATCGAGTAGAGTTCTCTATAGCAATAGAGTAATCATTCACAAGCCTGAGCTTCGCAGAAACTTCATATAACCACGTGACAGATGAGTGGATTGACGAAATTACGATCGCGCTAACTTATGGTAAATCTCTACAGACATCAACTCGATCGCTCCCAAATTCACAGTCTTAATCTAATCTTCCAGGCTAGATCGAGGGGATCAAGCTACCTTGGGGGTAATCATTAGCCCCAGCGAACGTAGAGTTAGCAGAAATCTTATGGCACAAAGCTTTGGCGTAATTGGTCTTGCGGTGATGGGCGAAAACCTAGCGCTGAACGTTGAGCGGAATGGTTTCCCCGTTTCTGTCTACAACCGCTCTCGTGAAAAAACTGACGCATTCATGGAGCAACGAGCACAAGGGAAAAATGTCGTTGCAACGTATACGATCGCAGAGTTCGTCGCGTCTTTAGAGCGTCCACGTAAAATCTTGATCATGGTGAAAGCGGGTGCCCCCGTAGATGCCGTGATCGACCAACTCACCCCCCTTCTCGACGAAGGCGACATTATGATCGATGGGGGCAACTCGCTGTTTAGCGACACTGCCCGCCGCGCTCGTCACCTCGAAGAAGCAAAGTTTACGTTCATTGGCATGGGCGTGAGCGGCGGTGAAGAAGGGGCGCTCAACGGTCCGAGTTTAATGCCCGGAGGGACTAAAAAAGCTTACGAATATCTGGAACCGATTTTGACTAAAATCGCAGCTCAGGTTGATGATGGTGCTTGTGTGACTTATATCGGCCCAGGTGGGGCGGGTCACTATGTGAAGATGGTTCACAACGGCATTGAGTATGGCGATATGCAGTTGATTGCAGAAGCCTATGATCTGCTCAAAAATATCGTTGGCTTAAATCACGAAGAGCTACACGAAGTCTTCACCGAGTGGAACACCACTGATGAACTCAATTCTTATCTGATCGAGATTACCGCCGACATCTTTAAGCGGATTGATCCAGATACTGGGTTGCCGATCGTCGAGCTAATCTTAGACGCTGCTGGACAGAAAGGCACCGGACGCTGGACAGTCATTGACTCGCTCGAACAAGGGGTCGCGATTCCGACGATCATTGCCGCGATCACCGCTCGAATTATGTCTTCCTACAAAACCGAGCGGATGGAAGCGTCTCAAGTGTTAACAGGGCCAAGTGCCCAGTTTACTGGAGACAAAAAAGCCTTTATTGCGATGGTGCGCGATGCCCTTTATTGCTCTAAGATGTGCTCTTACGCGCAGGGGATGGCGTTGCTGAGCGCGGCATCTAAGACTTACGGCTACGCCCTTAACCTGAGTGAATGTTCTCGTATCTGGAAAGGTGGCTGCATCATTCGTGCCAGATTTTTGGACAAAATCAAGAATGCCTTCAACGAAACCCCCAATCTGCCAAACCTGCTGTTAGCACCCGAATTTAAGCAAACGATTCTGGACAAGCAAGAAGCGTGGCGAGAAGTGATTGCTCAAGCGGCGAAAATGGGAATCGCGGTTCCCGCGTTTAGTGCCTCGCTGGATTATTTTGATAGCTATCGGCGCGATCGTCTCCCTCAAAATCTTACTCAGGCACAGCGCGATTACTTTGGCGCTCACACCTATCTACGAACTGACAAAGAGGGCGTTTTTCACACTGATTGGAGCGATATCTCGTCAGCAAATGTGTCTACTCCTCAAAAACTAACCGCAGATGAGCCAGCCGCAAAAGTTGAAGATGTGCAAATTAAGGAAGTGCAAACTAAGAGCTAATTAAACGTGAATTCGATGAGATTTATCGCTTCGTCAAGAGCGGCTTCTGCCCCCTAAATCCCCCATTCTGGGGGACTTTGAACCGGAAATTTTGACTTGAAGTCCCCCAGTTTTGGGGGATTTAGGGGGCGCGATGGACTGGTAACGAAGTCGTCAAATTCACGTTAATTAAGCATTAGGTTTGACGAAAGTACGATCGAACCTTCTCATAAGGGCGCAATAGACTGCGCCCTTTTTGTTTAAGTAAACGTCAGCCTACTAGACAGTATCGTGTCTTCGAGCTTTGATCCTAGAATGCTGAAGCGCGATCGGAGTTGCAATTGGCTCCACCTTGCTGGCGGTCAGGCTACGAGTAATGTCAAGTGCTTGCAATCCTTCAAGCACAGCATCTCGGACGATCGTGTCTTCTTCTCGACTTAGCATCACGCGCAGATAATCTGCCATCTGGCGTTTTTGGACGCGATCGCTCTGTTGCTCGATCGCGTTAGTGATTCGTCGCACTGCAATCAATCGCTTGAGCGGATCGCTATTCGTCAAATCGTCCAAAATTTGGTTCAAGCGAGTTGTGGGGCGACTTTCCTGACGGTTCACCATTTGCCAGATTAAAAGTCCCAATGCTGCGATCGTGGTCGTTTGCTGTAAGAGCATTCCCGTCGCGATCCAAGGACTGTTGACTTCAGCCCATAAAGACGCTGCTAAATAGATGCCAAAAGTCGCCGCGCACCCACTTGCAGCCGCTAAGAGAAATGTCTGATTCCAGCCTTGCAGAAATTTTTCCATCTCTGACCAAGGGGCTTTCCAGTTGCCATCTTGCATCAGGTAAACTAGCATCATCACCGCAACCCCGGCACCCGTTGCCAGCACTAAGCGACCATTCCAGAACAGTAGCCCGATCGTGCCTCCGGTCACTAGCAGCCAGCCTCCCGATGCTGACCAACGACGCAAAGCCAGCGGCTTGAGGCGACGATCGCGTTGAATAAGGCTGACCAGATTTCGCCACTGAGATGAAGTCTGTGCCACGGTTCTAACCTGTTTGACTTAAAACACTCCGCTATTAGAATACCTGGTTAAATCGAGAAAGGATAAGCAATTTTAATTAAGTCGGGTCGTTAATCGAACCCATAAATAAAATTGCACCTGTTTTGTTGTCTCGAATCGCGCAGAAAAAGGGACGATCGACGGTCATTGAGAAGGGGGCAACAGTCACCTGAGCAGATGTGGCTCGAATTCCGACTGAGGTAACGGCGGCGGCTTCGGTGCCTTCTTCATTCACTTCGACAAAGGTTTTGTGTTTTACTTCGTCGATGCGCGTTGAAGTGGTGCTTAAGTTAGAAAAATCTGCCTTTGATGGATCAAATGCAACTCCCATTCCCAACGCTGAAAGGGACTTTTTAAGTTCGATTTCATAGTCCATCTTAAAGCGCGGCAGTTGAATCGAGCCTTCCCGTTTACCAAAGGCTTTCATCCAGGTTTGCCAATTTTCTGCCGTCAGCGTTTTCTGAAACTCTGCAAGACTAGAATTTGACTTGGGCAAGAAGACATAGAGACTCGTGCGCCCTTTGCCGTAAGGGAGACTGACCGCTTGAAACTGCTGATTTTCGTAGTAGCGATAATCGCCCTTTTGCGACATCATCGGGTGTTGTTTTGGACGACCGTTTGCCAGAGTGAAGGGCTGATCGGTCGTTTGACTCTTATCAAATTCGTTCATCCACTTGCCTTTGAAGTAGATGGCGTTGATCAAAAACATTACCTGCTCGGCATCAATGCGATCGACAATCTCGCTAATTTTGCCCTGGGTATTTTTTTTCACCCAGCCGTTGATCTGACTCGGCGCTGAAGGATCGGCAAAATCGAGAGACTTGACTTCGGCAGCGTAAAACGTTTGATTGCGTTGAATAAATTCTGGCTTGAAGTCAACGCCTTTTCTGGCCCAAAGCGAATTGGCGATCGTCAACTGCACGTTTGGGTCGCTGCTTTCAAGACTGGTTTTGAGAT
Organism: Phormidesmis priestleyi ULC007; assembly: GCF_001895925.1. Taxonomy (GTDB): domain Bacteria; phylum Cyanobacteriota; class Cyanobacteriia; order Leptolyngbyales; family Leptolyngbyaceae; genus Phormidesmis_A; species Phormidesmis_A priestleyi_A. The sequence goes on along the minus strand of NZ_MPPI01000025.1, from coordinate 54,696 downwards.
TGGCATTTGCCTGATTGATCTCTGATAGGCTCATTCCCTGCATTTCTAACGCTTTCGCGATCGCTTGCTGAGTTTCGCCTTTGGCACCGTTGTAAACCATTGAGAGCGCGATCGCGACACTCGAAGGCGACACAAAGACATTCTTTTTGCCATCTTGCTTGAGAATTTCGGAGAATAGCTTGAAGCTAAAACGAGTATTCGCCTCGACGAGTTTTGGATTAACCACGATTTTGGGTTTAGCCGCGCTCGGCTTTGTGGTTGAAGTTTGATCTATCGGCTTGGGATTTAGATTTGAGCTTGATGCAGTTGAACAACTGACCGACGTTAAGGTGACGATCGCTGCCAATACGGCGATGCCAATCCGGGTAAATAAAAGTTTGCTCATCGAGGTCGTTCTCATTGCGAAATATTGTCTCTATCTTTCGCTACGGTAGTATATGCAGAATTTCCGGTAAGGCTGGTTACAGTTTTTGAGACGCGGGAACCGTCCACCATGCCAGCGCATAGGGTTGAATCGGCTGATTGACGCGCTGACGGAATAGGACTCGGATTTTATAGCGTCCTGTTGTGGGAATTTGATGAAAAATATGTTCCACGCTATCCAAGTCGCTGATCGATGAACTAATGCTCTTGCGAATATCGTTATCTTCTGCCCGCATTAGGTAGAGATCGAGATTGTTGAGTCCGCGATCGTTAAATTTTTCTCCTGCATCAAACTGCCCGTTGCGATTGCGATCGCTTAACTCCACTAATCGATCCCACGCTAACGTTAATGCAACATAACTTCCCTGCTGCAACGGGTTTGCCAACGCATAATCCTGAAACGAGACATTTCCTGCACCGACTTTTCCATAATCCCACCCGATCGCTGGCACGGGCTGTTCAGGCTTCCACTCACCGGGGCTAAATTGCTGATATGCCCGAAATGCGTTCAACTGTCCTGCACCCATTTGAATATTAAGCGGCACTTTAGGATTTTTATAAGCATCTGACTCTAGCCAATTTTGATTATTTTTCTCCAACAACGTGCGCGTCATTCCTAGAAGTTGACCATTGCTGCTATCTTTGATTTTGTCAGCCGAATTCATCATCACGGCTTTCATCACTTCATGGCGACGGGCATCCAATCCCCAAGGCAATTTGCAGCCCGCACCGCGTTTACAGTTGGTTCGCAGTTGACGATCGCCAAACTCCTGCAATAATGCCACCGTTGCGGTGACGTGGGGTGCGGCAAAACTGGTGCCGATCGAGGTCGTTTGCTTGCCTTCTAGATTGGCGACCGAAACCTTATTTCCAGGCGCAGCGAGTGAGATACCACGTCGCCCTCCCAGGTTTGTCTCAACGCCATTGTTGCGCTTTAAAATACGCGGAGCCACATCGCCAATATTAGAAAAGTCAACTTTGGCATACACGCCATTTAATCGCGTTGTGAATGCAATATTCATGCCATTAAAGTTGTCAGTCGGAATCGGAATGCCGCCTTTGCCCTGATTGCCTGCAACCACATAGACAACATTGTGAACCCGCGCTGACCAGTCAATGCAGCGCGTCAACAGCGCATTGCCATCTAGCTTGGCACTCGGTCGCGGGTCTTGCTGAAGGGCTTCGCCAAAGCTGAAGTTAATTGCCCGCACATCGCCGCCATTCTGCATTGCCAGATATTGAGCAGACAGACACTCTTCAGGCTGTCCACCCTTATGAGGAATGGCAGCCGCCGAAGAATAGAGTCGAGCATTGGGCGCAACGCCTTTAATTGCTTTGCTGTTGCCAATCAAAATACTCGCAACTTGAGCCGCATGAGTGTCTAGATTAGTGTTGCTTTTAGCGGGTTGATTGCGAAGAAATGCCCGCACGATCGACACCACTTGATTAGTGTTTGCCGCTTTATCTAAACCACTTTGGGGAGGTCGCCCAATCTCAAGCTGTCCGATCGCGATTTTGCGTCCGGTTAAGTTATGAGGCGGCTTTTGCAGCTTTAAAGCATCGATGCCATCTTGGGCGATCGAAGACTCTTCGACAGACGCGCTTTTAACGCCGCCTGCTAATGCTGCCCAAGTCGCGATTCCACACGCCAACCACCCTAATTGATGAATCCGCCGCACAACATTTCGCTCCCAATTTGTCACGCTTATTTTCGCTCGATCGCTCAAAAAGCTCAGAGTTTATCACCAAAGCTTTACAAAGTTTCCTTGAGAAGATGAGAGAAAATATTCACAATTTGTTAAACTGGACACAAATTTAAGCAGTCTAAAAAGTAGAAGCCACTATGACAACGCCATCCCAGAAGTCGATCGTCATTGCTCCATCGATTTTGTCTGCCGACTTTAGCCGTCTTGGAGACGAAATTCGTGCCGTTGATGCAGCCGGAGCCGACTGGATTCACGTTGACGTGATGGATGGTCGCTTTGTCCCTAATATTACGATCGGGCCGTTGATTGTCGAAGCAATTCGCCCGGTGACTCAAAAGCCTTTGGATGTTCACCTGATGATTGTCGAGCCAGAGAGGTATGTCGAAGATTTTGCCAAAGCGGGCGCTGATCACATCTACGTTCATGCTGAGCACAATGCGTCGCCTCACCTGCACCGCACCTTGGGGCAAATCAAAGAATTGGGCAAAAAAGCGGGCGTTGTCTTGAATCCCGGCAGTCCTTTAGAGTTAATTGAGTATGTGCTTGACCTGTGCGATCTGGTGCTGATCATGAGCGTTAACCCTGGTTTTGGGGGTCAGAGCTTTATTCCTGGGGTGGTGCCCAAAATCCGTAAGCTGCGTCAGATGTGCGATAAGCGCGGTCTTGACCCTTGGATTGAGGTTGATGGCGGCTTGAAGGCAAACAACACCTGGCAAGTGATCGAAGCGGGTGCGAATGCGATCGTGGCTGGGTCTGCTGTCTTTAACGCACCTGACTATGCAAAAGCGATCGCAGACATCCGCAACAGCAAGCGCCCTTCTCCTGAGCTTGCCGCCGTTTAGTCTCTGATTATTTGAATAGAAAGGGGAGAAGATCGGGTGCGATCGTCTCCCCTTTTTTGATTGAGAAAATTCTGAAATAGTCTAAAAGCTATCATCAAGAGTTCAAAACTCTATTACTAAATACAGGCTCGAATAAAATATTTGAGTGACATAGCGATCGCGTCCCTATTGCCTTCCTAGGGGCACATTGGGGACACGATTACTCCTTAATGTTGCAAATAACTTAACATCAAAACTTGGTTCATATGTACTAAAATAATACTGGCTTCTCAAATGGCATAGTTAGCGGTACAGCTATGTGGAAGCATCACAAGTAGTATTTGAAACGAGGAAACTTCTCATGACTAAGCAATCGTTAATCAAAGCACTCCAGCAGCAGCTTACTCAGATAGAAGACTTGACGGAGAAACAATTGAACAGACTCTTAGAAAGACTAGAAAGCCAGAAGGCAAAACTTCCATTGGAGGATCACGCAATTATTGGTTGGGGGATCAGTATTATACGAACTAAAGTGCAGGAAGAGGAGCAGTTAAGAAAGAAGGTGAGCGAAATATTTAGCAAATACCATAGCATTGAAACTTTCATAGTAGGATTAGTAGGAGAGGGTTTCTGCTTTAATAATCCCACTAGTGAAACTAGGTTGCGTCACGCTGGCAAAGACGAACTAGTGGCTATCGTAAATGAAAGTCATGCTTACGATACAAATAAATTTATCGAAGATTACGTGCCTCTCTTTAAAGAATATTTACGCGACTTCTGTGCTTCCCAGGAAAGAGCTACGCTGTATTCAAATTGGATTGAGAAATATATAAAATTCTTTGAGAGTAGTGCTTCTTGCATGGAATCTCCTAAGCTTGCATTTTACTACCGCAGTCTTAGTGAAGAACTTAGTAACAATGAGGGATAAGTTTAAGCTGTTACTCAAATTTAGTAGGATTTTTCTTACTCTGTTCTTCAGCTTGTCTTCTTCTTTCATTAATTCTACGAGGACGATCTGTATAAGCATAGTTGGCAACCTCATTACTCAAATCGTTTTCCCCTAATTTACTGAGTGTTGCTATCAGAAGGCTCATTTCCATGTGAAAAACTCCTTCCAGACGATCGTGTATGGACTCTGGTATTAATTCCGCAGTATTCTCTTTGTCGGCTGGCTGGAATCTTTCATCAATTTTAAAAAGGAAAGAATCTTTTGAGGTTTCGCTCAGTTTAAGACTTTTAACTTTAGCTCTCAATACCATATGTTCAAACTGTCTTAGTTTCTCTAGATCCTCTTGTCTAAATTCAGCTCTGTCTAACGTTACATTTGATCTGTCAAGAAGTTTATCAATTGCTGACAGAGTTCTCTGTTCTGTTTCCTTCGAGGCAAATTCTGGATATATTTTAGCTTCATCAATTATTTGAGCTATCTCGATGTTTAATAACTCATGTTCTAACCAATTTGTATGCGACTCAACTGTTTGTAGCCGTTTGGTAAAACGTTCACTCTTGATAGCGTTTGGAACTATCTGATTTTCTAATTCGCGCTGTAGCTCTAGCTTTAATTTTTCTTTCTCCGGCTCTTTTAGAATTTCCGTAAGAATATCTTTTACGGCAAATGCAGCAAAGATTGATGCGATCGCAAACACAACAGGAAAAGAAATTTGTTCAAATAAATCTCCTTTCATCTTGTTTTCTTGGTTCGCTATTTCTTTTTTAATCTCATCTGATATCTGTCTTTGAATTTCCGCTTGAGAAGTTGTTTTCCGAAGAACAATCTGCTTTCCTACCTCTTCTCTAACCCGGCTCTCTAAATTCGCTGAATTTAACAACTGACTATCTGTGCTAGCAGGCTTAAAGATGTTAGAACTCCACCCCACCAGCACAAAAGCCGGAACATAACATAAAAGAGGAACTAGACAAATTTTTAACCATGACATTCCTGACATTTCTTATGAACCTCAATCTAGTGTTTCTAAGATATGAACAATTTCTCTCAAAATTTCTACTTGGTCAAGGGGGGCATTTTGAACTCGATCGACAATCAGAGATGCGGTTGCTCGGTTGACCTGAATTTCTTGGGCAAGCTTGCGAATACTGATCTCTCGATCTAGCTTACAGAGTAATAAAATTGCTCGAAACCATTTGCGTAAATCTAAATGTGTCTTGTGAAATAAAGTACCAACTGTCACACTATACGAAGTAAAGCAACCATTACAACGGTATCGATGTTCAATTTTATACTTTGTTGCCTTGGTTGAACCGCAGTAAGGACAGATCGGCGTTCCATTCCAGCGAATTTTCTCTAGACAAGCAAGACACTCCTCATGAGTCTCAAACATGGGGCGATACTCCTGACGTTAGGCAATTGGGGGATAATTGCCTAAGCTACAGAGAAAAAACCCTATCAGGAGATCAGCCGCAAACTATACAGAACCCTCAAAACCTTCACGCGTTAGCTTTGAGTTGTGTACTACGCTACTTAACTCAAAACCAAAAAACTCAGCGATCGCTGCAATAAAGTTTTGCTCCTACCTCTGTTCGTAGCACAGGCTTAGATTAAGACTACAAATCAGAGCAACAGGTAATGTTTTAAACCTGTTGCTCTGATTTATATGAACGTTACCTATAACGCCCCTATAGAAATTATGACCTATTCTTCGATGACTTCGCGAATACGACGCTCTAAACGATCGAGATCCAGCCCTCCCTCATCACGAGAAAATCGGCGAACCGATTTATTCACCTGCTGCAAATCATTAAACAAGTCGCGCAAAATCTCTTGCTGCTGACGAGATTGAGTCACCTCACGCGGCTCTTGAACTAAATCGCGCACGATCGAGTCTTCTGCCCGTGACGCAACGATCGGGTCAGGTTGCCCTTCTAACTGGACAAACGTGCGACGACCGGGGCCGCGATCTTCTTCGATCGGCACCACAGCGGTCACTTGGTCAGAGCGCACATACTTCCCAAACCCCAGATGTACCAGCACTGACGATTGAATTCTCATTTGCTTTCTCTTGACTCTTATATCCCTATTATCGCTGTTTTGATAATAGCTGTGAGTCATTTCCCAGGCGGTTTCCACGGCATTTCTGGGCGGATTTCTTTTGCCTTAATTTGATTACCCCGCCGATCGTTGGGCGGGTGTTTTTAACAGCTTGTTTACCAGTGCAGGAATGTCAGATGGGCGATCGGCAACCGCAATCTTGGCGCGATTGAAAGCATTGACTTTGCTATCTGCGGTGCCAATGTCTGGGCCAAAATCAGCAATTTGTGAATCGATAATGGCTCCGGCGTGTCCCATGCGTCTACCTCTGGGGGCACTACGTCCGGCAATGTAGGCAATCACAGGTTTATCGATCGCTTCTGCAATATAGTGGGCTGCCGCTTCTTCACTATCTCCACCAATCTCACCCACCAGAACGATTACCTCAGTGCGATCGTCTTCTTCGAGAATCTGTAGCCACTGCGGAAACGAAGAACCGACGATCGTGTCTCCGCCAATGCTGATCCCGATCGATTGTCCTAGCCCTGCCTGAGTCAGCGTCCATGCCACTTCATAAGTTAAGGTGCCACTGCGACTGATCAGACCCACCGAGCCAGGTGTGTAGAGATCGGGTGGATGAATGCCTAGCAAAATCTGACCCGGCACAATAATTCCAGGACTGTTCGGCCCGACGAGCAGCGTTTCGGTCGCTTCGGCTTTGCGAATCAGATGCACCATGTCGAGCGGCGGAATGCCCTGACTAATCAAAATCACTTGCCGAATGCCTGCGGCGATCGCTTCTAAAGCAGCATCTAGTGCCGCGTAAGGCGGAGTGCAAATGACGGCTGCATCGATCGTGCCCACGATCGGAATCGCTTGCTCTAACATGTCAAAGACGGGAATGCCTTTGAGAATTTGTCCTCCAAACCCAGGGCTGATGCCAGCAACCACATGCGTTCCATACGCTTTCATTAGGGGCGCACAGGTTATCCCCAACGGCTCCATGATGCCTTGCACGATGACTTTGCTAGCTGGGGTAAAAATCATAGGAGTTTAAAGGTAGCTGCTCAAAGAGAAACTCGATCGATAGATGAAACTAACGGTTTTGGGGCAGAAGAGACAACCTGCAAGGACTATAAACTTTCTGCGAAGGAGTCGCAAGACAGGAAGATTTGAGCGCTCAGGGCTGAAGTGCCAGAGTTTCTAAGGGTTTGAGTAAAAGAATCCTCACAAATTGCTAAAGCATCGGAGACAGTGATAGTGATTAATAGCATAGGAGATACAAAATTATATTTCTGCTGAGTCAACTACAATATGGCAAATCTTGCCAAATCCCTAATCGCAACTCAGAATTAGAGGATAAGTTCCGTGAAAACACGGGAGAGACTGTAAGTTAAAAAACAGTTAACGTTTGGTTAAGTCGGCTTTTTGGTTTGTTTGGTAAAGCTCACAACTTTTGAAACCGCCATATCCAGATCATCAACAACCAGCGCCTGAGTCGTTGATAGCCGCTCTTTTGCCTCCATCACACGAGAGCCGACTAACCTAACGACCAGTTGAGGAGTGCGAACCACTCGACTGACCATAACTTCCTCCCTAGCTTCGCTAATGCTCCGAACTTTGCGGCTTTGGCGTTGAAAGAACTGCGCGATCGACTCTGCAATTTGGTCACAAGGCACCGTTCCAGTGACTAGGTTGATTAGCACGACTCTCACCTGTTTATTTTGGGCGATCGCTTCCAGCCCAGTTTCCAACCGTTCACATAGCGTCTCAGGTAGCCAATTGTAGTGAGTTTCGCTGCCAATGTTCAAAAAGTTGGCGGGTTTGCCTCCTGCCTGACCGACTAAATCCATCGTCGCCATCGTTAGCCCAGCGCCATTGCAGAGAATTCCAACTTGTCCATCGGGGTCTAGCGTAGAGGTCACTTCTAAAGAACGATCGGAGGCAGGTTGTAGGACAGACTCATCAAGCGCACGAAGCGGATCGACGGGCAGCGATGCGTTTGGTTCTAAGGCTGCGAGGGCAGGGTGACGGGCAAGCGCATCGTCGTTTACCGTGACTTTGCCATCGAGTGCCATGACTTCTCCAGTTGGGCTAACGCCTAAGGGGTTAATCTCGACTAGATCTAGATCGTTGTCTAGAAATAGCCGATACATTTTTTCGACGATCGCGCTGACCGAGTTGATCAGCGATCCTTTCAGCCCCATTTTCAGCATTAAGCGACGGGCGTAAAATGGCGAAAATTCTTGATCGACGATGACGTGTTGCATCTCATCGATCGCCGTTTGCACATCCACCCCGCCTTTAAGAGAACCCAGTAATACGGGGCGGCGAATGGATCGATTTAGAACAACCGCCAAATAGAGTTCTTGTTGAACATCGTATTTTGCTTCTGCCAGCAGTGCCTTGGGATATTCCCCCATGATTGGTAGATTGAAGATGGTTTGAGCCGCCGCCACCGCGTCGATCGTGTTTTCGACAAATCTGACTCCGCCGACTCGTCCGCGTCCGCCCATATAGACTTGAGACTTGAGCACGATCGGGTAAGGCAACTCCAAGCCCTTGAGATCTCTGGGGCGATCGATGCGCTGTGACGGCAAAACAGGAATCCCCATTTCACGAAAAAGCTCTTTTGCCTGATATTCAAGTAAGTCCATCACGATGTTAAAAAGGGGTCAGGGGTCAAGTTTCGCACTCTTTTTTCGGCTTTGCCAGTCTTTGGCGACTAAATCAATGCCATAAAATCGTTGCCAAAACTTATCTACCAGACTGGTGGGCAAAACTTTGGTCATCATGAACAGTAGAAAATCACCACTGGTTGCCGCCACATAGCGAGGGCGAGGATTGCGATCGGTCATAGCTTTGAGAATGACGATCGCTACTTGTTCCGAAGTCCAAGCGCGGCTGCTGGTTTGCTTTTCTAAATCTTCTAGCTTTTTAAAGGCAACTCGGTAGGGAGAATGTTCGGGATCTACGATCGTGTGATCGATTTCTTTGTCTACTACGTCAAAAAACTCTGTGCTGACCGGGCCTGGCTCAATTACACTCACCCGAATATTAAACGGAGTCAACTCTCGCCGCAGAGAATCGCTAACCGCTTCTAACGCAAACTTAGAAGCACTATACAACCCCCCAAACGGGAAGGCAATTTTGCCCGCGAGCGAACTGACGTTAATAATTCTGCCGCCTCCCTGATCGCGCATTGCCGGAATCAGCGCTTGAATCAGCGCGATCGCGCCCAGCACATTCACCTGTAGCTGACGCTGAACCGCTTCGGGAGGAATTAGCTCGATCGGCCCCATCTGCCCATAGCCTGCGTTGTTGACCAAAATGTCAACGCGCCCAAAGCGATCGAGGGCGGTCTTCGCGAGCGCTTGCACTTGGTCAATCTGTGCCATGTCAGTGGGCACAGTGATCACCTCTGCGCCTGCTTTGCTGCACTGTTCGGCGACGTGAGCCAGTTTTCCGACGTTGCGGGCAGCTAACACTAAGTGAACGCCAATATAACGATCGGCTAAGACTTGGGCAAGTCCAGCTCCAATTCCAGCAGAGGCACCTGTAATTAAAACAACTTGCCCAGCTAAGGGAGAGGTTTGCGGCATGATTTCAATCTCGATCGGGATCTCTCAGCCAATTATTATCATTATTCAGGGATCTTTGTCTCGCTCCTAAGTCAGGAGTCACGGGCTGAGAAATTAAGTGAACCCTTTTGAGCGTTACCTAGTCTAAAAAGATATCACTTACCATTCAGCGCAGGAATGATTTACAGGTGTTAGCGGCAACGATCGACGTGATAGCGAATGACTCGTTTAATGGTCAGTTTGAAGAGTCGGATCAAGATCTCGTGCGGCGATGTATCCAGGGAGACTCCCAGAGCTTTCGTCGGCTTTATCAACGGCATCAGGGTCGGGTCAGAGCCATTCTTTATCAACTCTGCGATCCCACAGCGCTGGATGACTTGGTGCAGGAAGTGTTTTTACGGGCGTGGAAAGGTCTACCCAAATTTCGGCAATCTGCCCAATTTTCGACCTGGCTCTATCGCATTGCCTGGAATGTTGCTTCCGATCATCGGCAAATCGCAGCTAAGGGACGCACTCGCCTCGAAGCTTTAACTCACCAGGCTCCGACTCAACAAGATGCCCCTAATTTGATGCACCTCCATTATCAAGACTTGGTGCAGCGAGGGCTTAAGAATCTCAGCTTTGACCACCGCAGCATTCTCGTACTGCATGATTTAGAAAGTGTCCCTCAGAAGGAAATTGCTGAAATTTTGGAGATTCCGGTGGGCACGGTGAAATCTCGTTTGTTTCACGCCCGCGCTGCAATGCGACAATTTCTCTATCAAGAGGGAGTCCAGCTATGAGTTTGTTGCCTGACGATGACCAGGATTTAGTTGATTTTTTGCGGCAGCACCGATCGCCCCCGCCTCCCCCGGCAGTCGGTTTAGAGCGAGAGATTATCAGCAAGATTGCGGCACCCAGCGATCGCCGTCGATGGAACTTTTGGCTGATTGCTCCTACCCTTGCTGCCAGCTTGATCACCGCAGTTCTCAGCTATCGTGCCTGGATGCCGCCTCAGCCTAGTGCGACCGAAGTTGCGACGCTAGAAGCCTTCATCGAAAGCAACTGGCACAATACTATTTATGACAATTCAGATACCGAATTGATCTCTACCAACGATGAATGATCACCCTTCTCGTCTGCTCAAGTCTCTTACGCTCCGTCGTGTCGGGGCGGTCGCAGCCCTGCTAATTGCGTTAGGGGGGGCGATCGCGCTTAAAGGAAATCACCAAGCAGATGCAACGCTAGAGCCATCTTTATTGTTGGCTGATCCCGTTGCTCAAGATGCCCCGTTACCCCTAAAGCGAGGAATGGGTTGGCTCAGAGATCTCGATCTTAAGCCGGATCAGATGCAGAAAATTCAGGCGATTCGTCGTCAGTCTAGAGATCAGATTGACCGTCAGCGTCAAGAGATGCAGCAAGCCCAGCAAGAACTGCGATCGCTGATGGCGAGTGATGCGTCTGCTGATCAGATTCGAGAAAAATATCGTCAAGTTAAAGGCGTGCGTGACCAATTAGCCGACGCGCAGTTTGACAGCCTCTTGGAAATGCGGCAGGTGTTAACTCCTGATCAACGTCGCAAGTTTGCCGAACGGATGCAGCGTCGCAGAGACGTTAATGGTAAAGCGCCGCGATCGTAAGGGCCGCAATCATCGGGATCACGATCGGGATCGCCACTAAAAGCGCCCATCCATCAAACCGCAGAGACTGGCCGTCTGATTTGAGCAAAAAAATCAACGCCCCAACGCCCATCACGACCCAGATGCCGCCAAAGATAAAGAAGACTGTATACGCTGCGCTACCCATCCCTGATTTCCCCAAATAACAAATCTGTGCGATTCTAGCGATCGTGACTAACCTTTAGACAAATGACGGTTTACGTTTATCTGCATGGGTTTGCATCGAGTCCGCGATCGCGTAAGGCGCAAGATTTGCGCGATCGCTTCGCTGCTCTAAATCTAACGCTCCACATTCCTGATCTTAACCAAAACGACTTTACTCATCTGACGCTGACTCGCCAAATTCAACAAGTTTGTGCTGGGTTTCCGCCTGATCAGCCGATCGTGATTATCGGCTCTAGTCTGGGAGGATTGACCGCCGCTTGGGTTGGAGAACAATGTCCTCAAGTCGATCGGCTAGTCTTGCTGGCTCCTGCGTTTGAGTTTCTCAATCACTGGGTCCCCAAACTTGGCGATAAACTGTTGCGTGAATGGCAGTCTGGAAAGCCTTTAATGGTTTATCACTATGGAGCAGAGCGGTTATTGCCTTTGAATTATCAGTTTGTCGTTGATTGCGCTGACTATGATTCAGCCCGACTGCAAAAACCGATTCCTACTCTGATCATGCACGGCATTTACGATGAGGTGATCCCCATTCAGGCGAGTCAAAATTATGCTTACTTACGTCCTTGGGTTGAGTTGGTCGAACTTGAGAGTGATCACGCTTTAGCAGAAGTAAGTCAGGCAATTTGGGGATCAGTTACCCAGTTTTTGTTTTGAAAGAAATGCTGGAGACATCTGCCCCCACACAGCCCCAAACGGGTTCAGGTGCTCGTTATGAATGCAAACCTTTGTGAATAAGCGACTCAGTTTTGCCTCATTTTCTTGGGTTTAAGCTAATACAAAATAAGAGTTCTTGATGACTCTGCTGAAATCAAACTTGCGTTCAAAAAAATATTTGCTAATATCTTAACCACTATGCTGAATAGACATCTTCTAAAAGCGTGGTTTATTGGGATTAAGCATTCACGTAATATCTATCCTGCAAGTGATTCAGTTCAGAGTTTGAGTCTAGTATGTTTGAGTTATCAAGAGATTAGTCGTTAGATTCTGTTCTGATTTGCTGGTTGACTAACCAGTTTCCCCGCCCCGATTGTCGTTCCCAAGGAATTTATTATGGTAGAGCCTGAATTGAAACAAGTGGAGTATGCTACCAGCGACGCACCTAGTGTCCTGGTTGAGCCGACCAGTCCTGACATTTCGATCGATCAAGTGGGCACTTTGGCTCCGATGTCTACCAGCAGCGAAGGCAACGAGCAATGGCGAGAAATCGGTGAAAAAGCTTACGCCTTTCTAGCATCGCTGCCCGAATATTTAGGACGATTTTTCTCTGAATATCGCCAGCCGCTCGTGACGCTAGGTTTAATCTTTGGCTCGATCGTATCGGTCAAACTCACCCTGGCACTGTTGGGCGCGATTAATGAGGTGCCCTTATTACAACCAACGTTTGAGCTAATTGGGTTGGTTTACACCGTTTGGTTTACCTATCGCTATTTGCTCAAAGCTTCTAACCGCCAGGAGTTAGGTGAAGATTTCAACAAGCTGAAGTCTCAAGTGGTTGGCAAATAACGATCGAGATTTATCTTCGATTTAACCGCGCTGCTCAAGGGGGTTCATTTTCCCTCTTGGGCAGTTGCTTTGATCGCAGCAGTCGTTTTTCTGTCAAAGTTGAGCGCTTCATTTTTGACCGATGCTGTGTTGTCTGGGATACATAATCTTGAGCATTTCTATAGTTCCCATTAAAGGAAACCCCGTTCTCGAAATGCCTTCCTAAGATAGAAGTAAGGGCACTTAGACATTCGTACTCTACATACAGTTCTGAGTGAAACCTTAAAACCAGGGAGGATAAAGAAGAATGGTCGAAGCCTATCAACCGCCGGAGCGCGATTACGCCCTCGATCGTGACTGCAAAACTCTCTCCCGTCATGTCTTAGAGCAGTTACATAGTTTTTCTCCTGATGCCCAAGATCTGAGCGCGTTGATGAATCGCATCGGGCTGGCCGGAAAGCTAATCGCTCGACGATTAAGTCGGGCAGGTTTAATGGAAGGAGTCTTGGGGTTTACGGGCGATGTGAATGTGCAAGGCGAATCGGTTAAAAAAATGGATATTTACGCCAATGAGGTGTTTATCTCCGTGTTTAAGCAGAGCGGCTTAGTCTGTCGTCTGGCCTCCGAAGAGATGGAAGACCCCTACTACATTCCTGAAAACTGTCCGGTTGGGCGATATACCTTGCTTTATGACCCGATCGATGGGTCTTCTAACGTCGATATCAACATTAACGTTGGCTCTATTTTCTCGATTCGCCAGCAAGAAGGTGATGACTCCGACGAAACTGCCCGCGACTTGTTGCAAAACGGTCACAAACAAATTGCCGCAGGCTATATTCTCTATGGGCCGAGCACCATGCTGGTCTATTCGATCGGGCGAGGAGTTCACGCTTTTACGCTTGATCCCAGTTTGGGTGAATTTATTCTCTCAAATGAAAACATTCAAACGCCGACTCACGGCCCTGTTTACAGCGTCAATGAGGGCAACTTCTGGCAGTGGGAGGAACCCCTGCGAGACTACATTCGCTACGTGCATCGCCATGAAGGTTACACCGCTCGATATGGTGGGGCAATGGTCGGCGATTTTCACCGAATTTTGTTTCAGGGAGGTGTGTTCCTTTATCCGGGCACGGTCAAAAAGCCTGAAGGAAAACTGCGCTTGCTTTATGAATCAGCGCCAATGGCGTTTTTGATTGAGCAAGCTGGCGGACGCGCTAGCACGGGCACCCAAGACATTCTAGATGTGGTTCCAGACAAGCTTCATGCTCGCACCCCTTTGGTGATTGGCAGCACAGAAGATGTGACTCTGGTGGAATCGTTTATTCAAGACCGTGCCAGAGAGCGAGAAGAAGAGTTGATGGCAAAGCGATAAAGGTCAAACTCAGTTTCACCTCAAGTCTCAAAATTATTAACGTTTAGGAGTAACTCTCAAATGACAGCAGCAAATCATCTTTTAGAAATCAAAGACTACGGTCAAAGTATCTGGATGGATAATTTGAATCGTGATTTGATTCAGTCGGGCGAACTGAAGCGGATGATCGACACCGAAGGGCTGCGAGGCATCACCTCAAACCCGGCGATTTTTGAGAAAGCGATCGTCGGCAACAAAATCTACGACGAAGATATCGAAGCCGGGATCAGAGCCGGAAAATCGCTGATGGACATCTACGAATCCCTAGTGTTCAAAGACATTCGCGATGCGTGTGACATCTTCTTGCCCGTCTACGAAGAGTCAGGCGGATTGGATGGCTACATCAGCATCGAAGTGCCGCCGACGATCGCTGACAACACAGAATCCACCATTGCCGAAGCGCGTCGCTACTACAAAGAGATTGGTCGTCCCAATGTGATGATCAAAATCCCTGGAACGACAGAAGGATTACCCGCTGTTGAGCAAGTGATCGCCGACGGAATCAACGTTAACGTCACGCTGTTATTCTCAGTGCAGAGCTACATCAACACTGCTTGGGCTTATGTTCGCGGTCTAGAGCAACGAGTTGAAAAGGGTGAAGACATCAGCAAAATTGCATCCGTTGCGAGTTTCTTCTTAAGCCGAATTGACAGCAACATCGACGATCGCATCGACGCAATTCTCGCAAAAGGCGCAGACCAGATCGCCCAAGAAGCCAAGCTGAGAGCCATCAAAGGCAAAGTCGCGATCGCCAATGCCAAAGTTGCTTATCAGGAATATAAAAAAGTGATCGGGCACGATCGCTGGTTGGCACTCAAAGAAAAAGGCGCAAACGTGCAGCGACTTTTGTGGGCCAGCACAGGCACTAAAAATCCCGACTACAGCGATGTCATGTATGTCGATGAATTGGTGGGCCCTGATACAGTCAATACGTTGCCACCTGCTACGATCAAGGCTTGCGAAGATCACTGCAACGCTGCCAGCCGCATCGAAACTGACGTTGAGGAAGCATACAACCTAATCAACAGCCTCAAAGATCCCGATGTCGATATCAACCTTGCCGAAGTTATGAACGAACTGCTCGTTGACGGGATTGATAAATTCATCAAGCCCTTCGAGTCGCTGATGAGTTCTCTTCAAGAAAAGGTCGATCGTTTGGCAACGGTTCAGTAAAGTGCCAGGGTAAAGGGTGTTAATAGTTTCACTCTTTACCCATTCACCCTTGATCTTCCATCCTTTATTTTTGCTTCGCCTATGGTTACTTTGCTCGAAAATCCGCTCCGCGTTGGGCTACAGCAGCAGCGAATGCCCGAACCCAATATCATTGTGTTCTTCGGTGCGTCTGGAGACTTGACTAAGCGCAAACTCGTTCCGGCGCTTTATCACCTCAAGAGAGAGCGGCGACTGCCCCCAGAATTGACGATCGTGGGCGTGGCGCGTCGTCCTTGGAGTGACGACTACTTTCGAGAACAGATGCGCGAAGGGGTCGAGCAATTCTCGGATGGCATCGGGTCAGAAGCCGCTTGGGACGATTTTGCTAAGGGCTTATTCTACTGTCCTGGTGATATTGACAATCCTGAAAGCTATCAAAAGCTGAAGACGCTGCTCGCTGAGTTGGATGAGAAACGCGGCACGAGAGGCAATCGAGTTTTTTATCTGGCGGTTGCCCCTAATTTCTTCCCCGAAGCGATTCGACAACTGGGAGCTTCTGAGATGCTCAAAGATCCTCAGAAGACTCGCCTCGTAATTGAGAAGCCTTTTGGACGCGATCTGAGTTCGGCTCAAAGGCTCAACCGAGTCGTGAATGAGGTTTGCAAAGAAGAGCAAGTTTACCGAATCGACCACTATTTAGGCAAAGAAACTGTCCAAAACTTGCTGGTATTTCGGTTTGCCAACGCCATTTTTGAGCCGTTGTGGAATCGTCAATTTGTCGATCACGTTCAAATCACTGTTGCCGAAACTGTCGGGGTTGAAGACCGCGCAGGCTACTACGAATCGGCGGGGGCACTGCGCGACATGGTGCAAAACCACCTGATGCAGCTATTTTGCCTGACCGCGATGGAGCCGCCTAACGCGCTAGACGCTGACAGCATTCGCACCGAAAAGGTGAAGGTGATTCAGGCGACCCATCTAGCCGATGTCAATCATCTAGAACATTCTGCGATCCGGGGTCAATATTCAGCCGGGTGGATGAAGGGCAAACAAGTTCCTGGCTATCGCACTGAGCCGGGAGTCAACCCCAACTCGACCACGCCTACCTATGTCGCCATGAAATTTATGGTCGATAACTGGCGTTGGCAAGGCGTTCCTTTTTATCTGCGAACGGGTAAACGGTTGCCCAAAAAAGTGTCAGAAATTTCCATTCAGTTCCGCGAAGTGCCGTATCTGATCTTTCAATCGGCTGCCCAACAAACCAACGCCAACGTGCTGACGATGCGGATTCAGCCCAACGAAGGCATTGCGATGCGATTTGAAGTCAAAATGCCCGGAGCAGACCTGCGATCGCGCTCCGTCGAAATGGACTTCAGCTACGGCACCTCTTTTGGTGTGACCGGGGGCGAGGCCTACGATCGGCTCTTGCTTGACTGCATGATGGGCGACCAAACTCTCTTTACCCGCTCCGACGAGGTAGAGGCTGCGTGGCGAGTTGTCACCCCGGCCCTCACGGCTTGGGAAGCTCCCACCGATCCCGCTACGATTCCTCAATATGAAGCAGGCACCTGGGAACCCTCAGAAGCCGAACTGCTGATCAACCGAGATGGTCGCCGTTGGCGAAGACTCTAACGATTTTCAAAAATCTAACCTCCCCCAATCTCTCTCTATGGCTACCCACTCCCCTTCTCTTGTTCCTTTGCAATCGTTGCAAGCGCCCAAAGATGTTTCTCTCAGCGAAATTGAGGCAGAACTCGCCAAAATTTGGCAGAGTTACAGTGTCGCTAGTGATGACAGCAACACGCTTGCTGCTACGAGAGCCGCAACCTTTACGCTGGTGGTTTATGAGCCAGAAGAAACTCAGCAACTGCTGGCAGCACTGGGGTTTTATACGGGGCCGATTGATGGCATCGGCGGACCTCGCACCGAAGCTGCCATTCGTGCTGCTGAGTCGAGCTTGGGCATGAAACGTGATGGCAAAGCGAGTCCGCTGCTGTTAGAAAAACTTCGGGAAGCCTTAGCAAAAAAGAGTATCTTGGTCGCCGTCGGCGAGGCAACTCGTTCACCAAGTTATGCACTAGATGCGGCGGGGGCTGGAATTGCAGACGCGATCGCTAGTCAAAATCCCTGTCGAATTATCTCCCTGTTTCCCGTCGCTGGCGAAGATGAAGGTGTAACGGCTCAAGTGTCTGCCTATTGCCCCATCAACAAGCAGAGCCGCAACGCCTTGGTATGTGGCGAATACATCATGCTTAAGGGTACAGAAAACGCGCTAGAGCGGGTGGCTAGCATGGTTTCTTCACTCGTCATGGGCGAATTGCCCAGCATTCTCTGGTGGAAAGCAACGCCCAGCACCGACCAAGCCCTGTTCGATCGGTTGTCTAAAACTTGCACTGCCGTGGTGGTAGACTCTAGCCACTTCTTGACCGATCCAGAAGGCGACCTGCTCAAGGTGGCGCATATGATTCAGAACCAAGTGCAGGTGTCTGACCTCAACTGGCGACGACTCGCTGCTTGGCAAGAATTAACCGCCGAGGCATTTGATCCGCCAGAGCGCCGAGCCGCCATTCGAGAAGTCGATCGCATTGTGATTGATTATGAAAAAGGCAACTCGACCCAAGCGCTGATGTTTTTGGGTTGGCTAGCAAGTCGGCTAAACTGGGAGCCAATTTCGCGATCGAAAGAAGACGATATCTACGAACTTCAGCGCATTCATCTCACGGCGGCTGATGGACGTGCGATCGAAGTCGAACTCGCAGCCATTCCGACGGCTGACACGGGTGAAGTCACGGGCGATCTCGTGAGTTTAAAGCTAACTTCTACCAACCTCGATGCCGACTGCTGCACGGTGCTTTGTTCTGAAACGACGGGCTGTATGCGAATGGAAGCGGGTGGTGGTGCCCAATCGTGCCGCATTAACCAGGTGACTCCTCTTGATGATCAGAAGGCTGAAACGCTTTTGGGTGAGCAGCTTCAGCGTTTAGGTCAAGATGTGCTATTTGAGGAGAGTTTGGCAGTGACCGCAAAAATCTTGACGATCGCCGCCTAATTGCTTCTAAGGGTCATGTAAGGGCACGGCACTGGTATGCCCTTACATGACCCTTAGTTGTAAGCTAGATCGAGTAGTAGAAAAATCTCTACCCCAAATTCAAAGAGCCTATGGTCGGATCGGTCGAGCAGATTTCGCAGCAGCTTGTTGCCCTAGACAAGCAGGTTGCTGAAATGGGCGAAAAATTCTACCAAACCTATTTCAGCTATCTGACGGCGTTGGGGCAAGCAGTTCGACAGCAGTTGATTTTGTCTTGCTATCATGTTTGCACTGAGAGCTACCCGCGGCAGTTTTTGCAGTTGTCACTCAGTCAGCGCCAGCAGTTTCAGCAGTCAGTGCGAGACTTGGCAAATCAGATTCAAGCAGAGTTACTGGCTCAACTTCAGCCAGTCAGCCTCGTCAGCACTGAGACAGCCAATATCGACGAGCTTGAAGAAGATCTTGATGTAGATGACGATGGAGAACTTGACGAAGCGTTTGATGAGCAGGAGTTTGAGTCAGACAGTGTTCTAGAGAGTCATCAAAACGAGCTTGAATTTCTATTATTGGCTCCTTCGCTGAGTAAGCCTGCACAGCCGTCTACTCCGCTAGATGCTCTGGTGCAGTGGCAAGAAAATTTAGAGAAATCGATCGTCAAAAAACTCCAAACCACTTCTCACGCCGCCAACTTGCTGTTGCAGCAGTCAGAAGTTTTGCCCAAACGGTTGCCAGAACCAGTTCTAAAGGCGGCGGCTAAAGCAGGGAGCGACGACCCGATCGCGGGCAACGCCAATCTCTTAAAGTTGCTGGTTGAAGCTGCCGATGAAAAAATGTCTGAGCAGGGTCGATCGAAAAAATCTATTGCATCGCTGTTGCATCTAGTGGCGATTCAGCTACGCTTGTCTGAGATTGAGTTTAACGACTCAACTGCAATGGCATGGCGAAATAAGCTGCGAGATCTCAAGCAACAACTTCAGACATTGGGACGAGAGTATCAAAAAAAACACCAAGAACGAGCGATCGCTCAAGCGCAGGACGCGTGGCGATCGACTTGGACAAACGATTGATCCGGGTCTCTTTCTCAAAAGACTGATCAAAACCCTCGCTCCCTGCCTATGCTAAAGAAGAATAAAGAAAGGAAATCGGCATGGTGTCTAGTCAGGGGATCAAAATTGCGGTTGTCGGAGATATTCACGATTTGTGGGATCATGAAGATGAAGCCGCACTCAAAGCGTTAGGCGTTGATTTGGTGCTGCTAGTCGGTGACTTTGGTAACGAATCGGTAGAAGTGGTGCGATCGATTGCTCAAATGGATCTGCCTAAAGCGGCAATTTTGGGCAATCACGATGCTTGGTATAACGCCACCGATTGGGGCATCAAACAATGCCCTTACGATCGCACTCAAGAAGATCGCGTACAGCAACAAATTGATTTGCTAGGCGACACAAACGTAGGCTATGGCAAGCTCGATTTTCCAGAGTTAGGGCTGAGTGTGGTGGGCAGTCGCCCATTTAGCTGGGGTGGGTCTGCCTGGAAAAATAATCGGTTCTATCGCGATCGCTGCGGCGTAAAAAACTTTGCTGAATCGGTCGATCGCATCGTTGCTGCTGTCAACACGGCTGCTTACGAAACGGTAATTTTTGTCGGACACAATGGGCCGACTGGTTTAGGGGATATGCCCGAAGACCCATGCGGCAAAGATTGGCAACCGATCGGCGGCGATCACGGCGACCCCGACTTTGAACAAGCGATCGCCAAAACTCGACTCTTGGGCAAAGCGATTCCGCTCGTCGCATTTGGGCACATGCACCACACGCTGCGTCACACTCGACAGCAGCTTCGCCGCGCTATTCACACCACCTCCGACGGAACGGTTTATTTAAACGCTGCCCGTGTGCCTCGCATTGTTCAAAATGATGGCGATCGCTTGAGAAATTTTTCTCTGGTAACCCTGCAATCTGGCAGAGTGTCGGCAGCATCGCTGGTCTGGGTCAACGCAGCCTTTAAAATTGTGTCCCAGACCGTGCTTTATAGGGCTGAATCAATCGCGGAATCGATCGCTTAAACCGTGTCAAATAAAACAGTCGTCATATAGCGTTCAGCCCACGCTTCACCAAAGGCTTTTTCTAAGACGCGTCGAGTTTTATCATTTTGCTGCTGGCGATCACAGTAATAGCGCTGTTTGGCTAGAATTTCTGCCTCGCGTTCTGGAGTGGGTTGAGTCGCGATCGCTCTCTGGCAGTGCAATTCTAAATAGCTCTCGACTCGCGACAAAAAGGCTGCCTCTTCTGCCTCGTTGCTCGGACGCACAAATAAACAAAAGCTAGAAAAAATATCGCCCCATTCTGGAAGCTCTCGACGCTGGGTGAAGGTCACATCTGGTAAAGCCGATAAAGCACTTTGATAATCGGCGGGTAGAGTACGATCGTCGCTGGTGGGAGAGAGATCGGCGATCGCCATGCCAATTTGTCCGCGTCCGCTCACTAAGTCGGCACCAAACATCGGTAGAGCATAGTCCGATCGGGGAAACATAACGCAGTGGAGAATGTCTAGCATCGTTCCCACTTTAGCCAGTTCTAGATGAAGCTTGCGAAATTGAGGAGTCTGATAGCAACGATTTTCAATAATCAGCTTTTCGCCTTCCATTCGTCCTTCGACATAGCCCAGATCATCAGGCAGATAGTAGGGTGAAAGATCTAAATGACGGTGCCAAAGCGCTTCTATTTTGTCGGCTAAACTGCGAATTAACGGGTGTTGCTGCTCACGTAAAGAAGAGGTTGAGAGAGGAACCATAGCAAAGCCAAAGTTTTGAAAACTTCTTAAAGGATATCAGCTTGCTACGAGCGATCGAGCAACGTTACAAACCCTGTAAAATTTAGCGAGATTATGGCTGGACAGATATTAGGCGATCACTACGAGATAGAGCGAGAGTTAGGGCGGCAATCAGGGCGCTGGACGCTGCTGGCGCGTGATCTCAGCACTCAAGAGCAGGTCGTGATCAAGCTGCTGTGCCCAGAAGAAGATGTTCGATCGGATGACCTAAAACTATTTGAGCGCGAAGTAGAAACTCTCAGAGCGCTCTCTCACCCTTGTGTGCCGCAATATATAGACTATTTTGAGCATCAATTGCCGACGGGCAAGGCGCTGGCGCTGGTGCAAACCTACGTGCCCGGAAAGTCTCTAGATGAGTGTATGAAAATTGGGCGCACCTTCACCGAAGCAGAGGCAAAGCAAATCGCAAAATCGCTGCTCTACATTCTCATCTATCTTCACGGACGGCAGCAGCCAATCGTGCATCGTGATATTACGCCCAGCAATATTGTGCTGGCACAGCGGCGCACTCATTTGATTAACTTTGGCTCGGTTAAGATGCTGTTGAGTTGCGATCGCTCCGCATTCACCCTGATCGAGACTCACGACTATATGCCGCCAGAACAGTTTGCTGGGCGGGCGTTAACTGTTTCTGATCTCTATAGCTTGGGGGCAACGCTGATTGCAATCATCACGGGCAAATCGCCGTCTCAGTTGCCGCGCAAGGGAACTAAGTTAGACTTTCAGCAAGTCGTTGATCTCAGTCCGGCGTTTGCCGATTGGTTGAGTTGGATGACTGAGACTAGTCTCGATCGGCGGCTGCAATCTGCCAAGCAATCTCTGCAAGTATTAGAGTCAGGACAGATCCAAAGGGCGTAACTCATGCAACTGCTGGCTGACCGCTATGAACTGCAACAATCACTGGGTAAAAAAGCGGGACGACAAACCTGGTTAGCGCGTGATTTGCACACTCAGGAACTCGTCGTTGTTAAGCTCCTGACGTTTAGCCATGAGTTTGAGTGGGATGACCTGAAGCTGTTTGAACGGGAAGCGGCAACCCTGCGATCGCTGTCTCATCCTGCAATTCCCTGCTATCTGGATTTCTTTGAACTTGACTCGGACAATCATAAAGGATTCGCCCTCGTCCAAACTTATATTGAGGCGCGATCGTTAGAGCAGCATCTCAAATCAGGACGCACGTTTAGCGAGTTAGAAGTCAAGCAACTCGCCAAAGATTTGCTAGAGATTTTGGGCTATTTGCACGATCGCCAGCCGCCCGTGATTCATCGCGATATCAAACCGAGTAATGTGCTGCTGACCGATCGCTCAGGTAACAGCCCTGGTCAAGTTTATTTAGTCGATTTTGGCTCGGTGCAAACGCTGGCAGCTAGAGACGGGGGCACGATGACGATCGTCGGCACTTATGGCTATATGCCACCCGAACAGTTTGGCGGACGCACTTCTCCGGCCTCTGATCTCTATAGTTTAGGCGCGACGTTGATTTATTTAATCACGGGTCAACACCCGGCTGATTTGCCTCAAGAAGATCTGCGGCTTCAGTTTGAACACCTTGCGAAGGTCAGCCCCAGTTTTATCAGTTGGCTAAAGTGGCTGACAGAGCCAAGTTTGAGTAAACGCCCGAAGTCGATCGGTGCAGCTTTAATGGGTTTGGAGCGATCGCCAGAAAGTAATTCGGATGTTGAACTCACTATCAAAACAAAGCCAACCTACAGCAAAATCTCACTTATTAGAGAAGCAGAAGCATTAGAGATTACGTTTCCTTCTCTAAAGCTTCAGTCAAAACAATATGTGGATTCTATCGCGCCCATTCTATCGGTCTTCTTAGTCTTCCTCCTTCCACTTTCGATGTTCTTGTTATTTATTAACCCCGGTGGTTTTCTTCTTCTCCTGCTTTCTCCCATTTGGTCTATCCCCATCATTAGAATCCTCTTAAATTTTGCCAAAGCTAGATTGGTGATCACTGAGCAGGGGGTTTCTCTCACTCGCAAACTATTTGGGCTTCAATACGCTCAACCTTTCTCTACAAAGCGCAGATATCTTTGGAAGTTAGCTTTATCATTTAATCGCAATCGGTTGAGCGTTTTTGCAGACACCCAAAAAATTGATTTTTGTGGCACGGTTGAGGAAATGGCTTGGTTAGCTTATGAGTTGAGTGATTGGTTGGGGCTACCGATCGAGCGTGAATAACGTCAGTTCGATAAGTTCTTTCGCTGCGTTGTTTTGCGCTTCAGCCCCCTAAATCCCCCAATTCTGGGGGACTTTAAGCTTAGAGTTTAACCTGAGTTCGGGATAAGAAATCGCCAGAAGTCCTGATTTTCCGTGCCTTGCTGCTATGCTCCACATCAGGCTCTTGTCAATAAGCCTCACAGTTGAGAATATTCTTAATAGTAGGACTTATTGAGAAAAGATTACTAGCTGGTTGTTTGGCTCAAGCTACTTGCAGTGGGGATTTCAGCCTTCGGCTTAACCCGAACTCAGGTAGTTTAGGTTCAAAGTCCCCCAATTTTGGGGGATTTAGGGGCAGCCCGAATTCGCAACCGTAGCGAAAAGCTTCATCGAATTCACGTTGAATAACCTGAGTTCGGGATAAGAAATCGCCAGAAGTCCTGATTTTCCGTGCCTTGCTGCTATGCTCCACATCAGGCTCTTGTCAATAAGCCTCACAGTTGAGAATATTCTTAATAGTAGGACTTATTGAGAAAAGATTACTAGCTGGTTGTTTGGCTCAAGCTACTTGCAGTGGGGATTTCAGCCTTCGGCTTAACCCGAACTCAGGTTGAATAATAAAAAAGGCAGGCATTTAGCCCACCCTCTATGAAATTTAAGCGTTAGAACGATCGCGCTTATTCTGCTGCTTCTACAAACTCTTCGTCATCTTCATCTTCTGGGTCAGGCGCTCCGACCGAGTTAGCAGACACCACAGCGCCCATTTCGAGCTTCTCGCGCACCAGTTTTTCAACTTCTTTGGCAAATTCGGGCTTCTCTTCCACATACTTCACCGCGTTGTCGCGACCCTGGCTGATGTTATCGCCGTTATAGCTATACCAGGCACCTTTGCGAACGATCACGCCCGTTTCTTCTGCCAGGTCAACCAGACATCCGATCGTCGAGATGCCTTTGCCGAAAATGATGTCAAACTCAGCAATGCGGAACGGCGGTGCGATTTTGTTTTTGGCAACTTTCACCTTGGCGCGGTTGCCATATTCTTCGTTGCCCCGCTTCAGGGTTTGAATGCGGCGAATATCGAGACGCACAGAGGCATAATATTTCAGCGCCTGTCCGCCTGTGGTGGTTTCGGGGCTGCCGTACGTCACGCCGATCTTTTGACGCAACTGGTTGATAAAGACGACTGTGCAGCCAGACTTGCCAATATTTCCGGTGATTTTCCGCAGCGCTTGGCTCATCAGACGGGCTTGCAAACCCATGTGAGAATCGCCCATTTCGCCCTCGATTTCGGCACGAGGAACCAGTGCCGCCACCGAGTCAATGACCACAATATCAACGGCGGTCGATCGTACCAATTGATCCACAATCTCTAGTGCTGCTTCCCCCGTGTCAGGCTGAGAAATCAGCAGATTAGCAATATCAACGCCCAAAGCTGCTGCATATTTGGGGTCGAGCGCGTGTTCAGCATCAATGTAAGCCGCCGTTCCGCCTGTTTTTTGGACTTCGGCAACTGCGTGCAGCGCCACCGTCGTCTTACCCGAACTTTCAGGACCGTAAATCTCAATCACCCGACCTTTTGGCAGCCCACCGCCTAGCGCCAGATCCAACGTCAGAGCGCCACTGGGGATGGTTTCAACCTTCATCCGGGTGGCATCACCCAGACGCATAATGCTGCCTTTCCCAAAGTTGCGCTCGATCTGGGTGAGCACCATCGTCAGGGCTTTTTGCTTATCGGAACTTTCGGTTGTTTTACTACTAGCCATTAGCGCCTCAAAAAAGAAAGAGTTATAGAGAGCAAGTCGGAAGGGGCTGAGAGTCTAAGATTGAGACTCGTGATTAACCTTCTAGCATGAGAGTTAGAAATTTCAGTGAAATCAGCCGATAATTTGATGCTTCTCTCTCCAGGTTACACGTGATGTCTTTTAATCTGCCTAGCTCGATCGAGCCAGATTCCGCCCTATCAGTCGGGGGGTTAACCGCCTACATTCAACTGCTGCTTGAGCAAGATGACCAACTCCGTCAAGTCTGGGTGACAGGTGAAGTTTCTAGTGCATCGCGATATCGCAGTGGGTTGTTTTTCACGCTGCAAGACCCCGATGCCAAAGCCTCCATTAGCTGCGTCGTGTGGAACAGTCAACTCGATAAATTGGCTGCTCTGCCAGCGCAGGGAGAACAGTTGATTTTGCTGGGTCGGGTCAACGTCCATCCTCAACGGGGCAACTACCAGTTGATTGTCTGGCAAGCGCTTCCGGCAGGGGAGGGGCTATTGGCTCTGCGCTATCGACAGTTGCGAAATCGCCTAGAGCTAGAAGGACTCTTTGACCCAGAGAGAAAGCGTCCTCTACCCGTCCATCCTCAAACGGTTGCGGTGGTCACCTCACCTCAAGCCGCAGCCTGGGGAGACATCCAACGAACGCTAAAACGGCGCTATCCGGGGTTGCGGGTGCTGTTTTCTCCAGCATTAGTGCAGGGAGATCAGGCACCAGCATCGATCGTGGCAGCGATCGCACGAGTCGAACGAGATCGTAGAGCGGATGTACTAATTCTATCACGGGGCGGCGGGGCGATCGAAGATATGGCGTGTTTTAATGACGAATTTGTGGTTCGGGCGGTGGCAAATTGCTCGATTCCTGTGATTGCGGGCATTGGACACCAGCGCGATGAGTCGTTAGCAGACCTCGCTGCCGATGTTTGCGCCCACACCCCAACTGCTGCCGCCGAGCAAGCAATTCCCTTTCTCTCCAATCTGCACGCCGAGCATCAAGAACGATTTCATGCCCTCAATCAAGCGGTGGTGCAATATCTAGAAGTCGAGCGCGATCGCCTGCAAAGTCTACGGGAGTGCGTTAAACGCGTGAAGCTCGATCGCCAGATTAAACAAGAAACTCAGGTCGTTGCCTGGTTGAAACAGCGCTTGATTCAATCAACTCTGCGCCCCTTTCAAGAAGCGACTCAACACCATCAACTTCTGCAAGAAAAGTTAGCAACGCTTGACCCGCAAGCCGTGCTTCAACGAGGCTATGCAGTGGTGCGGCAGATGAACGGAAGCATTGCTCGATCGGCGTTAGAAGTCTCTCCGGGAGAGGATTTGTCAATTCAATTAGGGCAAGGGCACCTGAAAGTTAAAGTCACGGAAGTCTCGATCGCTCCACCCAGTTTCGACGAATAAAGACTATAAATAAAAGAGTCAGAATTCACCTTCACCTTGGGGCGCTGCATGAATATTTCCCCTGGCTCAAATGCAGCCTATTCAAAACAAATCGAAGCGGATCAAGATTCGACCCCTGACAGCCGTTCTTCTGAATACCCGTCTCAAACTAACTGGAATTATGAGGCAACGGTTGCCCAAGTTGAGTCGATTTTGTCACGCATTGAGTCGGGTGAGTTAGACCTTGCCGATGTGTTTGAGCAATTTTCGACCGCCGTCAGGTATTTGAAACAGTGCGAAGCATTTTTAGCTCAACGTCAGAATCAAGTGGATCTGTTGATTGAAACGCTAACTGACGAAGAGTTTTGACCCTGATCCTATTCTACACTTTATCCTTTGTTGGCGGGGTTGGTCAGCGATCGTGACTCACCGCGACCTGCGGCGGGATCTTTCAGCCCCGGACGCAGCAGTTTTTTAGGCGGCTGAAGCGCATCTTTGCCCAGTTGAATTGTCACATCTGAGTCAAGACTCCCCGTTGTCTCAATTCTGACTTCGCCAAACCCTAGCGATCGTCGCACTGATTCTGCCCCAATCACATCGCCTTGTTGAGCCA
Source organism: Phormidesmis priestleyi ULC007 (assembly GCF_001895925.1). GTDB lineage: Bacteria > Cyanobacteriota > Cyanobacteriia > Leptolyngbyales > Leptolyngbyaceae > Phormidesmis_A > Phormidesmis_A priestleyi_A. Next base: position 27,524 of record NZ_MPPI01000025.1, on the reverse strand, counting down.
CAATGCGAGTGATGCTTAAAGGCTCTGTCCAGGGCTTGTCTTGATAAACGTTGTTAAACCCTGACCCTCTCAGCCTAGTAATTACCGACTGCACTCCTTTATCTTGAGGAATGCTGTTTTGAATCGCCACTCTTAGCGTCGCGGGTTGATCTTCGGTCAACGCAGTGGTGCCAAAATCGAGATGCTGACCGACTAGCTTTTGAATCTGAGCCGGGTGGGGCAGCCAATAGCTCGCGTCATATTCACCCGGAGCGCTAAACTCGCCTGGGATCATCAGCATTTTGGTGTTCGATCGATTCACTTGAGAGGCAAAGCCAGTCAGCGCCACCAGTTCTTCAACGGTCAGATTGGTATCGATGTGTGACTGAATGATCGAGAGCAGTTTAGGAATCCGAGTCACGGTAGTGGGATTGAGGGATTGCTCCATGAGGGCGCGCATCACGGTCTGCTGACGTTGAATTCGCCCGATATCCCCATTTTCGTCGTAGCGGAAGCGCAGCAGTTGCAGGGTTTTATCGCCGTTGAGGTGTTGCTGTCCGGCTTTGAGATTGACGTAAAGATGCTGACTATCGTCTTTATATTTCATGTCTTTGGGGACGAAAACCGTCACGCCACCCAGCGCATCGATCAGCGCTTCTACCCCTTGAACATTGATCGTGACATAGCGATCGACCCCTACGCCTCCCAGCAGCTCACTGACCGTTTTTGCACCCAGGGCAGGGCCACCATACAGATTTGCTTCGTTAATTTTACGAACGCCGTGATCAGGAATATAAGTGCGCGTATCTCTCGGAATTGAGAGCACCGTCAGCTTCTTAGTCTCAGGGTTAAAGCGCAGCAGCAACATCACATCAGTCAACCCTTCAAACGAGTTAACGAGGGCCTGATAGCGAAGGTTTTTGAGGTGGTCAGGAGGATTTTGTAAATCCGTCGTTAGCACTTTTACACCCAAAACCAGAATGTTGACGGGGCGTGTCAGTTCGGGCAATTTCAAACTGCTTCGGCTTGAGATGCCACCTTTGCCAAACACTGAGGCTTGAGCGGGGCTGAGTTGACGCTGCATCAGAGGCGTACTGGCGAGCGAAACTGCGAGTAGCGCGCCTGCTGTTGCCGAAAGCATGGCGACCCCCGTCAAGCAAAACATCAGCCAGAGCAGCTTCTTGCCTTTGGGCTTTGCCGACCTTTTGGTTTTAGAAGTCACTCGTCTAGGTTGAGCAGATTGCGCGGGGACTGATTTCGGGGAGACGGGTTGCTTTTTAGCGCTTTTCACAGGTTTCCTCAACACACACCAATTGATCATCGACTAAAGAGAACCAATCTTAAATTTGAGCTTTCATTGTATGCAGTAAAACATATTTAGCTGATTTTTTATTTGCTCAGTTCTTTTGAGAAATAAAGCTTTTGTAGACGCACGATAACAACGATTTCTCAGATTATCTATAAAAACTGGACAATATTCTGTGAATTTAGCCGATTTTGAGAATTATGAGTCATTTTTCTGAGTTATGGGTCATTTAATCGCGATCGTCAGTCATAAATCTTACTTGAAGTAGATCAGTAGATTTAGACCCGGAATCGTGCGGGAAAGTGTCCACAGCAGCAAGGCGATGTAGAGCGTCCCCAGACTCCACTGATACCAAACCAGCCCGGTGACTAGGTTGGGTAGGTGCTGATCTCGGAGCCGAATATCGTTAAAGCCAAAGCGCAAAAAATTATTAAAACTGAAGTCGAAATAGTTGAGCCAACTCCAATGACGATCCCACAAGATGGGCAGATAGCGATCGCGAAACATCGGTTCTCGTGGAATGATCGGCAACCGTCCAATCAAAATTCGTAACTGGCGGAGGGTGCCTTCTTCAACAAAATAACTGGCATCTAAAAGTGGGTGGTAGCGACCCTGACGAAACAGCAGCCCGATCAAAATTAGCGGAATCGGCACCATCACGATCGCCAAACATGCCAAGGTCATCCAGGGTCGATCACCGTTGCGAAACACTGCCACTAGCCCACCCAGATTGAGAACGGTGGCGAAACTGCTCACCCAGGCAAATTCTCCCCAAGTTGGCAGAATCGGTTTAGGGTAGCGTCTGCGCCAGCGATCAACTCCCCAAAACAAAATACTGAAATAAGCGATCGTCACCAGTCCTACGCCAAAGATCAGCCAAAAACTCGTGCCGTTGCGGCTCAACAAGAGCAATAGACTCAGCGCCACCCAATTAAACGCGAGGCTCAAGCGATCGAGCACGTTCAGAACTGGAGACAACGGCTCGACGGCGATCACGCGATCGCGGACTCTAATATACGTTTCTAAATCAACAGCAGTAACCGTGAGCAACTCAGTCGGATTGCGAAACGGTTGTTTGGCTCGACGCTGCCCGATCGCGTTTGCTTGAGTTTGATTAAAGCCAATTCTGCTTAACTGAGGAATCGTGGCAGTGTTTAAATTGGTGCCAAATAGCCGTTGCAGCAGTTGTTGCGATCGCAATCGCTGGGCGGTGTAATCGATTTGATTTGCGTCAGCAATTTGTTCGAGTCGCCGAAAGTTTCGCACTAATTCACGCAGCAGATTTTCATTGCCCTGCAACGTCGGCACCGAAATCACCTTGCCGATCTGCCCAGGGTCGCCCAAAATCTTGGCTTTGTCAGAGTCAAATCGTAACCCCGCCACATTGAGATAAGCGCCCTTTGAGAAAGAGCAATAGCTAAAATCGGCTCGATCGAGAATCGTGGCTCCGCGTAGGTTAACGGCTCGATTAAATCGAGCGTCTCGAAAGACGGCAGATTTATCAAACGTGGCATCGGTGAGAAAAAACAACTGATTGAAGGTGTCTTTTGTAAACAGCGTTTGTTCCCGCCATCGCGTTTGAGCAAAATCGGCATTGCCCTGCCACTGCACCCGCGTAAAGTTTGCCGATTGATAAAAGGTTGCCTGATTAAAGTTCGCGGTCGCCTGAAACTCGCTGCTCTGAAAGCTGACTTCACCGCGAAACTGCGTCTGATTAAATTCTGCTTTGCCAAAAAAGATGTTGTTGCGAAACAGCGCTTCTCGCCCAAAGTTGGCACTCGTAAAGCTCACAGGCAAACTAAACCGAGTCTGTGACCAATCTGCGCCCGACGGGAACTGTGCCCCTTGTGCCTCCATGCGGTTGAGAAAAAACGTGTTGGTGAAGTCTGCAAATCCAGTAATGCGAGTTTGCACAAGTTTAATCGGCCCGCGAAACACCGTGATTTGGGCAGAAGGCGCTTGTGATGATTCTTTAGACGTGATCAGCAGCGATTGAGACAGCGTACTCAGACGAGAGAGCCGCCGCCGATCGCGCTGCAATTGGGCTTTTTCGTTGGGCGTAAAAATCGGAGACAGCGATTCTCCATAGAGTGGCGCACGCAATCCTAGTCTTGCGATCGCTAAGTCTCCCTCAATCAGCGAATAGCTCAGATCCAGTCCTAGCGGCAATCCTGGACGTTGTAACTGAGCTTGAACCAGACTATAAAACTGATCGCGAAAGTCTGCATTTTCGGGGCGCAGGTCGATCGTGGTGCGCCGCAAATCGAGAATTCGAGTCCCTTCACGGGGCACGGGCGATCGCAGCCGTTCTTGCAAAAGCTCCAGGGTTAGAGGAATTCGTTCGGGTTGAGCGATCGCAGCTTGAGCAGCGTGAGGAAAAACGGCAATGCTGATGATTAAACCGATAAGAACCGCTAGTCTCCTCACGCCTGACCCCTCGCATTATTCCGTCCGCAGCTATTGCTCAGAGCCACCATGATTAATGTCTCCACAACAATCTTCAGTTCACCGCTACAAACTATGATCTGTCAAGTTCTTGAAGTTGTTTTTCGGTGTCTTGCCGCTTTTTGGGATCTTGAGTCAGTTCCAGGGTTCTCTTGAAGTCAGCGATCGCTTGAGCTTTACTGCCTTGCTTTCTGTAAGCCATTCCTCGGTGATAGTAGGCATAGTCAGCATCAGGTTTTAGTTTGAGGGCTTGATTATAGTCTGTGATCGCTCGACCATAGTTCCCTTTCCTGGCGTAAGCAAAGCCCCGGCTATCGTAAATAGTGGCTTCATTCGGACTGAGTTTGAGTGCTTGGTTAATATCAGCGAGGGCGCGATCGAAGTTGCCCTTCTCGGCATAGGCAAACCCACGATTATTGTAGGCCCCGGCCTCGTCAGGTTTTAGTTTGATTGCCTGGTCGTAATCAGCAATTGCGCGATCGAAGTCGCCTTTGCGCTTATAGCTGACACCACGACTGTTGTAGGCTTTGGCGTAGCCAGGTTTTAGTTTGAGCGCCCGGTTATAGTCTGCAATGGCGCGATCGTAATCGCCTTTTTTGGCATAGGTAAGCCCGCGATCGTGGTAGATTTCAGCGTCGTTAGGCTGGAGTTTGAGTGCCTGGTCATAGTTGAGAAGAGCGCGATCGTAATCACTGATATCGGAGTAAATTTCACCACGCATGGTGTGTAACAGGGCTGAACTAGGCTGAAGTTTAATCGCTTGGTTGAGGTCAGCTAGGGCGCGATCGGAGTCGCCTTTGCCGATGTAATAAACGCTTGCCCGCTTCAGATAGGCGAGGGCAAGATCGGGCTGAACTTTGAGGGTCTGGTTGAGGTCGGACAAGGCATAGTCGTAGTTTTTCTGACTAAAGTAGACTGATGCACGATTGAAATAGGCAAAGGCGCGATCGGGTTGGAGTTTGATCGCTTGATCTAAAGCTTCAAGGGCGCGATCGAAGTCGTTCTTAGCATAGTAAGCAGTGCCAAGATTGTTGTAAACGAGGTAATCGCTGACTTCAGAGAGGGCAAAATTGACGACAGAAACCCCGGAATCGTTCAGCTTCAAAGTGCCAAGCTGACTGCCATCTGCATGGATAGAGTCTGAAGCATGATCAGCAGCGGGAAGCAATTTAAGTGTCTGATTAAAGTCAGCGATCGCTCGATCATAATCGCCTGTTGTGAGGTAAATTAGACCCCGGTTGTCGTAAGCTAGAGCCATATCAGGCTTCAGTTTAATTGCCAGATTTGCATCGGCTAGGGCACGGTTGTAGTCGCCCTTGGCAACGTAGACGATGACTCGAATTGCGTGAGCCTCAGCAAAGTTAGGCTGGCGTTTAATCGCTTGGTTGAGGTCAGCCAGGGCGCGATCGGAGTCCCCTTTTAGCAAATAAGCAGACCCCCGGTAAAAATAAACCAGGCTTTGGTTTAAGCTTGATGAGGATGCTGTTTTTTGGCTCAGTGCATCGCTGAAGCGGGCGATCGCTCCCTCCCAATCCCCGGCCGCACGACGAGCCATTCCCAAAGTAAACAGGCTCAGGTAGCTCATCTCGTTGGAGAGACGAGTCTGGAGAGTGAAACTTTTTAGATCGGCGATCGCAGCTTGCTGAATATTCCCCTTGGCAGTCTGCCCCAGTTCGGGCAAATCTTTGGGTGAGCGCAGCACTTCAAAATTCACACTCAGAGGCACCACTTCACCGGGGTTGCGATACCAACCCCAAATGACGATCGTGGCTTTGCGTTTCTCCCCTACAGTCCGGGCAATTTTACTGCCTTCCTGTTCAGTAATCGACTTATTTAAGGCTTCAACTTTAACGTCAGCATAATTTTTTGTAGCTTGGCGCAGTTGATTGATCACTTTCTCAGTCACGCCATAGGTTTTAGGGTCGGGCCCGTCAAATTCGGCAACCAGAACAATAATGTCTTTGGCAGGGAGACTCTGAAAATATTGCCAGCCTACAACGCCAGAGAAACTGAGGATCGGAATTAGAATCAGTCCAGCAACGGCTGATCGACGAACCCGTTTTCGCTGCCGTTCTTTTTTTGCCTGTGCTTTCACGTGCTCATCTGATAATGGCTCAAATGCCGATCGCCCCCGATCTTGCTTTTCGGGTTTCCAGAATCGGGCGTAGTACAGGCAAATGCCTAACAGGAGCAGAACGCCGATCGCTAGGGAAATCAGGGTGACTAGTCCGGCATCTTTATCAACAAACAGTTTGACAAAACCATAGACACCAGAAATCAATGAGATGCCTGCCAAGATAGGAGCACTGATCTGATTTAGGAATGTCCACAGGCTATTGCTGCTAGAGTCATTGCGATCGTTCATGCGTGCATTTCTGCCCCACCTTGCGTGACTAGTCAATGTTGATGAAGTACTAACTGCACTTTACCCAGCTTGATTGAATGGATCCAGGTAGCGATCGTGCAAATTCCATCGTGTGCAACGAATTTCCTTGTGATACCATATGAGACTGCACACCCACAATCAATAACGGAAAGACTTCATCTCATGGCTCTGCTGCAACAGCGTAAACAAGAAATTATCACCGACTATCAAATTCACGAAACCGACACCGGGTCGTCAGACGTGCAAGTTGCGATGCTGACCGATCGCATCAATAAACTTAGCCTTCACTTGAGAACCAACAAAAAAGACCACGCTTCTCGGACGGGCTTGCTAAAAATGATCGGTCAACGCAAGCGCTTACTGGCTTATATCAATAAGAATAGCCAAGAGCGTTACCGTGCCCTGATTACTCGTCTTGGCATTCGGGGTTAAGGAGTATTTTAGCCGATGTCTTCTGATCCTAAAGACTCTAAACTGCCCGATCGCTTGCCCTTTGAGCCTACCCAAAAGAAAAAATCGGCAAAGATCGATAGCAATCCTGTGCTAGAGAAGGGAAACAAAAAGCCCAAGCGCGAAAAGCCGCCCAGTATTTCTAAGTCCTCTAAAATCGAGAAAGAAGAGCAGCCCAACGATCGCAAAGCCGCTAAGAAGAGCCAGCGATCGGCGAGAGGTTCAGGCACCATTCCCGAAGTGGTCAGCAAGCGCATGGCACGTCGTATGGCGTTTTTCTGCGGTCTTCCCAGCGCCTTGGGGATGTTGACCTTTATCGTCAGCTATTTTCTTTTAGTCAAAGCTGGAATCAAACTGCCCAACGTGGCGGTTGTGTTGGTGAGCATGGGCTTTCTAGGGTTGGGCGTGTTGGGGCTATCTTATGGCTTAATCTCTGCGTCTTGGGATGAAGAGAGAGTCGGCACCCGCGTCGGCTTAGAAGAATTTAATCTCAACTTCAAGCGGTTAACTGGTGCTTGGAAGTCGGCACGACAAAAGAAAGAATTGAGCGAGTAGTCACATTGTGCAGGGGCTGGTAGATGGATGGTTTGGTGCCCATCTACCAACCGTTTTTTGGGCCTGAATCGAATAGTTTCTTAATAGCTTTATTAGGGCGGGCGATCGCACAATAGAAGACACTGCCCATCTACAACACAGCAGAGGTTCTCACATGATTGTGGTTATGAAAGTCGGCACCCCGGAAGTCGAACTGACCCGTGTCACCGACGAACTGGCGACGTGGGGATTGTCCCCCGAAAAGATTATTGGCAAACATAAGGTCGTTCTGGGTCTGGTTGGAGACACGGTTGACCTAGACCCCTTACAACTTCAAGAAATTAGCCCCTGGGTTGAGCAAGTTTTGCGAGTAGAGCAACCCTTCAAGCGTGCCAGTCGCCAATATCGCCAGGGTGAAGCCAGCAGTGTTGCCGTCCCGACCCCTAACGGAACGGTCTACTTTGGTGAACACCATCCTTTAGTGGTGGTCGCGGGGCCCTGTTCGGTTGAAAACGAAGACATGATTGTCGAGACGGCTCAACGTGTCAAAGCGGCAGGCGCGCAATTTTTGAGAGGCGGCGCTTTTAAGCCTCGCACCTCGCCCTACGCCTTTCAGGGTCATGGCGAGAGCGCTTTAAATCTGCTGGCTGCCGCACGAGAGGCAACCGGATTGGGAATCATCACCGAATTGATGGATGCGGCTGACCTAAAGCCTTTGGCAGAGGTGGCAGATGTGATCCAAATCGGTGCCCGCAATATGCAAAACTTTTCTCTGTTGAAGAAAGTGGGCGCTCAAGATAAGCCAGTTTTGCTGAAGCGAGGCATGGCAGCCACGATCGAAGACTGGCTGATGGCGGCTGAATATGTTTTAGCAGCCGGAAACCCCAACGTGATTCTTTGCGAACGGGGAATTCGCACCTTCGATCGTGACTATGCACGCAATACACTCGATCTCGCCGCAATCCCAGTCTTGCGCTCGCTGACTCACCTGCCGATTATGATCGATCCCAGTCATGGTACGGGTCGGGCAGAATATGTACCAGCGATGGCAATGGCCGCGATCGCCGCAGGCACCGACTCGCTGATGATCGAAGTCCATCCCAATCCTAAAAAAGCGCTCTCTGACGGGCCACAATCTTTAACGCCCGATCGCTTTGACCAATTAATGCAAGAACTCGCGATCATCGGCAAACCCTTGGGGCGTTGGCAACCCGCCGCCGCGATCGCGTAGGTTGAGTTTTGAACGAATGACTCAAAACTCAACCCTCATCAATCTGGTTGAGGGTTTTAATCTGTTGTTCTACAATTTGTAAGATTTGAGTTAGGTTAGCTTGGTCAGGAGGGAGTTGAGCACTGGCGTGAGTCCGATCGTGAATCTCGCGCATCTTCTGTTGCAAACCTTGGGCAATGTTGAGCGCGTCGCGGCTTAAGTTGGCAATCTGCCGCTGCTGATAAAATTTGAGAGCGGCTCCTCGCAAAATCTGCAAGGTTGCTTCTTCACCATGAGCACTCGGCATCACGCGCAGACGCAGCAGTACCCGATTTTGATCACAAAGCCGCTCAACCTCAACCTGCTTTGGCTGCTGCACCGGAGTCCGTGGCAAGTGGGTAAGTTGCTTTAACTCATCAATGACAGCCTGAAAACTAAACAGAGGCAAATCACTTAGCACCGATCGCAAAACTCCGTTTTGACTCCACAGAATTTGTCCTGTGGTGGAGCGGCGCTCAAGATAGAGTCGCCCAATTCCATCGCTGACAATTCGTCCCAGCAGTTCTTGCAAGAGTTGGGCAGGCGGTAAGGCAGCTAAATGATCTGAAGGGCTGTTTAAATAATTGGTACTAACTTCCAACGTGGGCAAAGCGTTTCCAGGAATGGGAGATTTGGAGTGCTGAAGCAGCTCTGAAACTAAGACAACTGTAGCGGGTGAGAGAAGATTTGGGGAATCATCAATCTCATCGGGGCTGTCTATTAAAAATGTTGCTTTTGCCTCTTGAGTAGCTTGTGCGGAGTCGCCTCTAGAGAAAAAATCAAGATCTGAAATCTCGCAGGAACTTTGATTTGAGATTAGACTGGTTTCTTCTAGCAAGTCAACATTCTCAGCCTCTCCAGGTTCTTGAGCAAGAACGGAATCGTCTAAGGAAGGAACCACAAGCCCTTGATTGACCCCATGATTGAGATAGGCAGAAAGAGTGGCGTAGTGAACGTCTGAACTAATGGTTTGAGGCGCTAGCGAATAGTTCATAAACGTCAGAATTTGCCGCACGTAGTCGAGGGCAGCGGCATCTTCTAAAGTCACCATGCCAAGCTGAAGACACTGGTCTTTGAGCGACAAGGGCAAAATTTGATGATAGAGACAGGCTTCAAACGGCAAGATGCGATCGACAAGTTGAAAAATTTGATGGGTATCCACTGTTGCGACTCGTTCCAGTTGAGCAGGAAAACTTGGGAGGTCTAGAAAGCAGGTTGTCTGTGTTTCAGGTGGGTGGGTATCGCGAAGCTCTAAAAGGTCGCGCGGTGGATGCATCATAAAAGATGGATTTTCTGAAGTGTCCATTGTATAAAATCGTTCTGGTTCTCCGATTCTCCGGAAAACGTGACAAATTTTACATAGAGCTACGGAAACCTTTAAGCTGAATCATCCTAGAACAGCGCCATTTCTTATTTGGGCACATGACTCTTATTAATCTATTATTCAGAATTATTCTAATCTTGCTACCTGATTTCCACCTATTTCTACAGGACTTACGCATTTTGCCAAAACCTCGGAGGTTTAAGCCACTCTGTCGGTCACGATGCTTGATTCTTGGTTAAACCTCCGGGGTTTGCGTAAGTCCTACTCTAATGAATTCTTGAATCAAGTGAATTCTTGAATCAAGTCAGCAGAGTTTAGACTACAGTCCAGATTATTTTTATCTGTGCTCAAGAGACTATCGCGATCGTCGCACGACTTCTTGACTGATGGCACTCAGGTTTTTCCCCAAAGAATCTTTGAACAAATTATAAAAAATGTCTTTTGGGGTTCCAGGCTTGGGCTGTGCGTTTACGACATGAGTGATCAGCACCTGATCTGCTTTTGCCCCAGAAAAAGGCGCTACAGGTTCCACAGTCCAATAACCTTGCAGCTTTTGCAAGTCGCCATCCACTTGCTGAAAATCAATCCGAGTCTTAGCCGTCTCTGTAATTGAAGAACGAATGCGCGATCGCACGTTGATCAGAAAGACCTGCCGAGCATCGACTTGCTCAATCACCTTACGGTTGCCGTTTGACTCTAGTACTTTACTAGACACTACATTGGGTAAGAACTTTGAGAGACTGCCATAGTCAGTTAAGACGTTCCAAGCGGCATCTTGAGAACTTTTGACTAATATCTTAGCGACGTAGTTTCCTTTCTCTCCGGTCACTAAGGTTTGACCGCTCCTCAACGCTGTGCGATCGCTGGCTGACAAGCGATCAACTGGGCTGTTAAAGAGCTGAGCAGAACCTGGAACGGCGGATGAGGTCACTGTTACAAGCGTCAAACATCCTGTTAGGAAATATAAAGGTAAACGGGACAACATCAGGAATCTCCTATTCAGGATAGAGGTCAAGTTTGAACTAATATTTTATTACGCTCAGGTTTAATCAAAAATAGCAATGTGCCATTCGGCACGGGTGATTCGTATTAGTCAAAAATAATATCCACTTCTGATAGCGGCGCGTGCTTTTTAAGTTGCAAAAAATGTAACCAACACCACGATCGCGCTTGAACAATGACACAGTAAAAGCATCAACCACAACACTGATGTAAATAGCTCTCAGTGAGGAGTTATCTAAATGATTAAGATGATGAATTCAGCCGGAAATCCTGCTTTTACTTGGAACCGAGTCAAGCTACTTCCGATCGCTTTAGGATTGATGAGTCTATCTCTAGCCAGCCCTGCGTTGGCACAAGAAAAAGTGTTAAGAACGCTTACAGTCACGGGTCGTGGGGTCGAAGAGATTGCGACGACCGTCACTCAAGTGCGATTAGGAGTTGAGGCTCAAGGCAAAACGGCTAACGAGGTTCAGGGGGAGGTTGCGCGGCGCTCAAATGCTGTAGTGACGCTGCTCAAATCTCGCAATGTCGAAAAGCTTGAAACCACTGGCATTAACCTCAACCCGGTCTACAGTTACAACAACAACCGTCAAAAGCTTGAGGGCTATGGCGCGTCAAATACCGTGAGTTTCCGAGTCCCAACTGAGAAGGCAGGCACGTTGTTAGATGATGCAGTCAAAGCAGGAGCCAGTCGAATCGATGGCGTGAGTTTTGTGGCATCTGATGAGGCGATCGCCGCTGCCCAAAAAGTTGCTCTGCGTGAAGCAACTCAGGACGCACAAAGTCAAGCAGACGCAGTTTTTAGTGCCCTCAATTTGACTCGCAAAGAGGTTGTCAGCATCCAGATTAACGGTGCGTCTGCCCCAATTCCTTTGATGGCAGATATGGAGAGGTTTAAGGTAGCCGCCGCTCAAGCCCCAACTCCTGTCATTGGAGGCGAACAGCGGGTCGAGGGATCAGTGACCTTGCAGATCAGCTATTAACAGCACAAGACAAGATCTCCGACTTCTTTGAGCAGTCGGAGATCTATCTTCAATTAAAAGTCATCTGCATATCCTGAAGATTCTGCACTTCCGCCTTCAGAATCACGCTTTGACCCTAAAAGTTGCAGTCGATCGACCAACACCACTGGCGAGGTTCGATCAACTCCCGTGTTTCGATCTTTCCAGCTATCAAACTTTAAGGAGCCTTTTACCCCAATCAAGCTGCCTTTGCGGACGTAGTTAGCCGCGACATCGGCTTGCTTGCCCCACAGTTCTAGATTGAACCAGTCAGGCTGGTCATTATTCTTAGATTGACGATTGACCGCTAGAGTGAGCCGACACTTAACGCTGCCTGACTCAAAATATTTCACGTCTGGGTCACCGCCCACTCGCCCAACCAGGGTTACTACATTAAGACTCATGCTTCTTTGCTCACGCTTTAAGTGTCTTTATCCTAAAGGAAGATTCTCCCTTTAGCCCGGTTAATGTATTGATGATCAATACACTTGTACTTAAGTCTAACTTTAAAATGCTGACGATCGGGTCAACTTTCCAAGGGTCTTTATCAACAGGACTTATGCATTTTGACTAAAACCTCGGAGGTTCAAGCCAATATGGTGGTCACGATGCTTGATTCTTGGTTAAAACCTCCGAGGTTTACGTAAGTCCTAATTAACAATGATTCAGGCAAACAAAATCTTATCTACCTTTTGAATCAGTCCTTATTTGTAATTAAAAGAACATCAAATTTAATCAGTGTTTTACCTCTATGATGAGATCAGTTTGAATCTAAGCTTCTAAGCGATCGCGCTTCCATGAAAAAGACTTTTTATTGATGATTTCATGCAACCTGACTAGACTCAGGATAGAAACTGTAATAAAATCCACATCGATAACTGTTGGTGCTTGATTGCACCTCACTCGATCGTACTCATCGCGTTAATCTGAGGCATAGAAACCAGTGGGTCTTTTCAGTCGCTTCTCCTTATCCCGGGACATGGGTATAGACCTGGGCACCGCCAACACTCTAGTCTACGTGTCAGGTAAAGGCATCGTTTTACAAGAGCCTTCCGTCGTCGCGATGGATCAAAATGAAAGAATTCCCTTGGCGGTCGGCGAAGACGCAAAAAGAATGCTGGGACGAACTCCTGGAAACGTCGTCGCCCTTCGCCCCTTGCGTGATGGCGTAATCGCCGACTTTGACACCGCAGAGTTGATGTTAAAGCACTTCATCACACGGGTGCATGAAGGAAAAACCCTAGTTTCTCCTCGCGTTGTGATTGGCATCCCCAGCGGCGTGACCGGGGTAGAACGTCGCGCCGTCATGGAAGCTGCTTCTCAGGCTGGGGCCCGAGAAGTTTACTTGATTGATGAGCCTGTGGCGGCTGCGATCGGAGCCGGGTTACCCGTCGCCGAACCAACCGGAAACATGATCATCGATATCGGCGGCGGAACCACCGAAGTTGCCGTCCTCAGTTTGCAAGGCACTGTCCTCAGTGAGTCGGTACGAGTTGCCGGAGACGAACTGAGTGAGTCGATCATTCACTACATGAAAAAAGTTCACAACCTGGTGGTTGGCGAACGAACCGCCGAAGAGATTAAGATCTCCATTGGGTCTGCTTACCCTACCCAAGATGATGAAGCGACGATGGAAGTGCGCGGGCTGCACCTGCTGTCGGGACTGCCTAGAACCGTCACAATTAAGGGCCCTGAGATTCGCGAGAGCATGTCAGAGCCTCTGTCTGTGATTGTCGATGCTGTCAAGCGGACTCTAGAGCGCACACCGCCTGAGTTAGCGGCAGATATTATCGATCGCGGCATCATGTTAGCAGGTGGCGGTGCGCTACTCAAAGGCATCGATACGCTGATCAGTCATGAAACAGGAATTGTGGTTCACGTGGCTGCTGACCCGTTAAGCTGTGTCGTTTTAGGAACCGGACGAGTCTTAGAAAACTTCAAGCAGCTAGAGCGTGTCTTTAGCACTCGCCCGTCTCGCTAAACAGGTTTTTCGCAGTTTATTTCCTGATATTAAGAAATAAATTGCGAAAAGTGATTCTAATGCTGGAACCGAGCCGTATACTTTTGTGAAGTTGTCCAGCCAACATACGAGGTTGAATGTACGCACTGCAACGCTGGTGGGAACGCTACGGAATTCAGTCTGTCTTGGTCGGTGTGGCACTAGGGACGGCTCTCTTTGTTCGCCAGACTCAGGGAGGTGTGCTCCTAGAAACTTACCAGTTGCTCACGCGTCCATTTCACGGCAAACCGACTCAACAAGACCGATTAATAAATGCTCAAACGCAAGAACTTCAGCAGCGTTTAATTGAGCTAGAGAGTCGTAATCAACGTCTGGAAGAACTCCTGGGATTCGTTTCAGCTAAAAAGGTTAAAGGAGTCACAGCTCCAGTGATTGGTCGCAGCGCTGATCACTGGTGGCAACAGGTGATTTTGGGACGAGGCAGTCAGGATGGCATTCGCGTCGGGTCAATCGTGCTCAGTCCTGGTGGGTTAGTGGGTCGTGTCAGCAGTGTTACGTCTGATGCAAGCCAAGTGCTTTTGTTGAGTGATCCTAGTAGTCGGGTGGGCGTGACGATTAGCCGCAGTCGCTATATGGGATTTATGCGGGGCAAGTCAGCCAACCGAGCCGTTATGGAGTTTTTTGAGAAAGTCCCGGATGTGCGTCGGGGCGATGTGGTGTCTACGTCGCCGTTTAGCCAATTGTTTCCGGCAGGCATTCCGATCGGGCGCATTGAGTCAGTTGATCTCAACAAAAGTCCGGCACCTGAAGCCATAATCGAGTTATCTGCTCCGATTAACTATTTAGAGTGGGCAACGGTTTATCCCAATTCTGCTAATTTGGGCGACCCTCAACTGACTGCCCCTTCTGCCCCGATTCCTGCTTCAGCGCCTTCTCCAGAAGCAACCCCATGAAGACTTCGGCTTTGGATGATTTGTTCGATCGTCACCCTATTTCGCGCCCTTTCGTGAGCTGGGGCGTGACTGTGATCTCGGTGCTTTTATGTCTGATGGTTTTGCCAACGCGCTTACCTGGCATGGAATTAGCGGGCATTGGCCCAAACTGGCTATTGATTTGGGTGGTTGCCTGGAGCGTTAAGCGGACGATGTTTCAAGGTGCGATGGCAGGGTTGATTTTGGGTTTGTTGCAGGATGGGATGACCTCTCCGTTTCCGACTCATGCAGTTAGTTTGGTGCTGGTTGGGGTTTTGACGGCTCGACTGCAAAAGCAGCGCTACATTGAAGAAGACTTTATCTCAGTGGCGCTGATTGTGTTTGGGATGGCGGTGTTAGCCGAGACGGTGACGGCAATCCAATTCAGCCTGCAAGGGGGGCGATCGCTAGTCGAAATCTGGACTTATCACCAGTTTATTGCTCTCAGTTCTGCAATTCTCAGCAGTTTGTGGGCACCGATCGTTTACTTTCCGCTCAATCGCTGGTGGGAGCGCATGGGACTCGTAGACTCGGTGTAGGTAGGACTACTCAGGCGGTTTATCGTGTCGCTCTAACGCAAATTGGATGAGTTGATCCACGAGGTTTGAGAAGGGAATGCCACTGGCTGCCCAGAGTTGCGGATACATACTGGTGGCGGTGAATCCTGGAAAGGTATTGATTTCATTGATGAAGATTTCTCCCGTCGATTCAACGTAGAAGAAATCGATGCGTCCGATCCCGGCACCATCGATCGCCACAAAGGCCCGAATCGCCATCTCCTGGATTTGAGTCGTAACTGCCTCTGGTAGCTTTGCCGGAATTTCCAGTCCTGCTTGCCCTGCGGTGTATTTGGTGTCGTAATCGTAAAAGTCGCTTTCAAAGGTGATTTCACCAATCACTGAAGCTTTAGGGTTGTCATTGCCTAAAACAGCGCATTCAATTTCTCTCGCGACTACTCCGGCTTCGACAATGATGCGACGATCGTAACTGGCTGCATTATCCAACGCGGCTTCTAATTGGGCACGGTTTCGCACTTTAGAAATTCCGACAGATGATCCTAAATTCGCGGGTTTAACAAAGCAGGGATATCCCAACTCCGATTCGATGTGATCTCCAAGCTTGGGGAAGACGCAGGGATTTGAGTAGACTTGCGATCGTGTGACTGCCAAATATTTCACCTGCGGCAAACCCGCCTGAGCATAAGCCGTTTTCATTGCAATCTTATCCATACCGACTGCCGATGCCAGCACGCCTGAACCCACAAATGGCACCTGCATCAGCTTGAAAAGCCCTTGCACCGTCCCGTCTTCACCGTTGGGCCCGTGCAAAATCGGAAACCATACCTCAACTTCGGCGGCTTGGAGCGGAAACTGCCAGCGCGTTTGATTGGGGTTTATAGTCGCGATCGCCGTTCCTGACTCTAAAACCTGTTGAGCAAGGTCGCCCGCTTGCCAATAGCCATCTTTTTGGATGTAGAACGGCAACACGTCATATTTATCAGCATTAAAGTCAGTTTTGAGCGCTTGCGCGATCGCCCTTGCCGAAGAAATCGACACCTCATGCTCTCCTGAACATCCGCCAAACAACAGCCCGACTTTTAATTTGGTCATGAGGTTTTTCCCGCGATGAAACACCGATTTTAGATTTAAGCTATTTTGCCTCTAATCGGCTGTTTGCGAAAGTCAAAAACCTCTTTCATTTCGCCTATGCTGATTTCTGCTCACTTCCTTACAATGAGGAAAGAGTCCCTCTGCTGCATTGCCTTATGCCTCAACAACCTGCCCGTATTTGTATCCTTGGTGGCGGCTTTGGTGGTCTTTATACCGCGTTGCGATTGAGCCAACTGCCCTGGACGAAGGCAGAAAAACCAGAAATCGTGCTGGTCGATCAACGCGATCGTTTCGTCTTTGCGCCGTTGCTTTATGAGTTAGTCACGGGCGAGCTGCAAAGCTGGGAAGTTGCGCCGCCCTATGCAGAGTTGCTCGAAAACACAGGAATTCGCTTCTGTCAAAAAGAAGTTGCCAATATCGATATTGGGTCTAAGCAGGTACAGCTTCAAGACGGTGAAGCCTTGACCTACGATCGGCTTGTCTTAGCAATGGGTGGAGAAACTCCGCTCGATTTAGTGCCCGGAGCGGCAGACTATGCCTTGCCTTTTCGGACGATCGGTGATGCGTATCGACTCGAAGAACAACTGCGGCAGTTAGAAGCATCAGACCGCGACAAAATTAGGATTGCGATCGTAGGTGCAGGCTATAGCGGGGTTGAATTAGCGTGTAAGTTGGCAGATCGGTTGGGCGATCGAGTGCGACTGCGATTGGTTGAGCAGACTGACCAAATTCTGCGTTCTTCCCCTGCACCTAATCGCGAAGCGGCTGACAAAGCGCTGCAATCGCGGAGCGTTTGGTTAGATTTAGAGACGACCGTAGACGCGATCGCCGCAGACACGATTTCTTTGAGCTACAAAGGCTCGACTGACACGATTCCGGTTGATTTAGTGCTCTGGACAGTTGGCACTCGCATTAATGAGGTGGTGAAAAACCTACCGCTCAAGCAAAACCAACGCGGGCAGTTGTTGACAACACCAACTCTGCAAGTGATTGACTCTCCGGAAGTGTTTGCGTTAGGAGATTTAGCAGACTGCAAAGATGCCGACGGTCAGCAGGTTCCTCCGACGGCTCAAGCGGCATTTCAACAATCTGATTATGTCGGTTGGAATGTTTGGGCATCGCTGACAAATCGCCCGCTCTTGCCGTTCCGCTATCAATATCTGGGCGAGATGATGACGCTGGGTGAAAACAA
The DNA here is from genome assembly GCF_001895925.1 of Phormidesmis priestleyi ULC007. Lineage (GTDB taxonomy): Bacteria > Cyanobacteriota > Cyanobacteriia > Leptolyngbyales > Leptolyngbyaceae > Phormidesmis_A > Phormidesmis_A priestleyi_A. The sequence goes on along the minus strand of NZ_MPPI01000025.1, from coordinate 10,115 downwards.
CGCAACCTTGACGGGAATGGGCATTCAACTAGACGGGACGGTTGCCCATATCATCCGGCGACTCGCTTACTTAAATCGGATGCCCACCCTAAAACATCAGATTCGAGTTGGGCTAAATTGGGTGACAAAGCCGATCGCGGATGCCCTGGCAGGCAGTCACGATCGTTGACATTTCAATTTAAGTTCTCCTGCATTCATCACCCTGACATGCAAAATTTTTTATGAATCGTCCCCAACTAATTTTTTTCGATGCCGTTGGGACGTTGTTTGGTGTGCGTGGTAGCGTTGGCGAAGTCTATGGTGAAATTGCTCGTCGTCATGGCGTTTATGTTTCGATCGCTGCATTAAATAAAGCATTCTATCAATGCTTCAAAGCAGCAAGTTCTCCGGCATTTCCAGGACATTCTTTAAGTGAAATTCCAAATTTAGAGTTTCATTGGTGGAACGCGATCGTTGAGCAAACCTTTGCCCAACTTGGCGTACTGCATGAGTTTTCTGATTTCTCCGCATTTTTTGCAGAACTCTATAATCATTTTGCCACGGCAGAACCCTGGGTTCTATATGCGGATGTGCTACCAACCTTAAAGGGATTGCGCGATCGTCACATCACAATGGGCATTTTATCTAATTTTGATTCTCGTCTCTACGCGGTTCTCAAGGCGTTGGATTTAACGGATTTCTTCAGTTCTGTAACTCTCTCGACCGAAGTCGGAGCCGCAAAACCAAACCCGCAAATTTTCGCCCACGCGATCGCCAAACACAATCATCCGATTGAACAAATCTGGCACGTTGGCGACAGTTTTGAAGAAGACTTTGAAGCTGCCCAAACCGCAGGATTAAGAGCAATCTGGCTCGATCGCCGATAGATACTGAAGAGGATTGGACATTCCGGTCTAATATAGTACCCAAGTACCAAAAACACCTTTTCATTATGCCGATTAAGCCGTCTCAAATTTTGAGTTTGCTGCAAGAAAAGCGCGATGATTTCATGAGCTATGATAAAACCGCTTTGCAAGAGCTTCAGCAATATAGAGCGGCGTTGGCGAAGATGTCACAGCAGTCATCAGCGGTTCTGCTTGAGATGCTGAAAGGCATGAAAGACTGTGGAGCCTTGCCTCTAGAGCCGTTGGGCAAATATTCTGATTGGATCATTCCATCTCAGCTAACCTGGCCAAGTCGAGAACAGAGTTTGGAATGGGTGCGCGATCATCTCACCGGAATTTCAACATTTGCGGTCGATGGCTCTCAGATTTATCCCAGCAAAGATATTTCGGTGCCCATTGCACTAGTGCAAATCGGTTGGTACGAAAACTTTCATTTGCCGTCTGGTGTTTACGAGAAAGACATTGATTTAGATGTGATGACTCCCAATGATCTGCGCGTCGGACGGGGGGATATCGCCGATCGTAAAGTTAATCTCCGCCGTTTTGAGATGGAGACAGATCGCCTGATTCAATATATGGAAGAGCGATCGGGCTGTGAAACGTGTCTCGCCTTTTTTGATGGCTCGTTGGTGGTCACATTTGCAGAAGCATTCGACGAAGAGACGCGCAACTTCTACGTCAAATGTATGTGCAAACTTCTTCAAGCAAGTGAGCATTATCAAGTACCTTTGGTGGGTTATATTGACACATCTACGGCTCACGATTTAACTGAAATGCTGCGTCGTCTGGGCAATCTGCCTGAGACAAAATCGATTCACGATGCCCAGCTCCTCAACCGCACCCAAAATCATTGGATGGAATGGGGCGATCGTACCCCTCTATTTCTCTGTCAGCGATCTGGAATCTTGGATCACTATGGCGATCAGGGCGACAAAATCGCATTCGCTTATCTCAAGACGAATAAAGATAGTTATCCGGTGCGGTTAGAGATGCCAGTCTGGGTTTATGAAGCAGGCTGGCACGATCGCATCATTGATTGGGTACGGGCTGAGGTCGTGATTGGAAGTGGCTATCCCTATGTGATCGAAACGGCGGATCAAGTTGCCGTGTTGAAGAATGACGATCGCCAAGTTTTTTACCGATTGCTGCAAGATTGGGCAGACCAGGAAGACTTAAAGCTACGTCTATCGCGCAAGATGGTTAGTAAAGTTCGTCGGCGATAGGCATGGTATTCATCGTAAGGGGCGCGACATTTATTGGGTAGTAGGGGCACGGCATGCCGTGCCCCTACTTGCGTTTTTCCAGGTTTCTCGCTAGAATCTTGCTTAACTAAATACGATATTCCGACTGACAAGCTGTAGATTAAAAGAGGCAAAAGATAACGATGCAAGCATTCATAAACGAAGATACACGATCGACTCAAAAGCGCATTCGCATCCGCATTCCCAAGCACTATCATCAAGAACCCGTCATTTCTCGCCTCATCTCTGACTATTCGCTCACGGTGAATATCACAGCCGCTATTCTGGGTGCAAACGCTAATGGCGACGGTTGGTTTGACCTCAATCTCCAAGGAAGTCAAGCTCAAATAGAGAATGCGCTCACCTATCTTGCTGAGTTAGATTTAGAAGTCTGGAACGAGTCTGAAACCGATGGTTGGTGAAGGGATTTAGAGTCTGATGTTCAAACAAAAAGGTCTCGATCGGGATGACCACGATCGAGACCTTTTTAATTAATCGTCTAATTCACTAGCTCAACCGACCCGTCAGAGAAGATGGAGACAGATCAGACCAGGATTGCTTCACTAGGTCAGCATCCGCCTGAACGCTACCGAGATAGTTACCCGCAGGCAGCGATGGGAAGCGCTTATAAGGCACCACATCTTCGCCAAAGAAACGAGCATATTCAGCGCTATCCACCATTGCTTCAACCGCCGCCTTCAGACCATTATCCGCCAACAGCTTGTTATATTGGCGAATCTCAGCCTGAGTTGCCGGAGCGCGACCCAATAAGTGACGGAACAAGAACTCAATCACCTTGGTGTTGGGATAAGGCGTGTAGAAGCGACGACGATAGATCTCCGAGCTTGCCAGCGTCTTGACGAACTCGCGAACCGAGATTTCACCGTTGCGAAGCTTACTCTCTAAGTCCGATCGTCGGAATTGGCTAGGAGTCTGACCGCTAAACACGTCCATCACCTGAACGTAGATTGCATTCAGCACCAACTCAGTTTCACCTTGACCCATGCCAGGGTTCATGCGGAAGATCCGAGCAGGTTTGCGGCGAGTCGTGCCAACGCCCACTTCGACCGATTGACCGCCTCCATTTGAGAACGATCGACCCAGTTCGATGAATAGAGGCCGGCTCTTATCCATCTGAAGCGCTTCGGCAGCTTGATCAGCGATCGCTTTGCCCGTCAACGGCAGTTTGCTGGCATCCATTCGCGGCTTCACGGTTGTGAAGCTAGGATTCTCTACTTTGCTGTCCTGTTTGGTCAGCTTGTTATAGAGCGTTTGGCTATTGGGGAAGTTTGCCGCTGGGAGGGTTAAGAATCGGTTGTAAGGAACCGTGTCTTCACCAAACGCCTGAGCATATTCCATGCTGTTGACCATCGCCCCAACGAAAGCCTTAATCCCTTGGGTTGCCAAAATCTGGTTATATTTGCGGATTTCAGCTTGGTCTAGCGGGGCGCGCCCTAAGAAGTGCTTGGTGCCTAACTCAATCACTTTCGTGTTGGGGTAGGGTGCGTAGAACTCCTTGAGGTAAAGACTCGAAATGCCTAAGCCTTCGATGAACTCTTTGAGGTTGATTTCGCCGTTGCCAAGTTTGCTCTCCAATTCGGTGAACTCGTTTTTGACCACGTAAGGAGCGATATCGCGCTCAAAGATTTGGCGGTAAGCAGCGCCTGCAATCACTTTGAGGTTCGATTTGTCTGACAAATTCGTGAGTTTGAAGACCTTGGTTTGTTCGCGCTTCTTGCTAACGCCTTGATTGACGCGGAACTGAACATCGGGTTCTGTCCGTATGCCTTCAACGGCACCCAGTTCGACAAAGCGAGGAGTTTCTTCGAGAATGACTTTGGGCATTCCTTTATCGGCGATCGAACCCACGCGGCTTGTCCGCAGTGAAAGACCTGCTGGGGTTAGATAGCGCTCATAAGGAACGGTGTCTTCACCAAAGGTTTCACTATATTCAACGGTGTCTAAAATCGCATCGATGACGGCATAAAAGCCTTTCTTAGCCGCGAGATCGAAGTATTTGTTGGTTTCTTGACGACCGTAAGTCGGGCGACCCAACAGACGACGGTGAATATACTCGATCGACTTCATGACATACAGCGAAGTCCAATACAGTGAGCGGAACAGGTTTGACTTAGCAAGGCGACGCACAAACTCCCGAATCGTGATTTCACCATTCTCTAGCTTGATTTCGTCAAACTTCAGGCGTTGACCGTCATAGACAGCCCGCCCAAAGACTTGTAAGTAGGCAGCCCGAATCACGGCTTGCGTGGAGCTTTCTGAAAACTTGACGCTCACGCCTTTGTTGTTGACAGAGCGCTTGCCATAAGTGTTAGAGAACCCTGGCAACTGATCGAGCTTGAAGATTTTGGGTCCGAGTGTGCCAGGGGCGATGCCTCTTGCACCAGGGTTGCTGAGTTGGTTGTTGATGCCTGCGCCACGATTGATCAAAATCCGGCGGGTGTTTTTGCCGAAAGGCGCGGGACTGCTGCTAGGGTTGCGCGTTTCTTTCGGAAAGATGGCACCGAATTGGATCTCTAACGGGTCGTTGCCAGAACCGTAAACGTGTTGGTCAGGTAGCGGCTGATCGTAGGCAGCAAACGTCGTGAGGAACTGAGGAATCTTGCGGAAGGGTGCGCTGTAGTTGAACAGATCTTGTTGCGGACCCCAGTTGCGACATTCTTGCGCTTCTTGACCTAGACCCCGTAGATAAGGAACGGTTTCTTCCCCGAAGTAATCGGAATACTCATCTGAATCAACCAGAGCATCCACTAGGGCAGCTAGACCGCCGCTAGAGACGATCGAGAAGTATTTCTGCACTTCTTCTCGGCTGCTCGGCCCGCGACCCAAAATGTGACGGAATGCCAACTCTAGAGCGCGGCTGTTAATGTAGGGGTCGAAGAAATTTTTGCGGTAGAGCGGAGACTTCGCCAAGCGACGAATAAACTCCTTCATGGAGATTTCGCCGTTTTTGACTTTAGACTCTAAATCAGAAACAGACAGCGAGTAAGCACGGGTGATATCGCGCTCAAACACTTGACGATAGGCGGCTTTGACAATCTCATTCTTCTCAGAAGAAGATAGCCCTGGCTTCATCGCATATTTGGGGCGACGCTCAGAGGCATTGAAATAAATCTGAGGAAGCTGCAAACCTTGCAGATCATTAGAGGGACGCTGACGCACCTTGGCTGAAGGAGTCGGAGCTTTAAACTCTGTAATCAGGACATCGAAGTATTGAGACACAATCTCGATCGCTTCGGCATCGTTGCGAAAGTAGTTAGAGGCAGCGGTCTTCATCTCTAGCAATGCCACGATCGTGGCTTCACCCGAACAGGCGTTCTCGATGATTTCGCGCAAACCCCGGACGTTGACCGAGATGATGTTGGGATCGCCTGCCACGATCGCGTAGGTGACATATCGCAAGAACCAACTCAAGTCCCGCAGCGATTTCGCCATGTTGCCCGGACCGTAACGGGCAACGTTAATAGGTCGGAAATTTGCAGGAATTGGATTGTTTCCGGGAGTCAAGAAGAAGGCGCGAACTCCATCTAGGAAACCGCCATTGCCACCACTGGCATAGGTTGCCGTGCCCAGTTTCATGGCTTCTGGGGTATCTACCGTGGTGCCAGCCATGCTCATGACAGGCGCTTCCGCAGGCTTTTCTAAGAACGCCATTGGCGAACCGCCTACAAAAATGCGATTTGCCGCACGGGACACAATTAGCTCTGAGTTGCGGGTTAATAACTCAGCAATTTCTAGGCGTTTGGCACCCGAACTGAAATAGCGAGCCAACTCGTCTAGCTCACCCCGACCGGGAAACCGATCTTGCTGTTCAGCTTGCGAAATAGTCGCAACAGGGACTGTTTGGTATAGTTGCGGGCGTGCAACCGAGCTTCCACCACTTGCCTTAACACTCATTGGATTTCTAAAGCTCCCATTTACGGATCGTTACTGTGTTAAATCTGACCAGAGTGTCACCTGTCACCGTCAATCAGCCTCGTTACTTCTAGAACATAGATTCTAGTGAAGTAATGAACCACATGAATACAACGCTATCCAGGGTCAACTACGCTTAACTTTTAGATTAAAACGTTTCGGGTTCAAACATCGAATTATTAAAAAGTGTGTAGAACCAATTTGTCAGGTCTGTTAAACATAATAAAAGTAAGAGGGAAATTATCTGAGAACAAATAGAAGTTTTGTAACAAAACATCAGAATTCAGGGTCAGAAGTCAGTCTCTCATTTCTAAAACTAGGAGCGATTTAAAGCCATGAGAAAGATAACCAAACGGCTATTAGGCAAGCATCAAGGGTTTCATGTCTGTCCAATCTGCTGCATTTTGCCGCCGTATATGACCGATCACATTATTCTTAGCGGCAATCAAACTCAGCGGGAGTGGGCATTAGAAACGCTGCGATCGTCCGAGCAATTTCGAGGACGACGGGAGGCGATCGGCAGCACTCGGTTTATGTCCCCTGCTGGAACAAAGCGCCGCACGATTTTCGATGCCAAAAATGGAACCGATTTGCCAGGAACCCTAGTGCGCGGGGAGGGCGACCCACCCACTGGCAATATTGCGGCTGACGAAGCCTATGACGGGTCAGGAGCGACCTACGATTTTTATTACGAAGTGTTTCAACGCAACTCGATCGATGGGTTTGGGATGCGGCTCGATTCGACCGTTCACTTCGATCGTAATTATGACAACGCCTTTTGGAACGGCAGTCAGATGGTTTACGGCGATGGAGATGGTGAGATCTTCGATCGCTTCACTAAATCAATCGACGTAATCGGGCATGAGTTGACTCATGGAGTGACTCAAAGCGAAGCCGCGCTGATCTATAGAGGACAACCTGGCGCACTCAATGAATCTTTCTCTGATGTTTTTGGTTCGTTGATCAAGCAAAAAACGCTGAACCAAACCGCCGAGCAAGCAGACTGGCTAATTGGGCAAGGGCTGTTTACTTCTAAGATCAGTGGGGTCGCTCTACGATCGATGAAAGCCCCCGGAACTGCGTATGACGATCGCGTTTTGGGCAAAGATCCTCAGCCTGCGGTTCTCAAAAATTTATATACTGGCACTGCGGATAATGGAGGGGTTCACATCAATTCGGGCATTCCAAATCGAGCTTTTTATCTAGCAGCGATCGAAATTGGAGGCTACGCTTGGGAGAAAGCTGGAAAAATCTGGTATGTGGCATTAACCGAACGTCTGAGCCGCAGAGCAACGTTCAAAACGGCTGCTAACGCTACGACGACGATCGCAGCAGAACTCTACGGCAAAAACGGCAAAGAACACGTTGCCTTACAAAATGCTTGGAAAACGGTTGGAGTCATCTAGAGGGTAAAGGGTGGATGAAGCGCAAAAAGTTCTGAGTTCACCCTCTTCCTGCCTTTAGCGATCCATTCACCTTTCACCCTTTAACCTCTATGAAAGTCACTTTTGAGCGTAGCGGCGGTTTTGCCGGAATCGTCATGACTACAACAGTTGACACAGAGACATTGCCGACGGCTGAAGGTGGGCATCTTCGTCGACTAATGCAGGCAACAGACTTTTTTCATCTACCTGCCACGATCTCATCGCCTAATTCTCAGCCCGATCGCTTTCAATACAAAGTCACTGCTGAAGATAATGGTCAACATCACACCGTCCAAGTCAGCGAGTCGGCAGTACCCAATCAGTTGCGACCTCTCTTAAATTGGCTTACAGAGATGGCTCGAAGTCAATAAGAGATTATTTACTTTTAAAACTCCCCAGGCAAGATTCGAACTTGCGACCAATCGATTAACAGTCGATCGCTCTACCACTGAGCTACTGAGGAACGTTGCTCGTTGCGAATCTCATAATAGCGATAAACGCGATCTTTTGACAAGCTTTTTGCAAACTTATTTCTGATCTTCGCCAAATCGCAGACGGGCTAACCGTTCTTGGGCGATCGGGTCGAGAGAATTAAACAAAAACCGACCAGACGATTTTTTAACGTCTTTCTGTTTACGCTGAACTCGACGGGTCGCAAAATCGACATCATTGGCTAATTGTTGGGCTGACATCCATTCTGCCCCATAGCCTATCACTGTAAGTTGCTGCGCTCGATCGGAGGTTGCCACAATCAACCGTTGATGAAATTTGCGAATGTCGTGTCGAAAGTCAGCGCACGATCGCTCTATATAAGTGTCTGCGGTCTGCCCAAAATCAGTGTAGTGAACCAATAGATTAGGCGTGACCACTTCGCGATTAGCGAGACTGTCGCGATATTGAGCGTCAAAGACAACCTGAGTGTCAAACCCCTGAAAGGCACTGTAGCCTGTGAGTGCTGCAATCAATTGGCGACGCGCTTCTTCAAGCCCTTCGCAGTCACGCACCTGTTTTAAGTCATGCCAAGCTCCGACTATATTGTAGCCGTCCACCAATAACACAGCTTGTGGCACGGAAGGGGGCATGGGCTTGGAGTGGATAGGATAGACGGACGCTGACCGTGGCTTCTCACTCCTTAATATTGGCATCTCCGATCGAGGTTTGTATACAAAAATTTGCACAAAAGTTGGGGATGAACCAAAAAATTCATCCTCGTAGTCGCGCAAGTCAGCGATCGATTAATTTAGCCGAACGTCGTAAGCCCCGCGCTGTATTGCTTGCAATCAGCGTCGGGTAGGCGATGACGGAGGATATGTCACTCAGTCGGTTCTTCAGTCTGCATCAAACGTTGTCGCAATCGCTTAGGGTCTCCCTGGTCAACGACTCGCCCTTTTTCTAGCAGAAAAGCACCATCACAATAATCCAACTCATCCAATCGGTGAGTCACCCACAGAGCAGTCATACCCCGGTCTTTCACTAGTTTTTTAACTTGAGCTACTAGTTCTAATTGACTGTCGGGGTCGAGCAAGGCAGTCGGTTCGTCTAAGAGCAAAATCTCGCAGTGACGGGCGACGGCTCCGGCGATCGCGACTCGCTGCTTCTGTCCTCCACTGAGGGCATAAATCGGTCGTCGTTGCAGCGCTAATAAATTGACGGCTGCCAGAGACTCTTCTACTCGCTGGCGCACTTCTAAAATCGACAGCTTTTCTTGAACTAACCCAAACGCAACATCTGCGCCCACCGTTGGCATTACAAGCTGATGATCAGGGTTTTGAAACACAAAACCTATAGGCGACGAAATCTCTATGTCTCCTGAGTCAGGTGTTAACAGCCCTGCTAGTAGCCTTAATAAAGTAGATTTACCGCTGCCGTTCGTGCCTAAAAGCATCCAAAACTCTCCTATAGGCACTTCTAAAGAGCAGGCCTTTAAAACGCTTCTATCTTCAGACCAGCTAAAGCAGAGATCTTGAATACGAATGGCAGCAGTAGATCCAGAAGTCATGGAGACCCTTACTCAGCCATTGAGAAGAAACCAGGCGCTCTGCCAGACGCAGATGCACTAGATTTCTCATAAATCTGCACCGCAGCAATGCCATCGCTAAGCAGGGCAAGTTTTTTATCGGTTTGACGATCGCAGGTCAGCTCTAAAACTTGGCTACCGCCAGCACGCATTGCTTCTGTGATCTCTTTATAAGTCGTTTCCGCATCTTCTGCGGTCTTGCGCTGCACCGAAAGGGGAACAGGAGTAGTCTTCAACGTCAATTCGATAATGAACATAAGAGAGTGCTTTACGGATAACCAAGATCTAGTATCGCAAATATCTACTCCGATCGGGTGTTCATCCTTCTCTCATTAAGAAGTGTGAAGAAATTTTAAGCTTTATAGACGAGAGGCTAGAACTTTTGGAGAACATACCCCTATAATTGGTGAGATAAGTGAAGAAAAGTAAATTCTTCTCACACCAGAGTCAAGCCGGCCAAAGCGACTCTTGACAATGGGCTGAGTACTTTGTCTCTCGTTCTCATAATCTTTGGAGATTTGCGTCATGACCATTGCAGTTGGGCGCGCGCAACCAACCCGAGGCGTATTCGACGCTCTCGATGACTGGTTGAAACGCGATCGCTTCGTCTTTATCG